>DATDGY010000204.1:0-38639 GCA_036521855.1 Candidatus Angelobacter sp.
ATTGCTGAGGGCTGATTGCTGAGGGCTGATTGCTGAGGGCTGATTGCTGACTGCCTCTTACAGCTTGATTTCCATGCCTTCAGAAGCCGCGCGGACTTTAGGATAGTACTCGCGGGCCTTGGCCACTACGGAATCGAGGCAGTCGTCAGTGTGGTCGGGATCGTGGTGGAAGAGAATGAGTTCGCGGGCGCCGCTTTCCATCACCACGTTGACGGCTTCGCGCCAATGACTGTGTCCCCAGCCGCGTTTGCCAGCGGCATATTCTTCCGGCAGGTACTGCGCGTCGTAGATCAGCACGTCGGCCCCTTCGGCCAGCTTGCGTACATTGCGGTCGAACACCGGATCGCCAGGCTCATTGTCGGTGGCGTACACCAGCACGCCTTCGCGTGTCTCCAGACGGAAACCCAGGCAGCCTTGGGGGTGGTTGAGCCACATGGACTGGATCACGCAATCGTCGAGGGTTAGCCGCTCTTCCGCCATGTCGAAGAACTGGCGGCGCGCGGCCATTTCGTTCATGTTGACCGGGAAGTAAGGATCGGACATCTGCTCTTCCAGCGCGCGCTGCAAGCCCCGGGTGCGGTTGGAGGAGTGAAAGAAGAACGAACTCCTGGGGTTATGGTACAGAGGCGCGAAGAAGGGAATGCCCTGAATGTGGTCCCAGTGGAAATGGGAAAGGAAAATATGCGCTACCAGGGGAGTGCCGTTGGTCTCCTGTTGCAACTGCTTGCCCAGGTTGCGAAAGCCGGTGCCGCAGTCAAAGACGTAGACGTGCCCGTTGATGCGCACTTCTACGCATGAGGTGTTGCCACCGTAACGCAAGTTTTCCGGCTGAGGGGTCGGCGTGGAACCGCGAACCCCCCAGAATCTAACCAGCATTCCGCTTCACCTTCAAACAAAATCTCTGCGTGATGACCCCGGGCGTTGTGCGGGTTCTGCCCTGAGAAACCGCAGGGAACATTTTGTCCTGAACTTCGGGGGGAGCGCGCTTCTTGAAGTTTGGCAGAAGAGTATAGTCCAAATCGGTTCTCACCGGGTTAGCACTGGGTACCCAAATGTGTCATTTGGCCTTGGCCGGAAGGTACGTGTCCGTTTGGCCAATAGGACCGGGTTTGGCCGAGCGAGGGGAGCATCAAGTAAGATGAATCCCCGATGCTTTTCCCCAACTACCAGGAGTTCGCGTCGCTGGCGAGACAAGCCTCGCTGGTTCCCGTTGCCAAGATTGTAGCTGCGGATTTGCGGACGCCGGTTTCCGCTTTCCTGAGCATTGCCGCCGAGGAACCACATGCCTTCCTGCTGGAGTCGGTGGAAGGCGGCGAAAAGGTGGCGCGCTATACCTTTCTGGGGGCGCGTCCTTACATGGTGGTTGAGGCCCGCGGCAGCCGGATCACAGTGGAAAACCATGGCAAGAAGCAGGAGTTGGAAGGCAGCGTTTTTCAGGTGCTGGGCCGTCTACTTCGCGAGCACAAACCGGCCAAGGTGGCCGGCCTGCCTCCCTTCACCGCTGGCGCCGTGGGATTCTTTGCCCATGATGCCGTGCGGCAATTGGAGAAGCTGCCCTCGTTGGGCCGCGATGACCTCAAGATTCCCGATTGCTCCCTGATGTTTTTCGACCGTCTTCTGGCCTTCGATCACGTGCGCCACGAGATCTACATCATCGCCACCGCCGACGTTCGTCGCCAGCCCCCGCGACAGGCCTACTCGAAAGCGCTGCGCGACATTGCCAGGATCGAGCAACAACTGGCCGCACCGCTACCCAAGAAGTATCTGCAGCCACCGCGGCCGCAAAAAGGAAAGCTGAAAACTGCGGTCTCCGTCAGCAAAAAGCATTTCTTGCGGACCGTGGCGAAGGTCAAGGAGTACATCATGGCCGGCGATGTCTTTCAGGCAGTGCCCTCGTTGCGCCTGGTGATGGAGCCCGGAGTTCCGCCCCTCAACATTTATCGCGCGCTGCGCCGGGTGAATCCTTCTCCTTACATGTATTTTCTCCGCTTCAACGGCATGACCATCCTGGGCTCTTCGCCGGAGATGCTGGTACGGGTGACGGGACGGGCTCTCGAATACCGGCCCATCGCCGGCACACGCAAGCGCGGCCGCGACGAGGCGGAAGATCTCCGCATGGAGCAGGAGCTGCGCAGCGACGAGAAGGAGCGCGCCGAGCACGTGATGTTGGTGGACCTGGGCCGAAACGACGTCGGCCGCGTCAGCGAATTTGGCACGGTCAAAGTGCGCGATCTCATGTACGTGGAAAGATATTCCCACGTCATGCACCTGGTTTCAGCCGTAGAAGGCAGGCTGCGCCAGGGGCTCAGCGCTGTGGACGCCTTTGCCGCCTGCTTTCCCGCCGGCACTCTCACCGGCGCACCCAAGGTGCGGGCCATGGAGATCATCGAAGAAGTCGAACCGGTGCGGCGTGGAATCTACGGTGGATCGGTCTTGTACGCGGATTTTGCCGGTAACCTCGATTCCTGCATCGTGATCCGCACCATGTTGATGAAGGGAAAGATGGCTTACGTGCAGGCGGGCGCGGGAATCGTGGCCGACTCCGTCCCCGAGAGCGAATACCAGGAGTGCCTCAACAAGGCCCAGGCACTGGTGCGCGCGGTGGAGCTGGCAAGGTCGGGAGAGTAGAGACATCTTGCCGCAGACTTACGCAGACACACACAGATCAGGGCCGGCTAACCGAGACTTTCGATGAAACTCATCTTTTCGCTCGCGCTTCTTTGCTCACTTCCTGCCAGCGGCCAGTGGGAAAAGATTGATGTCCCGACCCAAGCCAGCTTGCGCGGCCTGAGCGTGGTCAGCAAAGACGTGGTCTGGGCCAGTGGAACTGAAGGCACCGTGATTCGCAGCGTGGACAGTGGGAAACATTGGTCGGTGATCACCGTTCCCGGCGCTGAGAAACTCGACTTCCGCGGGATTCGCGCCTTCGACGGCAACACCGCCGTCATCATCAGCTCCGGGCCGGCGGAAAAGGGCCAAGCGCGAATTTACCGTACAACGGACAGCGGCAAGACCTGGAAGCAAGTGTTTGAAGAAAAGCGCGCAGGAATTTTCTTTGACGCCGTTGCCTTCTGGGATCGCAAGCACGGCATTGTTCTGAGCGATCCCGTAGAGGGCCGCTTCGTGCTGTTCACCACCGATGACGGCGGTGTGACTTGGCGACAAGTTGCGCCGTCCGTGCTTCCGCCGGCGCTTCCTAACGAAGGGGCTTTCGCAGCCAGCAATTCGTGCCTCGTGGTGCACGGCGACAGAAATGTTTGGTTCGCTACAGGCGGGGCGCAAGCGGCCCGTGTGTTTCGTTCTACGAACCGTGGGCGCACCTGGGCGGTCACCGATACGCCGATGCACCCCGCCAACGCTTCTTCCGGCATATTCTCACTCGCGTTTGAAGATGTGAGCTTTGGCGTTGCCGTGGGAGGAGATTACAAGAATCCTGGTAATTCCGAATTGCCCAACTTGCTTATCACTTCTAATGGCGGCAAGACCTGGCGGATCGGCAAACCAAAAAACCACCCTGGATTCTACCTATCGTCGGTCATCATTTTGCCCCATCCGCTTAGAAGCTTTAGACCCGTCATTGCCGCAGGAACAACCGGATTGTTCTTTGCTTCCCTCATCGATGACCAATCTTGGACGAGGCAGAGCCAGGAGAACCTCAATGCCGTTGCCGACATCAGTTCCGGAACATGGGCGGTGGGCCCGAAGGGGACAGTCCTGCACTTGGGGCCCGGGATCGTCATCGACTTCTGAAAACATGAAGGCCCTCAAATCCTCTCGAATCTGAGGGCCACAAGTGACGCCGGACCTGTAAGCCGAATTCTGTACGGCGTTGCCGCCGCTGACGGTCATTCCTCTAGGCCGTCCATTGCTGGACGGCTCCAGCGACCTACCCGAAGGTTGGGCGCTTCGAGCAGAAACGCTCCCGGTGTTGCCACCGGAAATCCCTTCCTATTTGGTCTTGCTCCGTGTGGGGTTTGCCCTGCCACGAGCATTACTGCCCGCGCGGTGCGCTCTTACCGCACCTTTTCACCCTTACCCCGGCAAGCCGGGGAGGTATGTTTTCTGTGGCACTTTCCGTCGAATGGACTTGAATCCATCCTCCCGGACGTTATCCGGCACACTGCTCTGCGGAGTTCGGACTTTCCTCTCTCTTGCTGCGCGGCCCGGGATATTCCCGGCGTTCGCAGCAGGACAGCGACCATCCGGTCCGGCGCCAACTGTCTCCCATTATAAGATGGTTGAGGCCGCATAAGATGGTTGAGGCCGCGGACGGATGCGTAACAAAAAGCGACGTTTCCTCCTCGTCCCTCATCCAAAATTTTGCATTGCTTTTCTTTTCGCAGCTTGTATGATGATCGCACTGTTCACAGGTTCTTTTTGCAGGCATCCGTGTATAGGGCAATCACCGTAGATAGGTTGAGAGTTTCTGGATGCCCAAAGTGACTTACAATAGGGATAGCTTAAGCGGGTAAGATGTTGACTCAAGCTCTCAGCATCGTTGCCGCCGGACTGGCTTTGGGCGGCGTGGGTTTCTATGCGCTATGCGTGTGGAGCGCGCGCCGATTCATGCGCGGCGGCCGCAAACGCGGGTTGACCTTCACGCCGCCGGTTTCCATCCTGAAGCCGTTGCGCGGCGTGGATCCCCAGATGTATGAAAGCTTCCGCAGCCACTGCGTCCAGGACTACCCGGAATACGAGATCATTTTCGGTGTCAGCGAGGCTGACGATCCCGCTGTGGAGGCGGTTCATCGGCTGATGGCGGAGTTCCCGCAATGCCAAATTCAGCTGGTGGTCTGCCCCGAGGTGCTGGGCAACAATCGCAAGCTCAGCAATCTGGTGCAGATGCTTCCGCTAGCCCAGTACGACCATCTGCTCATCAACGACAGCGATATTTACGTCACCCCCGACTACCTGCGCCGGGTCATGGCTCCGTTTAAGAGACCCCAGGTTGGGATGGTGACCTGCCCGTACCGGGGCATCGCTGCGAACACGCTGGGATCGAAACTGGAATCCATCGGCATCAGCACGGACTTCATCGCCGGAGTGCTGGCCGCGCGCCAAATCGAAAACGGCATACACTTTGCTCTGGGATCCACGCTGGCCATCACGCGGCCGGTGCTGGACGCCATCGGCGGACTCCGCCCCCTCGTGGATTACTTGGCCGACGATTTTGAACTTGGCAACCGCACTTCGCGCGCCGGTTTTGAAGTGGTGCTGGCGGACGTGGTGGTGGAGACCCACCTGCCGGCCTACAGCTTCCGCGGTTTCTTCGAGCACCAGCTCCGTTGGGCGCGCAGCACTCGCGATTCCCGGCGCATGGGATACATCGGGTTGGTCCTGACCTTTGGCCTGCCTTGGGCCATCCTGGCGGCTGCTTTATCGCTTGGGGCGTGGTGGTCGTGGGCGTTGCTGGCGGTTGCCCTCGGCCTACGTTGCGCCGTCGCCATGCAGGTGGGTGAGGGAGTGGTGCATGACCGCGCGGTCTGGCGGCATCTCTGGCTCTTGCCCTTGCGCGACCTGATCGCCTTCGGGGTATGGTTCTGGAGCTTTGCCGACAACAAAGTCCGCTGGCGCGGCGACATCTTTGTTTTGGAAGACGGCAAGATTCGTCCCCTAGATCTTCGTCCCGACCATCAAGGCGAGCCGCGCATCACCGCGGAGCCGGAGCGGGACAAAGTTTCAGCTCATTGGTAAGCACCAGTTTGCCGCCCCACTTCGCCAACCGGCAATATCCCGCGCTCTTCACATAGCCTGGAATCGCGTCTTCGTCGGTGGCCAAAAAGATCCTCTGCCGGCTTCGCCAAGCCTTCGCAAACGCCGCGTCATCGTCGAAGATCGGCGGCGCATCAGGGAACGTGGACCCGTACCAGATATTGTTGCGCCGGCCGTTCAGGATGCGCATTTGCTGATGCGTGTAGAAGTTGATGCTGGAAGCGGCTTCGTAGTCGCCATTGTCCTCGATCACGTCGCCCGGCTGCCAATGCGACTCTATGGTGTCCGCCAGAACTTTAGACGACAGCACGGGCGAGAAAATCACCAGCCCCGTGTGGGCTTCGTGGAGAACCACCACCATCATGACTGCCAGAACCACGTTGGCTGCGAAGGTTCGGTTGGCGCGGCGCAACAACCAATTGATGACCGTCCCGGCAGCGAAGGCAATGCCTGTCAGCAGAAGTGGGACCTTAAAAGCCCCCATGGCCTGGGGCGTGAGGTCGAGGAAGTGTCCGAAGGAGAGCTCATAATCCTGGGGATTCTTCTTGAGCAGCTCGGAAATGTCGTAGTTCGCCGGAGGTGTTTTGGATTGCAGCGCCAGCATGACTGCGAAAACGCAAGCGCTTGCGCCAGCCGTCATCAGCACTAGCGATGAGATTCTTCCGCTGCGCCGTTCGCGGCTGCCCGGCGGCGAGACGGTTTCCTTAGCCAGCCATCCGCCGAGCAACAACGCCAGCCCGGGAATTCCGGCGATCACGTAGTATTCCTGGCGGCTGGAGAAGCTGAAGAAGACCAGCACCAGCAGCATCCAGATGACAAACAACAGCGTCGCCTGATCCCGTTTCGTCAATCCCGCGCGCCATGTGCGCCAGCGCCATGGAACTTGGCCCACTGACTGGAGAAGAAAAGCCGTCCACGGCATAAGCCATAACAGGTTCAATCCCCAGAAGAGCCAGAGCGGGACGGTGTCGTAGTCCTCCGGGTAGCGTTTCTTCAGGTAGCGGAGAAAATGCTCATTGACGAAGTAGAACCAGAAAAAGCCTCGTGCTTCGCCGTGCGCCGGATTGCGAAATCCGGCCAGCAGATGCCACGGCGCGGCGATCAGCAGAAAGACAAAGAAGCTGGAGACCAACCGCAGCTTGAACAGGTGTCGCAGCTTCCCGGTGAGAAGAAGAAAAAGGAAGATGGTTCCTACCGGAAAGACCAGGCCGATCAAGCCCTTGGTCAGGACGTTCAACGCCATAGTGGCGGCGATCCCCCAGCACAGCCAGACTGACGGTCTCTCTCCGGCATCCGCTTGCTCGAGAGTAGTCAGAAAAAAATCAAAGCCTACCACCAACCAGAGGGCCACGGCCATGTCCGGGATGAGAATGCGCGTGAAAATGAACGGACCGAATCCGGTGGCCAGCGCCAACGCCGAATACAATCCGCCTTCATCTCCATACACGCGGCGGCCCAGACGATACACAGCCAGCAACAGCGCCAGCACGCCCAGAGCGATGGGCAGCCGCGCCGACCATTCGTGCACGCCGAACAATTTGAAGCTTGCCGCCGCGCACCAATACATAAGCGGGGCTTTTTCCAGGTAGCGAAAGCCGTTGTTGATGTGCAGCGTGACCCAGTCGTGGTCAACTTGGGCCATCTCGCGCGCCGCTTCCGCGTGGACGGTGTCGGCGTCGTCGAGGAGTGGAGTCTGAAAGAGGCTGCCCACATAAACGACGGCCCACACCAGCACGATCAGAAGCAGAAAAGACTTGCGCCGGGGCGCGACGGGGCTCGTATGCGGGCTGATAGCAGGCCGCGGCACAGTTTGTACAGGCATGGGTGAATTCATTATGCCACCGGAGGGAACTCCCCGGGCCACGGGAGCAGCGTCGCCTTCCGGTAGGGGCGCGCGACTATTTGTCTTGTGTGGCGGCGATTCCGCGTATATCCTCGGCACCATTCCAGACAAGAGGGGGGACTTGCATCCATGAAGAATCTCTTCACGCGCCGGCGCTTTATGGTCACAGCGGGCGCAGCCGCGTCAACGGTAGTGGGCTCTTCACTTTTCAACCTGGAGACGGTGTTTGCCGCTCCCTACATCCGCCGTAACCTGGGCGGCATGGCCGCCAGCGATCCGGTTCTGGTTTCTTATCGCAAGGCCATCAAGGCCATGAAGGCGCTGGATTACCACAATCCGTTGAGCTGGGACTATCAGGCCGCGATCCATGGAACGACGCGGCCCGACAACCTTGCCCAGTGGAACATGTGCGAGCATGGCACTCCGTTTTTCTGGTCCTGGCACCGCATGTATCTTTATTGGTTTGAGCGCATCATCCGCAAAATGTCGGGTGACAGTTCCTGGGCGCTGCCCTACTGGGACTACGTTTCGCCTTCGCAGCGCAGCCTCCCAGTGCCTTTTCGTGACTCCCTCAGCGAACTCTATCTGGCGGATCGCGGGCCGGGTTGGAACGCGGGCACAGCATCGTACGCCTCGTGGCAAGTCGACCCCACTTCCGGCAACAGTTTTGTCGATTTCTTCTCCGGCCAAGACGGCCTGGAAAGCAATCCGCACGACAACATCCACACTGTGATGGGCGGCATAATGTGCTGCCCCGACACCGCGGCGGCGGACCCGGTCTTTTACGTCCACCACTCCAATGTCGACCGGTTATGGAACCTGTGGCTGGCACAGGGCGGTGGGCGCACTGATCCGCTCAGCACCTCCTCCTGGATCAATAAGGCCTACACGTTCTTTGACGAGAACGGCAAGGCCGTCAACATGAAGACCTGTGACATCCTCCGCGCCGCCGAACAGCTCAATTACACTTATGAAGGCGAGACCACTCAGGTGAAGGAGTACTGCGCCATACGCTTCCCATTTCCAATCTACTACCTGATTGCGCAGGTGCTGATCCAGTGGCCCGGACCGCCGGTCGAGCTGAACCAGGAAGAAGTGTCGGTTCCCATCAACATCCAGGATCTCCGGCAGCGCCTGGGGCCGCTGGCGGAAAGCCAAACCGAGACGCTGCTGCTGGAGTTGGACAACGTTGAGGCGGAGCGCCCGCCGGGCGTGGTCTGGCAAGTCTTCCTGGGCCTGCCCCCGAATGCCGCGCCCAATCCGGAGAGCCCTTTCTTTGTGGGGACGATGACGTTGTTCAGCGCCGGAGTGCGCAGCAAGTCCCACGGCGACTTCAAGCCCGCGCACTTCAGGTTCCGCGCCAACCGCGCCGTTCTGGAAGCTCTACGCATGAACCAGGGACAGTTGCGCCTGGTGTTTGTGCCCGGCGGGCCGCTGATCAACGGCAAACCGTCGCGGCCAAAGGTGGAAGCGCCGGTACGCATCGGAACCATCCACCTGTCCATCGGCACCGAGAAGGCGGACCAACCCATTGTTCCGGAGCGCCCTCAAATCGAGCCGAAGTTGGAGCCCAAGGTGCAGCCGAAGACGGACCAGAGCAGACCGAAGTAGAGAACCCACTTAGGCGGGACCGAACAAACGAGCGTGACTGCGCATCGAATAGAATCTTGTGTGAGGTGAAGCAGTGACTCTCGCCCGGGAGACGCAACCGCGCGATCGAACCGCCGACAGTGAGTTTCCACGCAACCGTGCCGAGGCCCTCGCCGCCGAGCTACGCACGGCCATCACCGGCGAGGTCCGCTTTGACGACGGTTACCGCGCCCTCTACGCCGTCGACGGCTCGAACTATCGCCAGACACCGATTGGCGTCGTGATCCCGCGTACCATCGATGATGTTATCCAGACCGTGGCGCTGGTTCGGAAGTACGGCGCACCCCTTCTGCCGCGCGGCGGCGGCACCAGCCTGGCCGGACAGAGCTGCAATGTCGCGGTGATCATTGATTTTTCCAAGTACCTCAACCAGATCATCGAACTCAATCCCGAAGAGAAGTACGCCTGGGTGCAGCCCGGCGTGGTGCTCGACCATCTGCGCCAGCGCGCCAACCAGTTTGATCTCACCTTCGGGCCCGACCCCTCGACCCACGAGTATTGCAATCTCGGCGGGATGATCGGCAACAATTCCTGCGGCGTGCACTCGCAGATGGCCGGCCGAACGGTGGACAACGTCCTCGAACTCGACATCCTTACTTATGACGGTTCGCGCATGCGGGTTGGCCCGGCTTCGGACGCTGAAGCCGAGCAGATCATCCGGGAAGGCGGCCGTCGCGGCGAAATCTATGCACGGCTGCGAGCCCTCCGCGATCAATACGGAGAGTTGATCCGGCGGCGTTATCCCGATATTCCGCGCCGCGTCTCCGGGTACAGCCTGGACGAGCTTCTTCCCGAGCACGGTTTCCACGTCGCCCGATCGCTGGTGGGATGCGAAGGCACTTGCGTGATCGTTCTGGGCGCCAAGGTGCGGCTGGTGGATTGGCCGAAGAAACGCAGCACGCTGGTGCTGGGCTTTAAAGATGTCTATGCAGCGGCGGACCACGTGCCGGAGGTCTGCCGCGCCCAGCCTATTGGTCTTGAAGGCATGGATAACGTTCTCATCGAGAACATGCGGAAGAAGGGCTTACATCTGGCGAGCATCAAGCTGTTGCCCGACGGCAAAGGCTGGCTGCTGTGCGAGTTTGGCGGCGAGACCAAGGAAGAAGCCACGGGCAAAGCTAAGGCGCTCATGGCCACGCTGAGCGCGCAGCCCGATCCTCCCAACATGAGGTTGTTTGAAGACGAAGAAGAGACGCAGCGGGTGTGGAAGGCGCGCGAGTCGGGCTTGGCGGCGACGTCACGTGTGCCCGGCGAGCCGGAAGCCTGGGAAGGCTGGGAAGACGCAGCCGTGCCGCCGGAAAAACTGGGCGAATATCTACGCCGGCTACATCAGCTCCTGGCGAAGTATGGATACCGGTGCGCTCTTTACGGACACTTCGGCCAGGCCTGCGTTCACTTGCGCATCAATTTTGATCTGGTGACTGCCGCAGGCATCAAGAGTTTCCGGTCTTTCATAGAAGAGGCTGCGGACTTGGTGGTCGGGCTGGGCGGATCGCTCTCCGGTGAACACGGTGACGGACAGGCGCGCGGCGAACTTCTCGTCAAGATGTACGGCGAGGAATTGATCGAGGCCTTTCGCGAATTCAAGCGCATCTGGGACCCCGGCTGGAAGATGAATCCGGGAAAAAAGATCGATGCCAACCGCCTGGATGAAGATCTTCGCCTGGGCGCAAATTACAACCCGCCGCAACTCAAGACTCACTTCTCTTTTCCCGAAGAGCACGGACACTTTGCCGAAGCCACGACCTTATGCGTGGGGTTCAGTAAGTGCCGCAAAGTCGAGAATGGAACCATGTGTCCCAGCTACATGGCCACCCGCGAAGAGATGCACTCCACCCGCGGGCGCACGCGCCTGCTTTTTGAGATGTTGCGCGGCGATCCTCTGCGCGGCGGCTGGAAGAATGAAACCGTGAAAGAGGCGCTCGATCTCTGCCTGGCCTGCAAGGCCTGCAAGACCGAATGTCCGATGAACGTGGACATGGCCACCTACAAGGCCGAGTTTCTGGCTCATTATTATGAGGGCCGGTTGCGTCCACGCGCGGCCTATTCGATGGGATTGATCCGCCGCTGGGCGCGGCTCGGCCGTCTGGCCCCCGGCTTGGTGAACTTCTTTAGCCGAACGCCGGGGATTTCCAGCGTGGTCAAATTCGTCGGCGGTATTGCCCAGCAGCGCCGGATGCCGGCGTTCGCCAGACAGACTTTTGCCGACTGGTTCTGCAAACGCCCCGCACAGAACCAAGGCAAGCCGCAGGTCATGCTCTGGCCGGACACGTTCAGCAACAACTTTCATCCCCAAATCGCCCAGGCCGCGGTGGAAGTCCTGGAGCACGCGGGGTATCAAGTAATCATTCCTGAAGCCTCGCTCTGTTGCGGACGGCCGCTCTATGACTTCGGTATGCTCGATGCCGCGCGACATCAGTTGAAACAGACACTTGAAGCGTTGCGTCCGCAGATTGCCGGAGGAACGCCGGTGATTGGCCTGGAGCCGAGCTGCGTGTCTGTGTTTCGCGACGAGATGACCAACTTGCTGGGACACAACCCGGAAGCCGAGCAACTCAGACGGCAAACTTTTTTGTTGAGTGAATTTCTGGTGCAGAAGGCTGACTACCGTCCGCCGCAGCTCAAGCGCAAGGCGCTGGTCCACGGGCACTGCCATCACAAGTCGGTTCTGAAATTCGATTCGGAGCAGGAACTGCTGGAACGCCTTGGCCTGGACTTCCAGGTACTCGATTCCGGCTGCTGCGGGATGGCCGGCTCGTTTGGCTTTGAGGCGGAAAAGTACGACGTATCCGTCCAGATCGGCGAGCGTGTGCTCTTGCCCGCGGTCCGGAAGGCCGATGCCGACACGCTCATCATCGCCGACGGCTTCAGTTGTTTTCAGCAGATCGAAGGGCTTACCGGACGCGAGGCACTGCACCTCGCCGAAGTGCTGCAGATGGCGATCAGGCAGCAGAAGGCCCAAGTCCACGCGGATGACATGCCCGCGCCAGTTGCAGCCAACCTTTGATTCTTGTGATCGTTGGGTTTCAGCCGTCCCGCTAAAGCGGGACTCTGCTCATGTTAGGGCATCAACCCGGCACTTGCCTCTCGGCGCGTCGCGCCTCAAGGCCGCGCCGGGTTATTTTCATTTCGTCCCTTCGGGACTGAAGTCGTTGCTACGATGTCGAGGGACTTTCAAGCTACGAGAGCCGAATGCGGCTCCAGAATTGCTGCCTCCGGTACAGTGTGGAGCGGGCTTATGCCTGCGTCGCGGCTACAAAAACTGACCGGCTTCACCTACTGAGGTGAAATACTCTATGCGGTCTCTTCCACCTGGTTGTAGCGTCGTGCCGCTTTGCGGCCCAGCGCGGTCAGCGCCGAGCGGGTGACAGCGGATTCGCTTTCGTGGCCTTTCTTCTTGAGGGCCACGCCGTCGTGCGCTTTGGGGAGCAACTGATTCACCAGGGCCAGCGCGCGCGCGGCCAGTCCCGGAGAAACGCCATGGCCATGAATCAAGGCGTGGGCCTGCCAGCCAATCACCAACTCCGCCTGATTTCTGCGCGTGGCCTCCACAATCTTTCGCGCTGCCCGCTCTGCTGAGATCGAGAGCAGCGGACTGGTCCCACTCAACGCAAACCAGCCGTATTCGTGCTCATGCTTGCCCTTGAAGTTCGCATGGAGATGCGATCCGGTGCGCATCAGTCCGGGAACAACGGTAAGAACATGGATGCCGAACCTGCCCAACTCGGCGTGCAGTCCTTCGGAGAACCCTACGGTGGCGAATTTGGCGCAACTGTACGGCAGCATGTGCGGCATGCTGACCTTGCCTCCCACCGAAGTGATGTTCACAATTCTTCCTCGTCCGCGCTCCATCATGCCGGGCAGGACCGCCAGGGTGGGATTCACCATGCCCCAGAACAGGGTGTCCATGGCCTCGTGGAAGTCTTCCAGGCCGTGGGACAGCAGCGGGCCCACGGAAACCGTGCCGGCGTTGTTGACCAGAATATCGATTCGGCCGAAGTGCTGCCGCGCAGACGTAATCAGATGTTCCACCTGCTCCGGCTTGCTTACATCGCAGGTCACGACGTGGGCTTCGGCGCCCATCCGCTCCACTCTCTGCCGCGCGCGCAGCAGGTCGCGCTCATTGCGGGCGCATAGCACCAGCTTGCAGCCGTTCCGCGCAAACTCTTCCGCCAAGGCCAGGCCCAGCCCGCGCGAGCTGCCGGTGATGAGCACGGTCTGGCCGCGCAGATCGTCGCCGCGCCAGCGCCGCACTTCTCTCACTACGCGAATCGCTCGCCTGCCTGCCAACACCGCGGCTGCGCCCGCAGCAATTCCGGTTATCACGGCCCCGGCTGTGAATCCTCCGATGATGACTTTGTTTCTGGTTCTCATGGCGACACCGCCTTCGTGGTTTAGGATGTGGCTTTTGCCGCTGCTGGGTGCCTCACGCTGCCTGCAAATTGAAAGCCGGCGGGCAGAGGTGGAAGAAGCGTGGAAGGTCAATAGCTACGGCAGCAGTTTCTACCGATGGTTTCCGCCTGAACGAACGCTGGATCGAGCGCGGCACAGCGGTTCCGGTGCATTCACCCTGCGGCGGCAGGAAAGATTCAGGAATCGGCCGCGCGGGACTCCGTTACTCGATTCGCGAGGGACTCCGTTACTCGATTGAGGAGATGACCGAGCGCAAACTGCTTCTTCTGAAACTTGCGCTGAAGCGATTCCAGCGACAAACACATCGAGAGAAACATCGCAAGCGGAAGTTCCTGCCGGATTTTTTTCAATTTCTTTTCATCAACAGTAGCTGAATCCGCGAGTCTTGTTTATAATCATGAGTTTTCGTTGGTAGGTGTGCGGCTCGCTGGCAGCTCCGGGGGACTGTTGATCGCGTCGATGAGCAGCGCGACGGTTCCACCTGAGAGACTTTTGACCCCATGGCACAGATCTTCAACCGCAATGCAAACACACTGGCACGGGCCAGCATCCTGGGCATGGTACTTCTTCTTTCCGCGGTTGGAGCAGCGCTGATGCAGCTCCAGCGGTCCCCGTATGTCACCCGTCAGCACATGGCTCTGGAGCAGCCGGTGCCTTTTAGCCATCAACACCACGTAGCCGGCCTGGGACTGGACTGCCGTTACTGCCACACGTCGGTGGAGGAATCGAGCTTCGCCGGCATTCCGCCGACCAAGACCTGCATGAACTGCCACGTCCAGATGTGGACCAATACGGAGATGCTGGAACCGGTCCGATACAGCTTCCGCACCGGCAAATCCATTCAATGGACGCGCATTCATGACCTGCCCGATTTCGTGTACTTCAACCACAGCATTCACGTTGCCAAGGGTGTGGGCTGCTTCAGTTGCCACGGGCCGGTGGATGAAATGCCCCTCATGTATCAGGAGAACACCCTGCAAATGGAGTGGTGCCTGAACTGTCACCGCGAGCCGGAGAAATTCTTGCGGCCGAAAGACCAGGTGTTCAACATGAAGTATGAAGAGCCTTCCAGCGAACATCCGGTGGAAGTCGAAGTGAACGGGAAGAAGGAATCATTTACCAGCCAGATTGCGCTGGGCAATAAGTTGAAAACCAAATACAACCTGCGCTCGGTGCAGGACATAACCAGTTGTTCCACTTGCCACCGCTAAGGCGGCAAACCAAATGGAATCGAATGTCGAATAAAGGCGAGTCAAATCCAAACCTGATTCCCGTGGGCGAGATCAAGCCGGCCCGTCTGGAGTTGGACGAAGTCCGCAAGAAGCTGGCCGCAGCCAAAGGGCCAAGGTACTGGCGCACGCTGGAAGAGCTTTCCGGCGAGGAAGCCTTTGGCGACCTGTTGGAGCGCGAGTTCCCGCGCCAGCACTCGGAGTGGCTTGATCCGGTTTCACGGCGCGATTTCATGAAGCTGGCCGGGGCGTCGATGGCGCTGGCCGGGCTTGCCGGCTGCACCCGTCAGCCGTTGGAGGAGATTCTTCCCTATGTTCGCCAGCCGGAAGAGCTGGTTCTGGGCCGGCCCATGTTTTATGCCACGGCCATGCCCTTCGCCGGATACGGACTTCCCCTTCTGGTGGAGACGCACGAATACCGTCCCACCAAGATCGAAGGCAATCCGCAGCATGCGTGCAGTTTGGGAGCCACGGACCTGTTTGCCCAGGCCTCCATCCTGAACCTCTACGATCCTGACCGCTCTACCGTGGTCACCGAAAAGGGCGAGCCGCGTCCCTGGGGCGAGTTCCTGGGTATGATGCGAGGCCGGGTTGTTTACCACAAAGCTAACCAAGGCGCTGGGCTGCGCTTCCTTACCGGCGCGGTGAGCTCGCCTACGCTGGGCTCGCAGATGAAGGCCATCCAGCAGATCTTCCCCCAGGCGCAGTGGCACCGCTGGGAGCCGGCGCATCGTGACGGCATACGGTCAGGTTCGAAGATGGCCTTCGGCGGTTACTATGATCCGCAGTACAAGTTTGAGGCCGCCGAGGTCGTGGTTTCGCTCGACGCCGACTTCCTCTCCGGCTCCTGGTTTCCCGGTTTCGTGCGCTATGCCCGCGACTTCATGTCCCGGCGCAAGCTGACGGGCCAGGAAATGGAGATGAACCGCCTTTATGTGGCGGAGAGTTCAACCACCACTACCGGAGCCAAGGCGGATCACTGGCTGCCGGTGCGGTATTCGGAAGTGGAAAAGATTGCTCGGGCGCTGGCCCTTCAATTCCCGGTCGGCCTAGAGGCGCGGACAAGCCAGATCTTGAGCGATCCCCAGCAACAGAAGTGGGTGAACGCAGTGGCAGCCGACCTGAAGCTGCATCGCGGCAAGAGCCTGGTGGTTGCGGGCGAATTCCAGAGCGGAACCGTCAACGCTCTGGCCCACGCCATCAACGCCGCACTGGGCAATGCCGGCCAGACCGTGACCTACACCGAGCCGGTGGAGATTGATCCTGTCGAGCACACGCAATCGATCAGCGCGCTGGTAGCCGACATCAACGCCGGCAAAGTGGAGACGCTGGTGATGATCGGCGGCAACCCGGCTTATGACGCCCCCGCCGATCTCGACTTTACATCCGCGCTGAAGAAGCTGCTGACCAACGGACTGAAACAAGAAACAGCGCCGACCACCATCCAACTCTCGCTCTACAACAATGAGACCTCGGATTACTGCCACTGGCACGTGCCCGAGGCGCATTATCTCGAGTCTTGGAGCGACGTTCGCGCCCACGATGGCACGGCCAGCATCATCCAGCCAATGATCCTGCCTCTCTACGATGGCAAGAGCGCGCACGAGATACTGGCTATCTTTACCGACCAGCCGAACACTTCCGGTTACGATCTCTTGCAATCCTATTGGCGTTCGCAGCATCCCGGCGACGATTTCGAGAAGTGGTGGCGGCGCTCAATTCACGATGGCTACATCAGCAACAGCGCTTTCCCGGCCCGGTCGATCACGGCAAAGCTGGCGGCCCTGCCGGAGCCCAGAGTCGTGAGGTTTCTCGGCCAGGGAGAGGCGGTGGAAGTCACGTTCCGTCCCGATCCTACCATCTACGACGGCAGCTTTATGAACAACGGCTGGCTCCAGGAAACGCCCAAGCCCATGAGCCGCAACACCTGGGACAACGTGGCCATGATCAGTCCGGCCATGGCCCAGCGCATGGGTTTGCTGGAACTCGACCAGTACAAGGGAGACCACCAGTCAGACGCGCAAAGGATTCTTGAAATCACGGTCCCTGGAGCCGGAAAGGTCCTGGCCCCAGGCTGGCCGCAGCCGGGACATCCTGATGGCGCAGTGACTCTGTTCCTGGGTTACGGACAGCAGAAGACCGGCCGCACCGGAACCGACCCGGACAAGAATGCAGGGCGGGGCTACAACGCCTACCAGGCGCGCGCCGTTGCCGGTCAATACGCTGCGGCTGGAACGATCAAAGCGACCGTGACAGAAGTTGTCAAGATCGAGAAAGACGGCAAGGAAAAGACGGAGGAGCAGATTAAGTACTACTCCGTCGCCGTCACTCAGGGCCACTTCAGGATGGAGACGCCTGGACCTACCGGGCACGAACAGGTTCCAATCCAGGTCGCCAACTTGGCGGAGTACCGCAAGGACCGGAATTTCGCCCATGAGAATCCCGAAGAACAGCCCCAGGACAAAGGCCTGGGGAACGAAGAATCGCTCTACCCGGATTTCCGGGAGAAGAAGTGGTACACGAACTACGCCTGGGGCATGACCATTGACCTGAACTCCTGCGTGGGCTGCCAGGCATGCGCTGTGGCCTGCCAGTCGGAGAACAATCTCTCCATCGTGGGCAAGGAGCAGGTGCAGCGTGGGCGCGAGATGCAATGGATCCGCATTGATGCCTACTACCAGGGCGATCCCGCCAGCCCCAATGTCTATTTCCAACCCGTACCCTGCATGCAGTGCGAGAACGCTCCCTGCGAGGGTGTCTGTCCAGTGGGCGCTACGGTGCACTCCACCGAAGGCTTGAATGACATGGTCTACAACCGCTGCGTGGGCACGCGCTATTGCTCCAACAACTGTCCTTATAAAGTGCGCCGTTTCAACTTTATGCTCTACGCCGATTTTGAAACGCCCAGCCTGAAGATGATGCGCAATCCTGACGTTACCGTGCGCAGCCGCGGCGTAATGGAAAAATGCACTTACTGCGTGCAGCGCATCAACGCCGCCCGCATCGCTTCGGAGAAAGAGGACCGCCTTATCCGGGACGGCGACATCATCACCGCTTGCCAGCAGGTGTGTCCCACTGGGGCGATCACCTTCGGCGACATCAATGACCCCAACAGCCGCGTGACCAAACTCAAAGCCCAGGATCGCAATTACTCGCTCCTGGCTGGGCTGAACACGCGTCCGCGCACCACCTATATCGCGGCGGTGCGAAACCCCAACCCTGAGCTTGAGTCCGCGGAGAAGGCGTAACGAATGCCCCCGATTGACCAAATCGACGTACTGCCGCCAAAAGGAGTAAGGCCGCCCATCATTGGCCCCGGCCACACCCTGGGCACCGTGACCGACCGGATCGCCGGCATCGTGCTAACCAAACACACGCCGCTTTTCTGGATGGCGGTCATGGCCCTGTGCGTGGCCATCTTCGGCATGCTGAACACGGCGATCGCTTGGTTGTTTACCAAAGGCACGGGTATTTGGGGCGTCAATATCCCCATCGGCTGGGGCTTCGCGATTGTCAATTTCGTGTGGTGGATCGGCATCGGCCACGCGGGAACGCTGATCTCAGCCATCCTGCTGCTGTTCAAGCAGAGCTGGCGCACTTCCATCAACCGTTTTGCCGAAGCCATGACTATCTTCGCGGTGATGCAGGCCGGCCTGTTCCCGCTCATCCATACCGGACGGCCGTGGCTGGCGGCTTACTGGCTCTTTCCGATTCCTCTCACCATGGGCGTGTGGCCACAATTCCGCAGCCCGTTGATCTGGGACGTGTTCGCCGTATCCACCTACTTCACCGTGTCGTTCCTGTTCTGGGGCATGGGATTGATTCCCGACTTCGCCAACCTGCGCGATTCCGCGAAGACCCTGGTGGTGAAGCGCATTTACGGCATGCTGGCGATGGGCTGGCGTGGCTCCGCACGGCACTGGAACCGCTACGAGACCGCCTACATGCTCCTGGCCGGACTGGCTACGCCGCTGGTGCTCTCCGTCCATAGCGTGGTGAGCCTGGATTTCGCGGTTGCCCTGGTTCCCGGATGGCATACCACGTTCTTTCCGCCGTACTTTGTGGCCGGCGCCATCTACTCCGGGTTTGCCATGGTGCTGATCCTGGCTATTCCCTTCCGCTATCTTTACGGCATGCAGGACTTCATCACCCTGCGCCACTTGCAGAACTGCGGCAAACTCATGCTGGCCACCGGCCAGATCGTGGCCTATGCCTACGTGATCGAGATGTTCATCGGCTGGTACAGCAACGACAAATTTGAAGTCGCCATGGCCTGGAACCGTCTGCATGGCCCCTATTCGCACTTCTACTACATGCTGATTGCCTGCAACATCGTAATTCCGCAGCTGTTGTGGCTCAATAAGGTCCGCTCCACGCCGTGGATGCTGTTCTGCGTGGCCCTGGTTGTGAACACCGGAATGTGGCTGGAACGCTTTGTCATCGTGGTGATGAGCCTGCAGCGCGACTTCCTGCCCAGCTCGTGGGGGATGTACTGGCCCACCAAGTGGGACATTATGACGCTGCTCGGGACCATGGGCTTCTTCACGCTTCTGTTCTTCCTGTTCATCCGGCTCATGCCCGCGATTTCGATCTTTGAGATCCGCACACTGCTGCCGCAATCCAAGGTGAAAGAATTGGTGCCGGAAGCCAAGGTGAAACAATGATGTCTGAGCCTATTTACGGACTCATGGCCGAGTTCGATAACCCCACCGACCTGGTGCATGCGGCCAAGGGCGCGTTTGACGCCGGCTATCGCAAGATGGATACCTACACGCCGTATCCGCTGGAGGAAGCGGGCGAAGCCATCGGTATCCATCACAACCGCGTGGCCCTGGTCACGCTGGTGGGCGCCATGCTGGGGATGATCGGCGGTTATTCGCTGCAATTCTGGGTTTCGGCGATCAACTATCCCATCAACGTCGGCGGCAAGCCATTCCATTCCTGGCCGGCTTTTATCCCAGTGACGTTCGAGTGCGCCGTGCTGGGCGCGTCGCTGGCCGCGGTTTTTGGGATGCTGGCGTTGAACGGATTGCCCCAACCGTATCACCCTGTTTTTAACTCGCCCAATTTTGTCCGCGCCAGCCGCGACCGGTTTTTCCTCTGCATCGAATCGCAGGACCCCAGGTACCAGCCCGTTGAGACCAGGCGCTTCCTGGAAAGCTTCCGTCCTTTGCAAGTCTCGGAGGTGCCGCATTAAGGCTCAGTTTCCATTCCGCGCCGCGCTGCTGATGCTGGCGGCTGTGTTTGCGCTGGCCGGTTGCCGCCAGGACATGCACAACCAGCCCAAGTTCATCCCGCTGCGCTCCAACGATTTCTTCGCCGACCAGCGCTCCGAGCGCAATCCGATCCGGGGCACGGTGCCGCGCCTGGACAATGCCACTCTGGACATGGAACAACTGGATCCCGAAAGCTACTACCTGAGCGGCAAGCGCGGCGTGGTCTACGGCAATGAGTTGCCCCTCCCGCTTACGCGCGCAGTCATGGATCGCGGCCAGGAGCGCTACAACATTTACTGTTCCCCCTGCCACGCGCGCGTGGGCGACGGCAACGGCATGATCGTGCAGCGCGGCTTCAAGCACCCGCCTTCCTTTCACGATCCACGTCTGCGAAATGCCCCGCTGGGTTATTTTTACGAGGTAATATCGAATGGTTTCGGCGCCATGCCCGATTACGCGGCGCAGATCAAGCCGGCGGATCGCTGGGCCATTACCGCTTACGTTCGCGCCTTGCAGTTAAGCCAGAATGCTTCGGAGGGCGACCTGACGGCCGGCGAGCGCCAATTGAATCCAGCGCAGAACGGAATTGTTATTCCCCGCACCTCAATGCCAAGCCCGAGGGCCATACAGCCTAACCGGCAGACCGGGCCGGAGCCAGTGCGAGGAAACCAGCCGGAGACGGGAGGCATAAAGCGATGAGCCAGATCGCCATCTCCCCTCAGGACTTCGCAGCTCCCCCGATCATTACCCGGATGCGGGGGCGGGCGCTTACCGTGGGCCTGGTCTTTTCTGTTCTGGCTCTGGTTGGGGCAATCTGGAAGTGGGATATCTTCCTGCGCGCCTGGCTTGTCGCCTTCATGTTTTGGTTGGGGCTGACCCTGGGTTGCATGCTTCTGATCATGCTGCAATATACCAGCGGCGGAAATTGGGGCCGGCTGGGACGGCGATTCTGGGAGGCTGCCGCCGGAAATCTGCCCTTTATGTTCTTGTGCTGGCTGCCCATCGCCGTGGGCATGAAGGTGCTTTATTCCTGGGCGCGAATGCCTCACGATGTGGCCGTAAAAGAGTTGGGGCCGAAAGCCGAACTGTACCTGACTCCCGTCGGATTCTGGGTACGCGGGATATGTTTTTTCCTTGCTTGGTGGCTGTTGATCCAGTTCCTGTTGCGCTGGTCGAAGAAAGAGGAGGCCGGACAAACCACGCCCGCGAAGTTCGTGACGGTGCAAAATGTCAGCGGCTTTGGCATCGTCTTTTACGCATGGAGCATTACCTTTGCCTCCATTGACTGGGCCATGTCACTGGATCCGGTATGGTGGTCTACGGTGTGGGGCATGCTGTTCATGGTGGGCGAGGTGCTTACCGCCTTGTGTTTCACCATCTACCTGCTGGCGAAGCTGGCGCCCATCGAGCCGCTCTCCCGCATGTTTAAAGTTGATTATCTGCACGACTACGGCAAGCTGATGCTTACGTTTGTGGTGCTGTGGGCCTATCTTTCGTTCTCGCAGTGGCTGATCATCTGGTCCGGCAACATGCTGGCGGAAATCCGCTGGTACTTGGTGCGCCTCCGCGGCGGCTGGCAGTACTTCGGCACCGTGTTGATCTTTGTGCATTTTGTCTTTCCTTTTGCCTTGCTGCTCTCGCGTAATCTGAAGCGCGATGCCCGCCGCCTGGTGAAAATTGCTTTGCTGGTGATCGTCATGCGCCTGGTGGATCTGTTCTGGCAGACTGCGCCGACATTCTATCCGGCGGGAGACTTGAGCCTCATGGGCTGGCTCGATATCGCGATGTATATCATTTGTCCCATTGCCATCGGCGGCATTTGGCTGTTCTTTTTCTTTAACCGGCTGGAAAAGCGTTCCCTGATGCCGGTCAACGATCCCCATTTTGTGGAGATGCTGGAAGCGAAACATGGATGAGTTTGTCCCTCAAACCGGCGGCCTGGAAGTAAGGGAAGGGCACGAAGAAAGCGATATCAGTGTTCGCGGTATCGTCATCGCCGCCATCTTGCTGGTCGCCCTGGGCGTTGGCGCCTTGATCGGCGCCAGGGTCATGATCACTCTCATGACCAAATGGGAGGACGCACGCGAACCCCAGCTCACGCCCGCACAGCAGCAACTCCGTGACCAACGACAGGGACTGACCACGACCTCGGGTAAAACGTCGCCTCCCGCCGCCGCGCAAGGCATCAAGGCTCCTCCCGACTGGTATGGCCGGGGTGAAATGGAAGAACACCTGGGGCGTACTTTCCCGGTTCCCCGCTTGCAATACGACGATGTCTATGACCTGGACATTTTTCGCAAATCAGAAAACGAGTGGCTGGAGGGCGCGGGTAGAGACGCCGATGGCTCCATACACATACCCATTGACCAGGCGATGGATCTGTTGTCGCAGCGCGGCCTCCCTGCGGTGAGCGGTCCATTCCTGCCCGCCAACGCGCCGGCCAATATACTAGCTCCGGAGTCGCCCTCGAGCGTCAGCCCGCAGCCGCGGGCGAGGCGAGGCACTCCTGAACGTGGGAGTCACTGATGTCCAGCATTCATAAAATTCGCAATCTGCTCTTCGCCGGCCTGGTCGCGATGAGCGCCGGCGCTTGCTTGTGGGGCCAGGCGGCGCCCAAACTGCAGCCGGGTGAAAATGTCCCCAACCGCAAACCCTCGATCCTTGACCAGGTAGGTCTTGACCAGCGCCTGAACAACCAGGTGCCGCTGGATCTGACGTTTCTTGATGAAAGCGGACAGCCAGTTGAACTGAAGCAGTACTTTGGCTCCAAGCCCGTGATCCTGGCCCTGGTGTATTTCCAATGTCCCATGCTGTGCTCGGAGGTGCAGAATGGGCTGGCGGGCGCGCTCAACGGTATTGTTCGTTTCAACGTGGGCCGCGACTTCAATGTGGTAACGGTAAGCTTCGATCCCCGCGACACGCCGCAGACCGCAGCAGAGAATAAGAAGACTTATTTGTCGCGTTATCGCCGGGCGGGGGCGGACCAAGGCTGGCATTTTCTAACGGGACGCAAAGACCAGATTGACGCGCTGGCTCAGTCGGTGGGCTTCCGCTACGCGTGGGACCCGGAGATCAAGCAGTTCGCACATGCCAGCGGCATCATGCTGCTCACGCCCGATGGCCGGGTGGCCCAATACTACTACGGGATCGAATACCCGCCACGCGATATCCAACTGGGTCTGATTGAAGCGTCCCAGGGCAAGATTGGGAACCTCGTGGATCAAGTGCTGTTGTATTGCTACCACTATGACCCGACGCAGGGCAAATATGGTGCGGCGATTTTCAATATTCTGCGGATCAGCGCCGGAGCTACCGTACTGTTGCTAGGCGGTTACATGGTCATCATGTTCCGCCGCGACATGCGTGCAGCAGCCCGGCTGAGCCGTTTGAACTAGGACAACCGAATCGATGCAATCGAATCTGCCATTATTTCCGGACCAGGCGTCGACCATGGCCGCCCAGGTGGACTACCTGTACCTGTTCCTGGTATTGATCACGACGTTTTTTTCGCTGCTGATTGGCGGGCTGATCCTCTACTTCATCATCAGGTACCGCAAGACTCCGGAGCGGCAGGCACAACAGATTCACGGCTCCCTGCTGCTCGAGGTCGTCTGGACGGTCATCCCCCTGGGTATCTCCATGGTGATTTTCGTCTGGGGCGCCCTGCTCTACTTTCATTTGCAGCGTCCGCCCGGTAATGCGCTGGAAGTCTATGGCGTGGCCAAACAATGGATGTGGAAGTTTCAGCACCCCGGCGGGCAGCGCGAGATCAATGCCCTGCACGTCCCCACCGGCCGCCCTATAAAAGTCACCTTGATCTCTCAGGACGTGATTCATGATTTCTCGGTTCCGGCGTTTCGAATAAAAACGGACGTGCTTCCTAACCGTTACATGACCACGTGGTTTACTCCGACTTTAACCGGCACGTACCACCTCTTCTGTTCGCAATATTGCGGCACCAAGCATTCGGCCATGATCGGCGATATTGTCGTCATGAATCCGGAAGATTATGCCCAGTGGCTGGCCAGTGGCAAAGCGGAAGGCTCGCTGGCGGCGCAGGGTGAGAAGTTGTTCCAGGAATTCGGCTGCACCACCTGCCACCGTGCTGATTCCGGCGCTCGCGGCCCCAACTTGCAGGGTCTGTACGGGCGGCCCGTCCGGCTGAGCGACAACCGCGTGGTCATTGCCGACGACAGTTACATCCGGGAATCCATTCTTCAGCCTAACGCCAAGATTGTGAACGGCTTCCAGCCCATCATGCCCACTTTCCAGGGCGTGGTCAGCGAAGAAGGGCTGATCCAGATCACCGAGTACATCAAATCGCTCTCCGAGCAGGAGGCGCAGCCGTTGAACAACCGGACCTCGCCCACGGACATCCGCGAGAGTGAAGTCCCCAACATCCAGCGAGAATTGCAGAAACAGGAGAAACCCCCGGCCAACCAACCTGGGAAAAAGCCATGAGTACCTTAGACATCGCCGCCAAGCCCCAAATGCCGGAGAAGCACTACCTGAACGATAACTACGGGATCAGATCGTGGCTGCTCACCAAAGACCATAAGCGGATTGCGGTTCTGTATCTGGTGTCGATCACGGTATTCTTCTTCATTGGCGGCCTTTTTGCATCTCTCATCCGGCTGCATCTCCTCACTCCGCACGGCATCTTCGAAGCGGACACGTACAACAAGCTGTTTACGATGCACGGCGTCAACATGATCTTCTTCTTCCTGGTGCCGTCCGTACCCGCCGTGCTGGGTAACTTCGTGATACCGATCATGGTCGGTGCCAAGGACCTGGCGTTTCCCAAGATTAATTTGATGAGTTGGTACCTCTACATATTCGGGGCCTGCTTCTCGCTGGCGGCGATGGTCAGCGGCGGAGTGGACACCGGCTGGACCTTCTATACGCCGCTCAGCTCGGGATACCTCAAGACGCACGTAATCACCATGGCCGTGGGCGTGATTATTGCGGGCTTTTCTTCCATCTTTACCGGGCTGAACTTCATCGTGACCGTGCACCGCATGCGCGCCCCGGGTTTGACCTGGGGCAGATTGCCGCTGATGGTGTGGGCCAACTACGCCACCAGCCTGATCATGGTCCTGGCAACCCCGGTTCTGGCCATCACGCTGACGTTGCTGGCGCTGGAGCGCGGCTTCCACATTGGTATCTTTGACCCCAGGCTGGGCGGCGACCCGGTGCTCTTCCAGCACATGTTCTGGTTCTATTCTCATCCCGCGGTCTACATCATGATTCTCCCCGGGATGGGCGTTATCAGCGAACTCATTCCATGCTTCTCCCGCAAACGCATTTTCGGATATACCTTTGTTGCGTTCTCCAGTCTGGCCATTGCCGTGTTCGGTTTTGTGGTGTGGGCGCACCATATGTTCGTCGCCGGCATCTCCACATATTCGGCGCTGGTCTTCTCGCTCCTTAGTTTTGCCGTGGCCATTCCCTCCGCGGTCAAGGTATTCAACTGGACCGCCACCATGTACCAGGGCTCCATCAGCCTGGAGACGCCCATGCTGTATGCCCTGGCGTTCATCGGCTTGTTCACCATCGGCGGGCTCACCGGGTTGTTCCTGGCGGCGCTGGGTCTGGACATCCACATCCACGATACTTACTTTGTCATCGCCCACTTCCACTACATCATGGTGGGTGGCATGGTGACCGCTTACATGGGAGGACTCCACTTCTGGTGGCCCAAAATGACCGGGAGGATGTATCCGGAAGTCTGGGCCAAGCTGGCGGCGTTGGTGACCTTCATCGGTTTCAACCTCACGTTCTTTCCGCAATTCATCCTGGGCTATATGGGTATGCCGCGGCGTTATGCCTGGTACCCCGAAGAGTTCCAGGTACTGAATGTGCTCTCCAGCGCGGGTGCGTCAATCCTTGCGGTGGGATTCATCCTGCCGGCGATTTACTTTTTATGGTCTCTGAAATTTGGCGAGGTCGCGGGCAACAATCCGTGGAAAGCTACTGGACTTGAATGGCAGACCACCTCGCCGCCGCCTACGCACAACTTCCATGAGACGCCGGTCGTGACGATGGAGCCTTATCACTACGGAGCAGCGGAGGAGGTCCCCGTTGTCCACTAGCCAGACAACCACCACCGAGCATCATCCGGCGCTGGTCCACCAGTTTGACGACATGGAGCAGCAGAAGGAAGCCTCCACCTTTGGCATGTGGGTCTTCTTGTTGACGGAAATCATGATGTTCGGCGGTCTCTTCGCAGCCTACTTGATCTACCGCCTCAAGTACTACGATGCGTTCGTTGCCGGCAGCACCAGCATCAGCGTCGGCTGGGGCTTTGCTAACACTCTGGTCTTGATCGGCAGCAGCTTCACCATGGCTATGGCTGTGTGGTATGCGCAAAAGGGAAGCCGAAAACTCCAGATGTGGTTCATCATCGCCACCATGATCCTGGGTGCGGTGTTCCTCGGCGTCAAAGCGAAGGAATATTACGACAAGTATGACGAGTGCCACATACCCGGGCACGTAATTGGCAATGGCTTCAACGCCTGGGGTGGCTGCGGAGTAGATAAAAACGGGCACAAGAAGGGCGACATCGCCGAGGAGATCAAAGAAACTGCGCGCAAGAATGGCGAAGAGATTCCGGAAAGCGTGGCCCTACAGACCGCGCAGCAGACGGAAATATTTTTCTCCTTCTACTTTGCCATGACAGGCCTGCACGCGTTTCACATGGTGGTTGGCCTGGGATTATTGACCTGGCTGCTGCTGCGCGCCTCCCGCGGCGAGTTTGGCCCGAATTACTTCACCCCGGTGGAGTTGGGCGGCTTGTACTGGCACTTTGTCGATATCGTGTGGATCTTCCTGTTCCCGCTGCTGTATCTGATCAGCCGGCATTCAGGTGCTCATTAGAGGAAACCATGGCCAAAGAACAGTCACATCCTACGCCTAAGCTTTACGCGATCATTCTGGCCTGTCTGGTAGGCGGCACGATCCTCACATACCGCGCTGCCTTTTGGGACCTGGGGATCTTCAATCCTATTGTTGCTCTGGCCATCGCCTGCACCAAGGCGGTGCTGGTGATTCTTTTCTTCATGCACGTGCGCTACAGCAGCAAGCTTACCAAGGTCACCGTGGCCGCCGGATTTTTCTGGCTGCTGATCCTGATCACGCTCAGCTTGAGCGACTACCTCTCGCGCACGCTGGAGATTGGACAGTGAGATCGCGCCAGCTGTAGAGGCGGCATAAGGATACCGCCTCTTAGCTGCCAGAAGCTCCTCCAGAGAATTCCACGCCCGCGCGCGGCTTCTCGTCCAATCGCTCCGGCGCGTTTCCTCCGCTGGACTCTCCCCTAGCCGGCCAGTAGAATGCCTCTAACTGCCCAGGGGGTAACGCTGCCCGCCACCTTTGCTGCCCAGATCAAGACCCTGCCCGCTGGAGCCAAGTGGTCGAGCACGCGTTAGACACACTCATGCTCACTTTTCTTTATCGCAAATTGGCATGGTTAGCCGCGCCCACGATTCTCGTCTTTTCTCGTGGCGCGACCGTGCACGCACCGCAAGGGCGGAAGGGAACTGCGTCTTAGGCCCCGGAAGAAATTCGGTGTGGAGTTGGAAGTCATGTTAAGGGCGCGGGTGAAAAGAGTGGAATCGCTTGCCCACGCTGCCCTGGCTTTGCCGGAGGAGCAGCGGGACAAATTCCTGGCTGAAGCCTGCCAGGGCGATCCCTCTCTCTTGCGGGACGTCCGCTCTTGGCTGGCAAATTATCCGGACGGTGGTGATCGTACAGGAAAAGGCGCCTCTCCTCGACTGGGCCCGCAGTTGGTGAACACGGCCGCGACTTTCCGGCCGGGAGCGCGCGTAGGGTGCTATGAAATCGTGCGTTGGCTGGGAAGAGGAGGCATGGGGGAAGTCTATTTGGCCCGCGATCTCCATCTGCCACGCAAGGTCGCTCTGAAATTCC
Organism: Candidatus Angelobacter sp.; assembly: GCA_036521855.1. GTDB lineage: Bacteria > Acidobacteriota > Terriglobia > Terriglobales > Acidobacteriaceae > Angelobacter. Next base: position 27,990 of record DATDGY010000204.1, read on the forward strand.
TATCCAAAGATTTCTGGGCCGATCCCGTCCATCTTGACCGTTTTCGGCGGGAGGCACAGGCAGCGTCAGCGTTGAACCATCCCAATATCCTTACCATCTACGATTTCGGCGAAGAGAAGGACCTCCACTACATCGTAAGTGAGTACGTGGACGGCGTCTCATTGCGGGACTGCATCGGCAAGCTCTCACGGGTTCAGGCGATCGAGTACGCCCGTCAAATCGGGGAAGCGCTGGCTTCGGCCCACGCTGCGGGTATTGTCCATCGCGACATCAAGCCGGAAAACATCATGGTGCGGTCCGATGGCTACATCAAGATTCTCGACTTCGGCTTGGCCAAGGTAGTCAATCAGCGGCTGGAGAGCACGCGAAGCCTGGATGAGCCCCTCCCGGCCGGGCCCAACGCATCTTTATTCCTGCCGGGCCGGCTGATCGGCACTCTCAACTACATGTCCCCAGAGCAGGCACGCGGAGAAAAAGTGGATCTGCGCACCGATATCTGGAGCTGGGGCGTCGTGCTGTACGAGATGCTTACCGGGCGGCGTCCTTTTGAAGCCTCCACGCCCGGGGAGCTTCTCGCCACGGTTGAGCGCAGCTCGGTTTTTTTGGCGGGCGATAAACGCTTGGACCGCGTGGTGGCCCGGGCGCTTCGCCCGCAACCGCAGCAGCGATATCCGAACATGCCTGCGGCCCTCGAAGAGCTGTCGAAGGCAGGCGCCGGGCCGGTTCAGCGATCCTTCGCGCGCGTGTTCCGGGGTTTCGCTGCTGCCCGCGGCAAGAGTCTTCCGTGGAAATCTTGGGCGGTAGTGCTCCTGGCCCTGGCCCTGCTGGGACTTGGCGCTTACCGCCTGTATGAACTCAGACCGCAGAGCGCGTATCGCCTGCAAAGCACGGCAAGAATGACCAGCAGCGGCAACGTGGTTTATGCCGCAATTTCCCCCGCCGGGGACTACATCTCTTACGCCAGAAAAGAGCGCGGCGGGCAAGCCTTGCGTGTGATCCAGGTTCCGGCCAATACCGACTTGGAGAGGATTCCCCCGGCGGACGTGGAGTATGCGGGCATCACGCTCTCCAGGGACGGATTCGTTTACTACGTGGCCCGTCAGAATGAATTTGGAAAGCTATACCGGATGCCCCTGCTGGGCGGACCTTCCAAGTGGGTTGCCGACGATGTTGATTCGCCCATCAGTTTTTCGCCGGATGAAAAACAATTTGTGTTTCTTCGCGAAGATCCGGCAGCACGCGCCACTTCGCTCATTGTGAGAAAAGCGGCAGAAGAGAACGAAGCCAAGTTGATGACTCTGAAATGGCCTCAGAATTTTGGCAGCCCGCCCATATGGTCCCCGGATGGAAGCACCGTGCTGTTTGCGGCGGCCTTCCAGAATCCGGCCGGCGGAGATTCTTCGAGCTTCAAGATCATGTCGGTACGGGTCGAGGACGGGAAGCAGAATGGTTCGATCTCGTTGTCCTGGCATTGGATGGGAAAACCGGTCTGGCTCAAGAATGGCCAGGCGATCGCGGTGGCCGCGGCGAGTCAAGGCTCCAGCCGCGGACAAATCATGCAGGTGGATTGGCCTGGCGGCCGGGTTTCGCCCATTACCCACGATACGGCGGACTATCGCGACCTAAGCGCGACCCTCGACGCCGGCAATCTCATAACCACGCAACTCGATCGGCAGTCGAGCATCTGGATTTTCCCGCTTTCCGACCCGTGGAAGGTTCATCCTGTGACCTCGGGAGGCAGATTCTATGGCGTCTCCTGGACGCCCGCAGGCAAGCTCTTGTCACAAGCCCACATCAACGATCAGCCCGGGTTCTGGCTGATTGACCCGCGCAGCGGAGAACAGCAGCCGATCATACAAGGGCCGTATGCCGAACAGGAGGTCGTGGCTTCTCCGGACGGCAAATACCTCGTGCATGTTTCGAACCGCGACAGTGTGTTTCACCTGTGGCGTTCCAATCCTGATGGGACACACTCCGTGCGCCTGACCTCGAGCTCCGCCGGCGAATCATGGCCCGCGCCCACGCCGGACAGCAAGTGGGTGGTGTTCACGGCTGTGGGCGCCGGCTATTCGCTTTGGAAGGTGGCGATGGACGGAGGCCAGCCGATACAAATTACCAGCCATGACTCCAGGAAACCGGCTGTGTCTCCTGACGGAACGATGGTTGTCTGCGACTACTACGACGATGCGTCTCATCAATGGATAGCGACCGCTCTGGAGCTCGCGACGGGGAAGCCGGTGCGCGCCTTCCCCGAAATTCCGGCTGGAGACAACGCTGCAGCCGTTCGCTGGTCTCCAAACAGGCGGGACCTTTTATATGTTCGGGACGGCGCCAATGACGTTTCCAATATCTGGTCGCAATCTGTCGACGGCGGCGCGCCCAGGAAAGTGACGCACTTTGCCGACGACCACATTTTTGCTTTTGCGCCTTCGCCGGACGGCAATGCCTTGGCGCTGGTTCGGGGTAAGACTACGTCCGATGTTGTTCTGATGCAGCGCGCGAAATGAGTCAGGGGATTCGCCAATCGCTTTTATCTTTTGTCTAGGAAGTGACCTATGAACACAAGCCCAATGGTAAGGAAGAAAGCAACTTCAGCTGGCTCATCGAAATCACTTGCACTTTCGCAAGTAGCCAAGCAGGCTGCCGTGCTGCGAACGAGCGCGGAAGCCCTTCAGCAAGCGGCCATTGACCTCGAGAAGGCCGCCTCCGGCGGAAAAGGGCCGCACCCTCCGGGCCCCGGTCCCGTCGGTGCGCCTCTGTCGGGTGGAAAGGGACCGCACCCACCCGGTCCCGGCCCGGTCGGCGCACCCGCGCCCGGTGGAAGGGGACCTCATCCCGGCCCTACAGGCGACCAGTTTGCTGCCGTCTACAGGTCACTGGGGGCCGTGTTGCAGTCTGCTGGAGCTTTGCAGCAGCCGATAGCCGATTTGATGAGAGCTCCCGAGAGCTGAAGTCTGCAACTGATTCCTCGCCTCCAAGAGCACATTGATCGCGCGGTCGTGCGGAGGTCTGCCCGCGCGTGTTCCTAGAAGCGATTTCGGGTCCTACTTCGTCAGGATCTCTTCCAGAAAATCCAACGCCCGCGGATCGCGGCTCTCTCCCAGCCAGAAGATGGCTTGTTTTCGAACCACGGGATTCTTGTTGGTACGGGCCAGGCTGATCAGTAGCGGCACGCCTTCACCATCATGCATTTGGGAGAGCGCGAAGACGGCCTTCTTTTTGACCTCAGTTTCTGGATCGTTTTCAATGGCCGCGCTGATCTGCTCCGCTTCTTTGCGGCCGCCGATCTGCGCCAGCCAGAAGATAGCCTCGCCGCGCACCCGAGGACTGGGATCGGTGCGCGCCATGGCCAGCAACTCTTTCAGAGCGTCCGGTTCTTTGCTTTGTGAGAAAGCGAACGCCGCCTTCTTGCGGAAGCCGTCATCGGGGTCATTCTTCACGTATTTGCGCAGCAACTCCACGCCCTTCTTGCCGCGTTCTACACCCAGCCAAAAGGCCACGTTCTCCCGCAACCAGAGTGGCTGTCCCGGCTGGATCAGCTTCTCCAGAGCCTGGTCGGCGGCCGGCGTATCGTGCATGGCAATGGCCATCACCACTTGATGGGACGAACTCTTTTTTCTTGATTCGCTTTCCGGGTCGGCGGATACGGCCAGCCCGGCGAGCAGCTCAACGCTTTGCTCCGGCTTCACGTCCTCCAGCCAGTACACAGGCAGGCTCGCGAAATCGAGAGGGCAATCTGGGCTGAACACGCGGACTTTACCGAGACGTTTTTCTTCCACGCGCAGGAATACGAATGCGTAAGGCAAGGGCTCCGGCGGCGAGCAGTCCGTGTCGGTTCCTGTGAAAGATCCTCCCCGGTCGGACTCCAGCCGGCAGCCCACGCAGCAGTTGCTCCCCGCGCTGCGAAACTGCTCCAGCGAGTCAAAGCAGCACATAGTGCGCTCTTGGGCTGCGGCTGGGATGCGATATCCGATCCACAGAGGTCCCGCCTGGTTCTGCACAATCGTGTCTATCGCAGGCTTGAGGCCGCCGGCTGCCGAAGATTCCTGCACTTTGGCATTGGCGATCCTGGGCTTCTGCGCGAGAGCGAAGTTCACTGCCGCAAGGACAAGCAATGCCAGAACAACACTCCTGTTGACGGTCTTCATAGCACGCACCTACTTGTTCAGAATTTCCATCATGTATTCGGTGATGTCCGGGGAGCTCATCAGCGACATCTTTCGAATCAGTTCTCTCTTGAGCTCCGGGTTGGTTTCTTTGCGGGCCAGGGCCACCATCTCCTTGGCGGCGCCGTGCAGAAACAGGGCGTTGATCACGCGCTTCTTGGTCTCTATCTCAGTCCGCGAGTTGTAGATGTTGATCAACGTCGCCAGGCTCTCCGGGCCTCCCACTAGGCCCAGTGTGTTGATCGCCTTGTCCAGGACATTGGGGTCTTTTTCTGTTGCGGCAATGTCCCTCAGCCCTTCCGCGTCGCCACACATCATCATGCCCGTCAAGACGGCTTCTTTGGTGTCCGCGTCGCCGGCCTCTTTGTAAATCTGGCGCAACTCGGACCTGCCGCCCATCATGCCCAGGTACTTGATGGCTTCCCGGCGCAGCTCGGGCGACTTTTCTTGCTTGGCGACGGCCAGAACGTCCTCTTTGTCGCCGGACATCAGCCAGCCCTGGAAGACCGCCTTCTTGACCTGGGGGTCGGAAGACGAATCGTAGATTTCTTTCAGGACAGCGCGATTGCGGCCGCTGCTGTTCATCCCCAGATTGCGGATGGCGCGCTTCTGCAGCTCGGGATCATTGTTGGCCTTGGCCAGCGAGAGCAGAATTTGCTGGGCCTTATCAGAATTGCTCTGGGACAGGACGAAGAGCGCCTTCTCTTTCAGCCTGGGGGAGTAGTTGCCATGGATGACCTTGTCCAGCAGCGGCACCGCCCTCTCCGGATCAGAATTCATCAGTGCGTTGAGGGCGAGGAGCTTGGTTTCTTCATCGCTAAGATCGTTGGGATTGACCGACGATCCCTTCATCTCCACTTCGAGGGCCCCGGCATCGTGCAGATACCTGCTTTGCGGGTAATTCTTCTTGAGTTCGGCGATCGTGGTCAGCGCCTGGGCCTTATTGCCGGTTTTGTTCAGGGCGTATGCCTTCCAGTACAGCGCCGCGTCAGCCTTGCGGCCGTGCATCTTGACGACCTGGTCAAACTTGCCGGCTGCTTCTTCATAGCCCCCATCGTTCAGGGCCTCGGTGCCCTCGTTGTAGAGATCGTCCTCGCGCGTATTGGCTTTATCTCCGGCCTGTGGATCCGCGAAACTGGACGACGGGACAGTTGTTTGCGTCTGGGCGAACGACGGCGCGGCAGGTACGAGAGCGACGAAACAAAGCAAAACAAGCATTCTACGGTTCATTTTGGTTATAGCCTCTGGTTTGCGCTTCCGGCCAGGCTCTGCTCCTGCCGGCGCACTCTGGAATTGACTTCCGAACCTACGACTCGAACTTTGAACAGCAATCCTTCCGACTGAATGCGGCTGCGAATCTGCTGCAGGTCAGCGGGGGAAAGGTCTTGTGGACTATTGGCAATCTCGGTAAGCACGCGCCCCAGTTCCTCGAGCAGCTTTTCAATCTGCGGGTCGCCGGTGCGTTGCGCGCTCACGCGGTACAGGTGGTTAGCATCGAGCAGATCGCGGGCCTGTTTTTGCTCATTGGAGAGATCGGATGGGTTCGTGGCGCCGGTATTCATGATCTCGACCAGCAGCATCTGCGAGCGCTCCAGGTGGTCGCCGACCGCCACCAGCACTACGCGCTGAGGATTAGCGGCCGTTGGCGCCTTCTGGACGTCGTGAACACCGCCACGCGGCCAGAATCGGCCCGCCAGGAACGCCATCGCGATTAGCAGGACAGTCATTGCTGCTAATGCCCATTTGGGTGGGGCCTGAAGCCATTGCCGAAACCCGGCCTTTCTGGGAAGGCGGTCACGCAGGTTCAGCCACGTCTTTTCCTCGAAAACAGCGGGCGGCTCCGGGACGGCCACGGGTTCAATCTGCTGCAACAACCCCTGCACGCGCTCGAACTCGTCCTGGCAGGCGGGACATTCCGCAAGGTGGCTGCGCACTGTGGCCGCGTCCTCGGCATCGCCGTAGCAGTGCAAGACGATTTGTTCTTCGCTCAAATGCTTCATTTCCCTGGACTCCCGCCCCACTGGGCCGTGCGCGTTGGCGAACCAGTGGTCGCAAACTGTTCAAGCTCTTGCCGGAGTTTCTGTACTGCGCGGAACACGCTGTTTTTGGCCGCGCTGGCTTTCAGGTTCAAGGCCAGGCTGATCTCTTCAATCGACCGGCCTTCCATGTGGCGCATGGTGAAGGCCACTCGCTCGGCCGGCGTAAGCAGCGTCAAGGCCTGGGCCACTTTCTTTTTGATCTCGGCGCTGATGAGGAGCCGGTCGGGCCCGGGACCAGCGGCCGGCAACTGAACCTGCAGGCCTTCCTCGTGATTGGGACTGTCGGTGATCTGGTATGTGTCTTTCATTTGCATTTGCGTTTTCCTCGAACTCAGCAGGTCGAGTGCGCGGTTGACCGCGATGCGATACAGCCAGGTCCCGAAATTCGAGCGGCTCTCGAACCGTTCCAGGCTCTTGTAGGCCCGCAGGAAGGTCTCCTGGAGAACCTCTTCGGCGTCTTGCTGATTTCCGGTCATGCGATACACCACGCGAAAGATGCTGCGCGAATGGCGCTCGACCAGCAGGCGAAATGCGTCCTTGTCGCCGGCCAGCACTTGCGCCACTACGGCTGCATCGGTTACTTCCATTCGCTTAGCTTAGACCGGAAATCGGGGAAGCGGTTAGGGGGGACATCCACCCAGGGAGACACGGAGGCAACGAGGAGATTGGGTAAGTGGGTAAGTTGGTAAGTGGGTAAATTGAAATCCGCGCAGTCAACATCAATCGCCTGCTTAGCACGTTCTCAATTGCTGACTCTTCTCTTTGTTCTGCACCTCCGTGGTAGGTTTACGGTCTGGTCTGCGCTGCGTCTTCCACCGCCTGGGCCACGCGCAGCACCGTGCCTTCGTCGAAATGCCGGCCCAGGACCTGCAGACCAATGGGCAGCCCCGACTGGGCCATGCCGCATGGGACACTGACCCCAGGGACACCGGCCAAATCGCCAGTGACCGTATAGATATCAGCCAAGTACATGGCTAGTGGCTCATCGGTCTTCTCGCCGATCCTGAAGGCGGTGGTGGGAGCGGTGGGAGTGACGATAACGTCCACCTTTTGGAAAGCGGCCTCGAAATCGCGGGCCAGAAGGGTGCGCACTTTCTGAGCCTTGAGGTAGTAAGCGTCGTAGTAGCCGGCGCTGAGCACGTAGGTGCCCAGCATGATACGGCGTTTGACCTCGGCGCCGAAGCCTTCGTCGCGGCTGCGGCGGTACATCTCCCCCAGCGTGCGCGCTTGCGGCGAGCGATAACCGTAACGCACGCCGTCATAGCGCGCCAGGTTCGCCGAAGCCTCAGCGGTGGCGATCACGTAGTACGCAGGGACCGCATAGGGCGTGTGGGGCAGCGAGATGGGAACGATTTCAGCACCCTCGGCGCCCAGTCGCGCGATGGCGGCCTCTACTGCGGCACGCACCTCAGGATCCAGCCCTTCGCCAAAATACTCTTTGGGCACACCCAGCTTCAGCCCTCGCACCGGCTTGGCGATTTCCTGCTCATAGTCGGGAACCGGAACTTGGGCTGAGGTCGAATCCATGGCATCGTGCCCGGCAATCACGCGCAGCACGATCGCAGCGTCGCGCACCGTGCGAGCGAGGGGACCGATGTGGTCGAGCGATGAAGCAAAAGCGATCAAACCGTAACGCGAGACCCGCCCGTAGGTGGGCATCAGGCCCACAACGCCGCAGAACGACGCCGGCTGGCGGATGGAACCGCCGGTATCGGAGCCCAGTGTGGCTACCGCCATGCCCGCGGCTACTGCTGCCGCCGAGCCGCCGCTCGATCCTCCGGGCACACGCGACTTGTCGCGGGGATTGCGCACCGCCCCGTAAGCGGAGTTCTCGTTGGACGAGCCCATGGCGAACTCATCGCAGTTCAGCTTGCCGAGTACGATGGCGCCGGCGGCTTCCAGGCGCGCCACTGCCGTGCAATCATAGGGCGGAATAAAGGTCCCCAGGATCTTCGAGCCGGCGGTGGTGCGCACTCCCTGCGTGACCATCACGTCTTTGATGCCCATGGGCACGCCGGCCAGAGGCGGCAAGACGGTGTCGTTTTCTGCGAGATCGTCAATGCGCCGCGCCTTCGCAAAGGCGCGCTCCTCGCACAGTGTCAGCCACGCGTGTATGTCCCGATCTTCAGTCTTGATCTTGCGGTAGAAGTCTTCCACCAGGCCGCTGGCCGTGATCCGCCTTTCCGCAATCGCGGCGCGCGTGGAGGCGATGGTGAGGGATGAGATGTCCAAGCGACTAGCTCCTAGCTGCTAGCTTCTGGCGAAAACCGTTTGGCAGACTGCTGAGTGCTGACCGCTGACTGCTACTTCTCAATCACCTTCGGCACCTTGAAAAAGTTTCCATCGGACTCCGGAGCGTTCTGGAGCGCGGCTTCACGCGCCAGGCACGGACGCAACACATCCTCGCGAGTCGCGTCCGCCGTCTGCAGGATCGTTTGCGCCATGGGCGGGACATTCGCTGTATCCAGCTCGTTCAGCCGGTCAATGTAATCGAGAATCGAGTTCAAGTCGCGAACCATGCGTTCGCGTTCCTGGACGGTTAGGTCCAGGTTGGCCAGATCGGCGACGTACGTGACGTCTTTGTCGGTGATTTTCATCGTCAGCGATCAGCGGTCAGCACTCAGCACTCAGTTCCTTAAATTGCCTTGCTACTCGTGCACGGGATCGCGCGGAAAAACTACGGCAGTCGAGCCGTGGGTGTGGCTGATTGCTGACTGCTGATTGCTGATTGCTTCACAAACCTCACTTCGCGCACCACCGGCCCCAGCAATTCCGTGAAACTGGAGAGATACCGTGGCGCAAAGCTCTGCAATTGGGCACGCCAAGTTGCGTCAGGGACCTCCACGGTCAAGCTGCCTTCGGCAAAGGCCGCGGCCCGCGTCCGCGCGGCCACTTCCTTCCCGCATACCAGCGGCCAGGCCAGCTCCACAGCTTCTTCCGGCGGTCGCGAACGTAGCAGCTCTCCGGCAATCTTGCGCAATCCAGCGCGCACGGGTTCCATGGTGATCTCCAACCAAGAGGTGATTCTAGCATTGGCGCGGGACTCGGCAGCTACACCAGGAACGGAACCAGCGCCTTCACGCGCCTTTTGTAATCCAGATATGTGCTCCCGAATTGCTGGATCATGAAGGACTCCTCCATACGCAGTTTGAACGTCCAGCCCAGAGCCGCCAGGGGCAGGGCCAGGAGTGCGTGCAGTTCGCCGCTAGCAATCGCGGTGCCCAGAATGCCCAGCAGAAAGCCGGAATAAATCGGATGGCGCACGATGGCGTAAGGGCCGTTCTGAATGAGTTCGTGCTGTTCCTTGATGGTGACGCGCCCGCTCCAATTGCGTCCGATCCACAAACGCGCCCAGATGGCGAATGCGATGCCGGCGGCGGTAAGCGCCAGTCCGACCCATGCTGCAGTGAGAGTATCTCCGTGAACAAAGCGCCAGCGAAGCCAGGACGGCCATGGCAAGCGTCCAAAGAGCAGGGAAAATGCCGCGATCTCCGGCGTGATCTGCAGCAGTCGTGAGCCAGGTGATTGCGTACGCTCAGTTCGCTTGGCAGTGAGCGCCCCTGCCAGCCAAAAAATCCCCAGGGCCAGCCAGAGATAGCCGGCGCAATCACGAAGGATGTCGTACATGCACTCTAATGTACGCGGATTCGCCCGTACAGGTTCAGCGAAGCCAAGCCGAGGGGGAGAGGATGCGCCACGGGTCATCTGCTGGTTCTGCTTTAAATCCAATGACTTAGCAGCCCTCAGGCGTCTCCGTTTAATGCTGGAGCATACCGCTGGGCCGCTATTTGCAGCCGTTCAGGGAATCCTTCTTAATCCCCTTGCCGGAGCAACAGTACTATGTACTGGACTTTGTTAAATCCCTTTAGCTTTTGACTGCTAGCTGCGGTACGCGCCCATCAAGGCGCAGGAGAGAAGGCAAAGCACCATGCACAAGCCTGTAAAGTACGCAGAAAAGGTTTTGACGTACGCCGCGCGCGGCGCCTGGGCTGTTTTTGATCGCGTCAACCGCATCAAGCCCGCGCCTGCATTTACGCCCAAGTGGTCGGACAAGCCGCTCCTGAAGTCGTGGGAAAAGACCAAACCGCCGCTTGGCTGGCCTCGCTCCACCGATTCGCTGTGTCCCAAGTGCGTGCCGGAGATCCGCCAGCAAATCGTTGACGGCAAACTGCCCCACGAGATCCTGCTCAACGAAAAAGTCGGCGAGATCAAAGCCACCATCGTAGAGCGCGACGGCAAGATCCTCATGGTGAAAGATTGCCCGGTCCACGGCCATTTTGAAGACGTGATGGCCATCGATACCGAGTTCTTCAAGCATCTGGAAGATGTTTTTCCGGGCCGCGACATCCGCGCCCACAATGACGAGAAGCTGCACCACCACGGCACCAGCACGGTGAAGCATGGCCGCGGTTCGGTGCTGACCATCGACCTCACCAACCGCTGCA
>DATDGY010000205.1:0-5564 GCA_036521855.1 Candidatus Angelobacter sp.
GAATAACCCGGCAAGCGGTGACGAAAATCGAGGTGATCGGTATGCATGGCAAGCTCTGGAAAGCCAGTGCGCTCTTTCTCACTCTCGTACTCGTGGCTTGTGAAGCTCCTAAGCCGGCCAGCGACGCGAAGACGGACACCAGTTCGAACAACGCTTCGGGACCCCCGCAGCCGGTTTCCGGAAAGACCGCCTTCTGGGAGATGTACAAGTCCGCTCATTCCTGGGCTCCAGACCTTGTTCCTTTGGCCCTCGAAAGCAAGACCATTCCCAACGTCAAAAATGAAGGCGGCAAGGCCGCGATGTGGACTGCCACCTTCGGTTCGCCCGGCCGGAGGGAGGCCAAAGTTTTCTCTTACGCCGTCAGCGCCAGTCCACCCGACATCTACAAAGGCGTGATGGTCGGCAATTCCCTGACCTGGAGTGGCCCCACGCCGGCGGCTCTGCCATTTACGACCACCGATTTTGCCGTCGATTCTGACGCGGCCTATACGGCGGCGTCCGCCAAGGCCGCCGACTGGGCCAAGAGCCATCCCGGTGCCAACGTCTCGTTCACCCTGGGAAACGCCGAGCGATTTAAGGGGCCGGTGTGGTACGTGCTATGGGGCGAAAAGAAATCCGGCTACTCCGTGCTGGTGGATGCACAGTCGGGGACGATCGTCAAGTGATAACCGGCGATGGAAGCATTGGGGACTCGTGCACCGGCCAGCGTGCCTCTCCCGGAAAAACAGGGCGCCGTGTGGTTGGCCGATCTTACTCACCTCTCGCGGTTTTCAGCGCGATTCTATATAGTGTTTATCCCTGCTTAGAATGAGGCTGGCAGCGCGCAAAAAAACACCCGTTCAGGTGTTCAAAACGTTCGCTCGCCAAAAAAAATCGAGTCAAAGGATGGGTATGAATCAGGTTTCCCCGCTCCGCAGATGGCTGGTCCCGCTGATCATGGTCTTTGTGTTCGCCTCACCTTGGCTGCGGGGGCAAGAGCCCGAGGGAGCTGTGATTTACAAGCAGCAATGCGCGGTTTGCCACGACAACTCGGCTAAGACCCGCGCTCCCGCCACTGCCGCGCTCAAGCTGATGTCGCCGGAAGACATCCTGCGCTCTCTGGAGACCGGCCGGATGAAAGACCAGGGTACGCTGCTGACTGCGCCGCAGAAGCGCACCATCGCGGAGTTCCTTGCCGGCAAGCACTTCGGGCAGGCTACGCAGGCGGCGCCCGCCGGTTTGTGCGCCAACCCCAAGGCTCCGTTTTCGCTTTCGAGCACAGACTGGAATGGCTGGGGCTCCGACCTCAACAACGCCCGCTTTCAGCCCGCCGAGCGCGCCGGTCTTACCGCCGACCAGGTTCCGCGCCTCAAGCTGAAGTGGGCCTTTGCTTTTCCCAATGCTCCTCTGTCCTGGGGGCAACCGACCGTTGCCGGCGGACGCATCTTTGTGGCCAGCTTCAACCGTCAGGTCTACTCCCTGGATGCCAGCACCGGATGCCAGTACTGGTCCTTTGAAGCCGAATTTCCGGCGCGGACCGCGATCTCCATTGCGCTCCTTCCTGGCCAACCCCATCGGTACGCCGCGTTTTTCGGCGATCAGCGCGCCAACGCCTATGCCGTGGATGCGATTACCGGTCAGCTGTTATGGAAGGTGCACATCGATCCCCACCCCAAGGCCAAGATTGTGGGCGCGCTCGAGTACTACGACGGGCGCGTGTTCGTACCTCTGACTGGTGGTGAAGAAGTTGGCCTGGGCAACAAGTACGAGTGCTGTAGCTCGCGCGGAGGAATCGTGGCCTTGGATGCGGCTACTGGAAAGCAATTGTGGAAGACATTCAGCATCGCCGAAGAGCCGCATCCGACCACCAAGACCGCTGGCGGTGTTCAGAACTGGGGTCCGAGCGGCGCCAGCATCTGGTCGGCGCCCACTATTGATGCCAAGAAAAGGATCATTTACGCCGGGACCGGCGACAACTTTTCCGAACCGTCCACGAAAACCAGCGACGCGGTTCTGGCCTTCGATCTGGATTCAGGCAAGTTGCTGTGGTCACGGCAGCTCACCGAGCATGACATCTTCAACATCGTCTGCGCCGGTGAGGGTTGCGGCGACCATCTGGGACCGGATATAGACATCGGCGCATCACCCATTCTGGTTACGCGGGCCAACGGCAAGCGCGTGCTGCTGGTAAGCGCGAAGTCGGGTGTGGCCACCGCGCTCGATCCTGACCAGGAAGGCAAGATTCTCTGGCAAACCAAGGTTGGCAAGGGCGGGCGTCTCGGCGGAATCCAATGGGGTTCGGCCTACGACGGCCAGAACATGTACGCCGCGGTCTCCGACATCGCGCACACGCAATCCTCGGGTATCGGGCGCATGACCGCCGATCCCAAAGCCGGCGGCGGGCTGTTCGCGCTCAACGTGGATACCGGAGCGAAAGTCTGGTCGGCGCCGCCACCCGTTTGCGGTGATCGTCCTTCGTGCAGCCCGGCACAGTCGGCGGCCATCACCGTAATCCCCGGCGTGGTGTTTTCCGGCGGAGTTGATGGACGTTTGCGCGGCTATTCCACAACCGACGGCAAAGTCATATGGGAGTTTGATACCGCGCAGGAATTCACCGGCGTCAATGGCGTAAAGGGCAAAGGCGGCGCCATGGACGGTCCCGGGCCAACCGTCTCCGGCGGCATGCTTTTCGTTGGTTCCGGTTACGGAATCTGGGGCGGCCTTCCCGGAAACGTGCTGCTGGCTTTTTCGGTGGATGGGAAGTGATCGTTGATGGAATCGGTGGGCCGCGCAAGAAATCTGGCGGGTGAAAGAGCGGCCCCTTAGGGCCGCGCAAGAATCAAAAGAAAGAAAAAGGGCTTTAGCCCCGGCTGCGTTAATTTTAGGCAACGCTTCCAGGGCTTAAGCCCGGCTTTTAGGATATTCCACGCGGCCTAAAGGGCCGCTCTTCCGCCTACTGCGTCGAACTCGAACTGGCCCCACCAGAGGTTGCGCCTGCGGGCTTTCCCTCAGGTTGCTTAGTGTCCGGTTGCTTGGCATCAGGCTGTCCTGGCGGCGTCCGCGTGCCGGGTTTTTCAAACTTCAGCAGGTTGGCGATATTGGCCTTCGGGTCCACCGACACCGAGAACCACCCGATCATCATTTCTTCCCAGGTCTGGTCGCCCCATTTCACTTCTTTCGTGGGATCGGGATTGTAGGGATTGTTGGCCGAGTTGTCGAAGTGCGCGGTGCACTCGATGCGCGTACCTTTGGGCAGAACGATCGGCTGCGCCAGGCGATAACCCAATTGCCAGTTGAAGTCGTACTTAGGGACCCACAGCAAGGTTTCCGTCTTCCCGTCGGGATAGATGATCTCGTACTTGAAATCTTTGCCGCGGAAGTGCATGTGCGGCATAAGATCCGCGAGCGTGACCGTATCTTCCAGTTGCACTTGCGATTTCACTTCGTAGTTGTCGGAGTTCGGCGGAATCTTGAATCCCGCGTTGGAAGACGCGAGCTGGATGCTGCGCACCTTGGGCGGCTCCTTCGCGTAGATCAGGCCGATTCTGGTCTTGTCGATGCCGGCCGTGCCGTTCGCGGTGTAATGTAATTGCAGCACGATGTCCGACCCGGCTTTGATCAGCTTGGCCTCGCCGCTATTGAGTTGTAGGGGCTGCAAACCGGGCGCGTAGCCCACCAGCAGTTCGTTGTCGGTAATACTGCCTCGCCTTGCTGGGCGCTGCTGGGCCTGGTCGCCTTGTTGCTCACCCTGACCGCCTTGCCGCTGGCCGCCTTCCCGATTAGCTTCTTTCTTGGGAACGAAGAATTCGCCCGGCTTGGCGTCCTTCATCCACGGAGAATTCGGCGGACGAACGAAGGCGATCACATGGTGCACCACCGCGCGGTTACCGGGTCGAACTTCGGCTGCGCTTACCCAGGTGTCCTGCGTGAACCCGCCAGGGATTACCACGTATTGGTAGTCCACCGTGCCTTCCGGCGGAACATGGAATTCCGCCGGCATCTCAATCACGCGGTCGGGCTTGCCGATGTTCCATCCGTCCAAAAATTTTACCGGAGGCGGCGCGTCCTTGGCGTCACCCGGCTGGGAGCCGCCGTCAACCCAGGTAACCAGGGTGCGAATCTCTTGCGGAGTCAGTTTGCGCTCGTTGGAGAAATGACCGTATTGCGGATCGGCGTACCATGGCGGCATCTTCTTGGTCAGCACCGCCAGCTTGATGGCGATGGCGAATGGCCGCGTCTCGTCGTATGTCATCAGCGACATGGGAGCCACCTCGCCGGAGCGATGGCAGCTTTGACAGTTGTTTTGCAGAATGGGCAGCACATCCTTGTAGAACGTGGTTTTGCCCGGAGGTGGCGGAGCGGTGTCACTTCTGCCCGCAGCCCCCATGAGCAGGCCGCACAACGAGAGTCCAAACAATGCCAGCAAGCCTTGCGAGAGCCGTCCCTTCATGATGAATCTCCGTTTTTCTCTTGAAGTATGGATTTTTGCGAATGTATCTTTGCTTTATCAGGGGGCCCGAAGCTCGACACCCGCCCGTCTACGTGCAACTCCCGGCGGCAGGTACAAACCTCTATTTTAATGTTACTCCGTGACCAAAAAATTGCAATGAATAATTTTCATTCCGCAAACCCATTTCCTAGGGGGTCTAAGTCTTTCGATGCGGGCCAGAGCTGGGCTGGTGGCCAGAAGAGCACCCAGCAGTCAGCGGTCAGCATTCAGCCATGAAACATCGCCGCGGGCCAAGGGTGCAGGCAGTCGTCTCTTGGCCGCCTTTCAGGCTTTCCTGGTTCTCGATCATGTCAAGGGGGCTGAGTGCTGAATGCTGATTGCTGACTGCTTTCTGTATAATTCCGCGCATGTTCCGCACAACTGTCGCTCTCGTCGCTTTGAGCCTCATGGCAGCGGGCGCCGCTGGGGCCCAGCAGCCCTCGGCTACGCCCACACCGGCTCCGTCGCCCACGCCCGCTTTGGCCCATTTCCATCATCTCCATCTCAACGCGACTGACCCGGCAGCCGATATTGCCTTCTACACCTCCAAGTTCGATTGCGAGAAGGCGCGTTTCAACGGCGCAATTGACGCCGTGTGGGCGCAGAAGTCGTGGATGTTCTTCAACAAAGTCAGCACGCCGCCGAAGTCGGAAATCACATCGGCCATCTGGCACTGGGGATGGGGCGCGGAGGACATGAAAGCCACCTACCAGAAGCAGGTCGCGAGCGGCACGAAATTCGAAACGCCCATCACCGACATCAGCGATATCGGCGGCGGCAACGCCACCGGCATCTTCTTCTTCGCCTACGTGGACGGCCCTGACCACCAGCTCATCGAGCTGAATACCGCCAACCATCATCACTTCGGGCATATCCATCTGCTCAGCAAAGATCCCATCGCGGCCGGAGAGTGGTACATCAAAGAGTTCGGCCTGGTCCGCCGTGGCGTCGCCACTCCTTCACGCGAGCCCCGTTTTTACCACGGATTTCAGGTTGGTCCCAACATGTCACTCATGATGGACAACGTCAACTTCATCATCTTCCCCATGGAATATGCCAAAACCCAATGGCCGGAGCTGTGGAAGGACCGCACCGA
>DATDGY010000206.1:0-3518 GCA_036521855.1 Candidatus Angelobacter sp.
GATCGTTCCGGGAGGCAGTAGTAGAAACGCGGCGTTGACTTCCCAAAGAATGTTATCCGATGGATCGGTTACGTCAATCACAACCGCGGACACCGCAGCGAGGCTGGCAGCCACGACTTTTTTCCAGGACGCATTTTCGCAGGCTAGAATATGGGTATTTGTTTACCGCGTGAGACCGCCGCATAGCTGCTGACGGAAGTCGCGCACCAGCGGATAGAGGTAGATGTCTTTGATAGCATCGCCGTGAGCTTTATGCTCCCGGTCCATGCGACCGCGTCCGGTGGTTTGCCCGACATGCAGCCAGTTGGCAGCGCGGTAGCAGGTCCCGCGAAAACGGCTGGCGTCCACCAGGGTTTCCAGCAGCAGCGGACGATGACCGTAATGGCTTTCCCAATCGCGCGGCACGTGCCGAGCAGTTAGGGCAAGGATTTTGCTGGCGAGCCCTTTGACGCGGACCCACGGCAGAATGAGAAATCTTCCGTTGTTCACGATCCATTGCAGGTTGGCGCGCCGCTGTTCTTCGCTCCAGCCGATCCACTCATCCCGGGCCTGCATCTTCCAGGCCGGCGATGTCCACAGCACACAGGCCAACTCCTGCTCGTCATGGCGGACCCAGTAACGCAGGTGCGCGCCGAATGGCACGCGATACCCGAGATAGTGATATCGTTCCACCTGCTCGCGCCACCGGCGGCTCTCAGTTTGGCCTTCCACCAGGGCCAGTTCCAGAGGCTCGCACTGGCTGGCGGCGCAGTCGATCGATGGCGATTCGATGCAGGGTGCAGATACGTTTACCCGCCGCGGACCCCGCCCGCCCAGTTTTCGCACCTCGGGAAGCTTCAGGAAACCTTCGGTTTGGAGCCGCTCCAACAGTTGCCGGCATTCGTGGTTCTTCAACCCTCCACTGGGCCGTGTCCATTCCAGTAACTCACAGACGGTGCGTGCGATCTCCGTCACGCCGAGGGCGGAAAACTCCGCCGCAGTCTGGCGCATCAACTCCAGTTCGCCAAGGCCGAACGTGCGTCCGCAAAAGGTGATGGATTCAGGCATGCGATGGGAGCCTGGCGCGGTCAACCCGCGCCAGGCACAATATCCAGAATCACGCTGCCCGGCGCACGCAACAGCCTCACGCCGCGCGTGAACGCATCCTTGCCCTGCTGCCAGCAGGTGCGCAACATGCTGGCCAGGATCTGGTGCGTATGCGCGCCATTCCAGGTCCGGTTCCCGCCCCATACCTTGCGGGCGATCACCATGCCGCGAATCGCCCGCTCCGCCGCGTTGTTGGTGGCATCCAGCCCGGGACAGTGCAGAAAGGTGAATAGCCACAGCCGTTCGTGTTCCAGATGCCGCGCCAGCCGGCGGTTCGCTGCGTTCCGGCGGCGGGTTTCCAGCACCCGGTCCACCTTGGCTTCCAGCTTCCCCGTGGCGATGCTCAGGCCGCGCTCAGAGATCTCGCCTTGCTCATAGCGCTCGCGCAACTCCAAGCTCGTCTGCAGCAGATCCTCCACGGCTCGTGGGAAGACCCGCGCCGCCGGTGAAGCAATCTGCACCATCTCCCGGCAACGCTTCAACAGGTGGGCCAAACAACTTTGATGGAACGCAAACTGGAACCGATAATAGGGCGCCCAGCCGTCATGCGTCAGAAACCCGTCATAGTCGGCCCCCAGAATCACTACCGACTGCTCGTACCCTCGTCCCGGCAGAATGGCATATACGGTTACCTGTGCGCTCACCGCCACGTGCAGCCACTGGAGTTGCCCGCCCACCTTCCAGCCGGTTTCGTCCATGCCGTTCACCGGAGCTTGCCGCGCGGCTGCCACCAGCCCGTCATAGGTCGGCTCCGCCTTGCCCGCCATTCGCGCCAGCGCCCGATACAACCCTCCGCGGCTGACCTCCAGCCCGAATCCATAGGACAGGACTTGGCGCGTGTGCCCCAGCGACAGCCCCATCTGCTTATTGAGGATGGCCGCCAGCGTCAGTGCCTCCGGCCCCAACTGCACGCTGCCGACTCCCACTGCATCCGAGGTCTGTAAAGAGTGGCGTCCCTGCACTCGTCGCTCGCAGTGCCGGCAGCGGCCTACTGCGATATCGAAGCGGCGCACGATGGTCCGCCGGACAATCTCTTCCTGATACTGCGCTTCGCAGCCTTCCTGCTCCACGCCGCCGCCGCAATGCGGGCAGCGCTCGGGCAACGGACCTGCGATCCGTTCCTCCACACGCTGCGGAATGGGGCGGCACGCCTGTCGGCCGTAGCGACGACCCGACTTGCGGCCAGGCCGTTTCGGGTCGGCTTTTGGATTACCCCGCGAATGAGGCGCGGCCTGACGCTTGCTGGCGCGCAACGCGGCTTCCAGTTCACGGCGGAGGCGTTCGGTCTCCTGTTTCAACCGCTCCGCTTCACGTCGGAGCCGCTCGTTCTCTTTGCGTAGATGCTCGTTCTCTTGTTGGGCCTGATCCAGTTCGCGCTTGGGGACAAAGTCGATGCTCTCGGACTGCTTCTCTGCGGCGGGTCGGCCCCTCGGTCTCATCCAAGCCTACGGTAGCCGAAACCGCTCCTTTTGTCCAGCGAAATCTTCAGGCGACTGATTTCACGCGGCTCTCAGGCGGTCGCTCAGTGGTAAACAAATACGTTTGTACTTCAGCGCCACTTCGCGCGCCGGTAGATCTGTATTGGTCGTCAATACCCACTTGCCGTCGTAGCGCGCTTCCTCTTGGATCTTGTCCTCGTCAACGGCGAACTGTTTGCTTCCCGCGCGCAGAAACTTGCGGTACCCTTTGTTGCCCACCAGTGACTTGTCGCCCCGACCCAGAGCGTCCCGCAATGAGGCGACCACGGCTTGGCGGTCATGGTGATCCTTCGTCGCCTGGTCCTCATTGATGCAGACGACGTAACGCCGCTTGTCCTTTACCCAGACTTCTTTCACCTTCAGCGGAGATGGATCGTTCGGATCGTGGCTTTTGGGATGCACTTCGGCATAGCGTCCGGCGCGCCCCACCCCCGCTTTGGCTTCCGTCGAACTTCTCATGCGCACGCCCAGGATGTACTTCCACTCCCGCTTCTCCACTTCCGCCAGAGTCTCGACGCTGATCATGCCCCGATCGGCCACGATGCAAACAGCGCCGATCCGGAACCGCGTCTTCAGCCGCTCCACGACGGGCACCAGACTCTTCACATCGGCCGTGTTCCCCGGCCAGAGTTCGCTGCAGACCGGATTGCCGTGCTGATCCAGCACCACGCCCACCACCATCTGCTTCAGATCGGGACGATGATCTTTCGAGTGCCCACGCTGGCCGATGGTCTCGCCGCCTTCTCCCTGGAAGTAGATGGAAGTGGTGTCGAAGAACACCAGATCCAAACCGGAGAACAAGTCCCGACGCCGCGCGAACAACTCCTCCTCCATGAGGTCCTTATTGGTTCGGGGCACGAATGGCGTCGCCCCAGTCTGCTGATCTTCCGGCAGAACTTCTCCCAGCCAGGCCATGGCTCGGTAAAGATGGTGCAGACTCAACTCGCCGACGCC
>DATDGY010000207.1:0-5420 GCA_036521855.1 Candidatus Angelobacter sp.
AATCCGCCCGCCTTCAATCGTTACCGCTGCCTCAATATTGCCGTGCGGTGAAAATCCCCACCCGGTGTACCTGCCGTCCTTCCACGCCTTCGGCGCTGCCGGCGCCGCGCCAGCTGGACGGTCAGCCATGGGCAAACCGCCCGGGAATACCGTCACCTTCGCGTCCAGCCCATCCCGAACCGACGCGACCCGCGCCGATATCGACGCAACTCTCCGTTCCGCCACGCGCCGCACAAACTGTTCCGATGCCTTCTCGGTGCGCAGATACCCGGCCGTATACACCGCCAGTACGGCGGCGCCGCTCGCGGTCACCAGCCTGGCCGTAATCTTCCTGACAGGTCGCCTCTCCGCCATACTCTGATAATAGACGCCGTTTACTGCTCATTGTTCCGGAAATCGGCATCAACACGAAGCCTGAAGAGCTTGGAGGGCCATTCAACAGTCCCACTGGTCGGGCCACAGTCCGAGATGGCGTTTATAACCGGCCAATGTTTTGAATGAGGGGTCGCGACGAGAAACGGAAAGCAGTATTCTTTTTTCGTTCGAGACTGACTTCACCGGGAGGGTGAAGGCCCGGCCAGCGGATCGAAAACTTTGGCAGAGACCGGTCAGCGGCGGGCCTTCACGCCAGCCGTGATTCTTTTTATCGCACTGCCAGCGCCGGAAGACAACATCGAGCCGGGGTGATCCCGTTGTACCTCCTCCCGCGGGAATGTCCGTGCTGCAACAATCACACGATCACCGGCCATGGACAAAGGCTCCGTCAGTGCCACGATGACCGGCACGAGCGCATCTGGGTGCGGCGCGGAATCTGTCATCCGTGCGGGAAGACCTTCACGGTTTTGCCCGATTGGCTCGCGCCGGCTGCGCCTTTTAGCGTGCGCTGCCGACAGCAGGCCTGCGAGCACATCGCTGCGGGCGTTTCTGCTGAGCAAGCTGCACCGCACTGCAAAGACCCTACACGCTTGCCCGATTCATCTACCGTCCGCCGATGGGCACACCGTCGCCAGCGCAGCGTGTACTGCTGGATGAAGGCCGGAGCCATCGGCCAGCGCCTTTTATGGGCGCCCACCATCCTTGCCTGGGATCTCAGCGCGCTCTGCCGTATTCTGCCCTTCGAGGCAAGAAGTCCGTGAATCGTCAAGCTCTCGACGACCTAAAACAGCAGATCCCCCTGATGGGCTATCTGCAGGCGCATGATTGGCAACCTGCGCGGCCACTCAGCCGTGGTCGATGGATGGGGCTGTGTCCATTGCACGAGGACCACAAACCAAGCTTCCTGGTGGATCCCCACAAGGATCTCTTTTACTGCTATGGCTGTGGCCGCGGCGGTGATGTGATTCGCTTCGCCGAACTCTATCACCAGGTGAAGTTCTCGCAAGCCGTGGTGTTGCTGCGCCAGTGGCACGGCGTAGAGCCGCTGTTGCACGAAGCCACACGTTTCTATCGCACTCAGTTACATCGCCACAGCGAGGCGGTCGCCTATCTGTACGAGCGCGGAATTCGCTCGCCCGAACTGATCGAGCACATGCGAATCGGCTATGCGCCCGGCGGGTGCCTGCGAGGTTGGCTCACGCAGTTGGGTTACCCGCTGCAGACTTTGTGCCAAGCCGGCTTGGTGACCGCCGCGGGTTATGACGCGTATGTACACCGCATCGTCTTTCCCTTGGAAGGCAACCTCTACGGTCGGAGCGTGTCGACCTCCGCGCCTCCTCACCGATTCTTGCCCGGCGCCAAAGGCGGGCTGTACGCATGGGACCAGGCCCGGCGATATCCCGAAGTGATTCTGGTCGAGGGCCTGTTCGACTACGCCGTGCTATGGCAGGCAGGCTTCCACAACGTTACCTGCACGCGGGGTACGAATCTCAATGCGCGCCAGTTTCGCCAACTCTGTGATGGCCTGCGAACCGTCTATCTGGCCTTTGATACCGACACCAACGGCAGTGGTCAGCAGGCGGCTCAAGCTCTTGCCTGCCGGCTCGCCAGGCAAGGCGTAAATGTGCGTACCGTAGCGCTGTCCGAAGGCCAGGATCCGAACAGTTTCTTTCTCCAGGGCGCCGATGCACACCAGTTCCAGTGCCTTCTGGAGGCGGCGCGATGATGACCTTCCGGGTGGTACACAAGCCCTCCAACAACCATGTGCGATGCCCGTATCGGGTCGTCGAACGAACCACCGGCCGTGAAATCGGCTGGATCAGCGAGTATCTCGACTACGAAACCCTTCGCCGTCTGGCCAACACAACGCTGCGAACTTACGCAGACGCGTTGCTGCACTTTCTCCGGTGGTGGGAGAGTGTTCACCACACCGATACGGTGACCAAAGATGCTCTCACTGAATCGACATTACTCGAGTATGTGCGATTCCAGTCCAGCCAGGAACGCGAGTTGACGGGTGCCACCATCAACCAGCGTGTTGCCATCGTCGATCGCGCGTTGCGCATCGCCTTTCCTGGCGCTCCTGGTCAGATCGCTCCCGCGCTCCAGTCGACGTACTGGCAGCGAGCGCCCATGGGCATCGGCAGGCCGCGACCCGCCTTAAGCCGGCTGCGTGTCAAGACTGCCAAAAGAACCATCGTGCCTTTGTCCGTGGACGAAGTGGCGCGCTTCTGGTCCAGCTTTCGGAACTCTCGGGACCTGGCGATCGTTGGAATGATGCTGCTGCAAGGACTTCGCTCGCAAGAGGTCCTGGATCTGCGTCAGGACGATTTGCTGTTATCGGAATCGCAGATTCGCGTGCGCGGTAAAGGCAACAAGACCCGATTCCTGCCACTGGCCCCGGAGGCAACGGAACTCCTTGACCACTATCTGCGGCTCGAACGGCCGCAGACTTCCACGGACACACTGTTTGTTTCCCTGAAAGGCCCCGCTCGCGGCGCCCGTATGACTCCGGCAGGATTGCGCTCCTTATTTCGATACCATCGCCGCACTACCGGCGTGAAGAAGGCCAACCCACACCGGTTTAGGCACACATTTGCTTCAGACATGGTGCGTGCAGGTGTCAGCCTACCGGCCCTGATGCGGTTGATGGGCCACGCGCGGATTGAAACCACGATGGTTTATGTCGAAGTCACGCCTCTCGAGGTCTATCAGCAGTATGCCAAGGCTGTGGCGCAGCACATCAGGCCTCTACCAGGCAGCGCATCGTGAAAATCAGCCGCTACGCCCCGCTGGAGCATCCATTGGTGGAGCAGTTCCAGAGAGCGATTGACTCCCTGACCCCAGGCCTCGCTCCGGCTTCCGTCCGTCAGTATCGTGCCGTCGCCCGCTCCTTTCTGATCTATCTTAGTGAGCAGCATCCCGCTGTTGACTCGCTCAATCAACTGCGCCGCGATCCACACATCCTCGGCTGGTTTGCCGATCTGCGCTCGCAAGGCTTGGTGCCTGCCGTCTACATCGCACGCCTCCTGCTTATGCGATGCATGCTGGAAGAGCTTGCCTGGAGCGCCCAGGTCCCCGACTTGGCCCATCTGATCCGTCGCGAAGACATTCCGCGCGCTCCCCAGCGGCTGCCACGCGCACTGACACCCCAGCAGGATCAATTAATCCAGCAGGAACTACTCCGCCGCAATGACCTACCCTCCAATGTCCTGCTGCTGATCCGCCACACCGGAATGCGCATCGGGGAATGTGTTGATCTTGCCTATGATTGCCTGCATAATGCCGGCCAGAATCGGTGGGCCATTCACGTTCCTCTCGGGAAGTTGAAGACGGAGCGCATGGTCCCGATCGACTCGTTTGTTTGTCAAATCGTTCATCGTTTGCGCTTCTTCCGTTCTTTCGACCCACTCCTGTTTGACGGCAGGCTCCTCGCCCGCCCTCGGCACAAGCAGACCCTTGTCAAGCAACTGCGTTCTTACCTTCCCGATGTTGTCGCTGCCGTCGGTATCCCCACCCGCATCGTTCCGCACCAGCTCAGGCACACATATGCCAGTGAGATGGTGCGCGCCGGGGTCGGCTTGCCTGCGCTCATGAAGTTGCTCGGGCACGTTAATCCCGAAATGACTATGCGCTACGTCGATGTTGTTGGAACCGATTTGCAGCGGGAGTTTCATCTGGCCCGATCGCAACCTCGGCACCTGGCGCCACAACCGAAAGCCCCGATCTCCTCGCCGCGCCCAGGTCTGGGCGGTGTCATCGATTCGCTCCTGTTCGCCCAACATGCCATCGAGATGTTCCGCCGATCGCTGCCGGATAGCCGCCAGAAGCATCGTCTCGATCAACTTGCCAATCGGCTCACCAAAATCCTTGCGGAAACCCGCAAACTCAACCCCGCCGGATAACGGGCAGAGATTGGCCGCATAAGGCGACGAACCGTCAACATGGTCCTAATACGCTCCGGCGCCTGAAGGCGCTTTGTCAAGGAGCGATCGCAGAAAAAACGCGCTACTCCGCCCGTAGCGCCTCCACAGGATTCACTGAGGCCGCCCTCCGCGCGGGCAGATAACTCGCCAACAGGGCACAAATCCCGAGCACCGCCGCCACGCCGATCAGCGTAGGCACATCCCAGGACTGTACACCAAACAGCAAACCTCTCAGCAATCGAGCGGCGGGAATCGAACATCCCAGCCCAACCACAATCCCAGCCCCTGTCACAAAGCCGGCTTGGCCGAGGATCAGTCGATAAACCGCCCCACGCTGCGCTCCCAGCGCCATTCGCACGCCGATCTCTCGCGTCCTCTGGCCCACCGAGTAAGCAATCACTCCATAGAGACCAATCGCTCCGAGCAACAGAGCTGACATCGCAAATCCTCCCAGCAGCCATGCTGATGAACGGTTCAGAAAAGCCGCCGGCGAGTCGTTGATCCGGTCCTCCATGACAAATTCATTTCTGATGCCGAGGTTGGGGCCCACCTGATGGATCGCACGAACCAGCGACGGCATCATCGGCGCCGGGTCTGGCCCTGTGCGTACCAGAAGAAACAAAGTACCGTCGGTCTCTTGCTTGAACGGATAATAGAGAGCGGGCACAAGTGGTTCCACCAGGTCGCCTTCCCGAACATCATCCACCACGCCGATAACTTGCGCGAGCGACGCCGGAGAAAGCTCCGCATCGCCGATCGTTCTGCCCACGGGATCTTCGCCCGGGAAGAACCGCTTGGCCAGCGCCTGATTGATCAGCACCACCCGCGGCTTCGAGCTATCGTCTGCTTCCGAGTAAAAGCGCCCGGCGATCAGCCTGGCCTGCAATACCTTGAAGTAATCCGCGCTTGTCTCCCGCTGCAGAACCTTATCGTGCTCTCCGTACCACGGATGGCCCAGCACCCGGAAATCGGTCGAATCGCAGTTGCACGTGATCGGCAGAGCGCTGGTATGGGCTACGGAAACCACCCCCGGCATAGCCGAGATGTGCTCCAGCAGCTGCTTGGAAAGCATCCTTTCCTGATCGCTCGTTTCGTAACCGGCGCCATGACGGTCGATCT
>DATDGY010000208.1:0-18524 GCA_036521855.1 Candidatus Angelobacter sp.
CCGCGACATCCGCGCCCACAATGACGAGAAGCTGCACCACCACGGCACCAGCACGGTGAAGCATGGCCGCGGTTCGGTGCTGACCATCGACCTCACCAACCGCTGCAACATGATGTGCGATCCCTGCTTCATGGACGCCAACCAGGTCGGCTTCGTGCATGAACTCACCTGGGAAGAAATCAAGCAGATGCTGGATAACGCCATCTCCATCAAGCCGCGGCGGCAGATGTCGGTGCAGTTTTCCGGCGGCGAGCCCACGCTCTCGCCTTATTTCCTGGACGCCGTACGCTATTCGCGCCAGGTCGGCTACAACTCGGTGCAGGCCGCGACCAACGGAATCGAGTTTGCCAAGTCTCCGGAGTTCGCGCGCCAGGCCGCTGAAGCCGGCCTGCGTTACGCTTACCTGCAGTTCGACGGCATCGGCAACGCCGCCAACGCCCATCGCCAGGTCGGCAACTTGTTTGACGTGAAGCTGCGCGCCATTCACAACCTGCACGAAGCCGGCGTGGAGATCGTTCCCGTCACCACCATCGTCAACGGCATCAACAACGAGCAGGTAGGCCGCATCATCCAGTTCGCGCTCGACAATCCCAAGACCATCAGTTTCCTGAGCTTCCAACCGGTATCCTTCACCGGCCGCGACGAAGAGATCACGGACGATCGCCGCAAGGCCCAGCGCTACACGCTGAGCCATCTGGCGCACGACGTGAAAAGCCAGACCGGCCTGGGCGAGCCCGCGCGCGACTGGTTCCCGATTTCCTTCATGTCCACCTTCTCCGACTGGGCCGATCTGATCCATGGTCCCACCGCCGAGTGGGGGCAACTGAGCTGCGGCTGCCATCCCAACTGCGGCGTGGGCATGGCGGTAATGATCGACAAAGAAACCAAAGAGGCCGTCCCGGTGACGGCGTTCCTGAACGGCGACCGCATCGCCCAGGATGTGGCCCGGATCAATGACGCGGGCCGCGGCCGTTTCCTCTCCGTGCTCGGCATGGCCCTGGCTCTGGCCCGTAATTACAACCCGTTTACGGCGCCCAAACACTTCAAGCTGATGGATTTGCTCAAGAAATTCGACAAGACCTTCGGCGCTACTAAAAAAGCGGACAAGAAATACGGCGAAGTTTCCGGCGAGCGCACCATTGAAGACATCAAAAAGCGCCGCACTGACCGCTGGAATTTCCTGTTCATCGCCGGCATGTGGTTCCAGGACCTCTACAACTACGACTTCCGCCGCACCGAGCAGTGCATCATCCCTTACGCCACGCAGGAAGGCGAGATCAGCTTCTGCGCCTACAACACCGGCGTGGGCTGGCGTAACATCATCGAGAAGATGCACATGACCGCCACCCTCACCAAGTGGTACGAGGAGCATGGACGCCATGAGATCTTCGCCGGCGGCAAGGCCGTGGGCCTGACGGAAGGCGCGCACAAGCTCCGCTTGAACGACGAACATGTACACGCCGAGCGCAACCACACGCTGGACGATCTGGGCATCGCCAAGACCGCCCGCGAAGAGAAGCTGCGCGCCCGCGACGAGAAGCTGAAGAAGTCAGCGGAAGACGCGCGCATGGAAGCGCTCTATCGCGAGCACATTCTCAAGGAGCCCAAGCGGCAGGGCGGGTTCGTGCCCCTGGCCTCGATCTCTCCCGCAAACGGCGACGGCAAGCCCGCGCCGGTTCAGGAAAAGGAAGAGGTTTTCGGAGACTAGTTTCGCATTTACCACAGAGGACACGGAGGGTCACAGAGGAGCCAACGCTTGCTTTGTGACCCTTCAATCGTTTCCGTTGTTGCTCACGCCGCGAATGCCCGATGAATAGTTCAGCCAATCCTGGTTCCCGCCGATTGTCCAAGCCTGGGCGCCGTTCCCGTTTTCCTCTGCGCCCCTCAGTGCCCTCTGGGGTTGGGCTTTTTGCGGTGTGCCTCTTCGTGGCGATTTTCGGATGCACGATCGGCAAGGAGCCGAAGCACCCCAACTGGAAGAACGCCACAGGCGCCGAGCAATATGAGCGGCTGATGTGGCAGGCCATCCGCGACAAAGACTGGAAAGAGGTGGAGTACCGCCTGGCGCCGTCGTTCACAGGGGTCAATGCGAGCGGCCAGGTGCTTGACCGCGCCGGCTGGGTGGCATATTGGAAGACCGCGCCGATCACCGACTTTTCGCTGGGTGAAGTCCTGGTTCAGCCCAACGGGCCGGATATGACGGTGACCTACGTCCTGCACTTGGCCGGCGCCTCGGCTGCGGGCTTGCGGGTGGTTTCCGTATGGCAGCAGGTGAAAGGCGGCTGGACTCTCATCGCTACCTCAAATACGCCGATCGCGGCAAATTGAATATGCCGGCTGCGATGTTGAGATCGTTCTAAGCTACAATCCTCCATCATGCGCACTGCGCCGTCGCTTTTGGGCAAAGCGGACGTCACCAGATTCCGCAAACTGCTCTTGCGCTGGTACAACCGCGAGAAGCGTACGCTTCCCTGGCGCGGCGAAAGCGATCCTTACCGCATCCTGGTTTCCGAAATCATGCTGCAGCAGACGCGCGTGGCCGTGGTAATGGAACGGTACAAGACGTTTCTGCACCAGTTTCCCACTGTTAACCGACTGGCTGGCGCCCGTGAGCAGACGGTGCTCGCCGCTTGGAGCGGCCTGGGCTACTATCGCCGGGCGAGATCGCTGCACGCCGCGGCCAAAGTGATTCGCAGGCACGGCGCTTTCCCGGCTTCAGCGGCTGCTCTGCAAGAGTTGCCGGGGGTGGGGCGCTACACCGCTAACGCCGTGGCCAGCATCGCCTTCGGAGAGCCGGCACCGGTGGTCGACGGCAACGTCAAGCGCGTCCTGCGACGCCTGCTGGCACACACGCTGTCTGACGATCAATGCTGGCAAGCTGCCGGCGAGCTGCTCGATAAACGACGCCCTGGTGATTTCAATCAGGCGATGATGGAGTTGGGCGCCGTGGCCTGCCTGCCCGGCGAACCCTTGTGCCTGCGATGTCCTGTAGCGGCGCTGTGCGCCTCACGCGGCGCCGAACCCCGGCGCCAGCAAGCGGCGCGGCGAAAATCAGTCTTGCACTACGCGCTGGCCTGCAGAAACGGCAGGGTGCTTCTAAGGCAGCGCGAGCGGTCAGACTCGCTGATGCCGGGGATGTGGGAGCTGCCTCTGCTCAGGGCCGCACCCGCGAAGAGAGCGCCAATCTTAAAGTTGCGCCACTCCATTACCACCACGGATTATTCTGTTTCGGTTTTTGCCGGCCACCGCCGCGCTCCTCCGCAAGGCCGTTGGGTGCGGTTGCGGACTGCACAGAGCTTAGCCTTGACTGGGCTGGCGCGAAAGATTCTGCAACGCCTCGACGCCGTCTGACGCCGGTTGCGATCCGGGCTATTCGCAACGGAGCGCGTTCATCGGATCCACGCGCATGGCGCGCCTCGCTGGCACGGAGCAAGCCAGCAGAGCCACGCCGGTCAACAGGGCCGTCACACAGAAATAGGTCAGAGGATCGCTTGCGCTGACACCGAAGACAAGGCTCGTCATGAGCTGGGTTAGAGCCAGGGCGGCCGCCAGGCCCGCGCCCACACCCATCGCGATCAGCCATACGCTCTGTCTCAGCACCAGGCGCAACACGTCCACGCGTCGCGCTCCCAAGGCCATGCGAATGCCGATCTCCTGCGTCCGCCGGCCCACCACATACGAGACAACGCCGTAGATTCCGATGGCGGCCAGCATCAGCGCCAGAGCCGCGAATCCTCCGAGAAGGAACATGGCGTAGCGGCGCGCAGCGAGCGACTGCGTGATCATCGCTTCCATGCTGCGGGGCCCGTACAGCACCTCCTCGCCGTTGTCCCGTCGCATCACGCGGCGAATCGAGTCGAACAGCGCGTCCGGATCTCCCTGGGAGCGCACCACCATGCCGATCCCGCTGGGCGTTAAAGTGATCGCTGCGTCGGGCAGTTGCATGAAGGGACGATACATCTGTGGCTGCAACTCCTCTCCATCCTTGTCCAGGCTCCATTGCTTCACATGTTTGACCACGCCAATGATCTGCACCAGCGGGCTGCCGTTGTTACCGCTGTTGTCGTACAGGTTGATCAGTTTGCCCAGGGGATCCTGGCCCGGGAAAAACTTCGCGGCGAAAGCTTCGTCAACTACCGCAACGTGCGGCGAGCGCTCGTCATCGGACGCATCGAAAAAGCGTCCTCGCAGCAAAGGAGTCCGCATGATTTTGAGATAGTCGTTTCCCACAACGTAGCTAAGCGCCCAATTCATATCGTTCGGGCTTTTTGGTTTGGGTTGGCCTTGCATCCAGAACACGGCTTCGTCGTCGGTTTGCAGCGGAAACGCGCCCCAGGAAGGCGCTACCGCTTGAACTCCGGGGATGGAGGCGATTCGGTCGTCGAGTTGGCGAAGCGCCGCGCGAATCGCCGGGGGTGGCGCTTTCATCATCGAAGGCGGCAGGGAAATGCCGAAGGTCAGGATGTTGTGCGCGTCGAAGCCAGGATCGGTGTTCCACAGCCGCACCAGGCTGCGAATCATCAGGCCGGCACCGGCCAGCAGCACCAGGGACAGCGCAATCTCAACCACCACAAAAGCGCTCTGTGTGCGGTGACTCATCCGGTTGGCGCTTTGCCGGTTCCCTACGGCGAGCGCGGCCGGGCGCGACGTCCTGAGCGCCGGCGCGAGTCCGAAGACGATGCCGGAGAACAGCGACACCAGCAGAGTGAAGATCAACACGTGAACGTCGAGCTGGATTTCTTTGACTCGCGGTAGCGCGTCGGGCAGCGTGCGCACGAGAACGCCTTGCGTCCATGCCGCCAGGGCGAGTCCCAGAGCGCCGCCCCCCAGAGCGAGCAACGTGCTCTCCGTCAATAGCTGGCGCACCAGGCGGCTCTTGCTTGCGCCCAAGGCGATGCGGACGGCAAACTCGCGCGTTCTCGCGGTGGACCGGGCCAACAGCAGGTTGGCGACGTTCACGCACGCGATCAGAAGCACAAAGCCGACCGCGGTCAGCAACACCACAAGCAACACGTGGACGCGGCCCACAATCTTGTCGCGCAGGGGCAGCAGGCTGGCCCCGATCCCCTTGTCTTCCTCAGGATAGGCTGCCGTCAGGCTCTTGGTCAGCCGCTCCATGTCGGCGCGAGCTTCAACTACGCTCACGCCCGGCTTGAGCCGTCCGATTCCGTGAATGCCCAGCCCTGCCGTGCGGAGCTTCAGGAACGGATTGCCCCATTGACCGATGGGCATATAGACATCGACCTTGCCCAATCCCTGGTCGAGCCCAAAATTTACCGGGATGACTCCCACGATGGTGTAGCTCTTTCCGTCCAGCGTCATCGACTGGCCTAGAATGTCACGCGAGGATCCGTATTTTCGCTGCCACAGGCCGGCGTGGATCAGCACAATGGGAGCCGCGCCAATGGCATCTTCGCCCGTCTTGAAAGTGCGGCCGATCACCGGCTTGACGCCGAGCATGTCAAAGAGTTGCGAGGAGACAAGAAGTCCGCTTACCTGCTCTGGGTCACCCGCTCCAGTCAGCCCGAATCCAGTGCCGCGAACGATGGCCATTGCGGAAAAAGTGTGGTTCTGGTCTCTCCAATCAACAAAATTGGGATAGGAGATGGATCCAAACTGGAAGTTTGGCTTGCTCTCGTCCAGGGCCACCAGTTGTTCCGGGTGCGGATACGGAAGCGGGCTCAGCAACACCCCGTTGACCACCGAAAAAATTGCCGTGTTCGCGCCAATGCCCAGGCCAAGAGTAATGATCGCGACAGTGGTGAAGCCGGGGCTGCGGCGCATCATGCGCACACCATAGCGAACGTCCTGAAGGAGAGTTTCGATCAGGTGCACGCGGCGCGACTCGCGGCACTCCTCTTTCACGCCCTCCATGCCGCCGAACTCGATCCGCGCGCAGCGCCGAGCGTCTTCGGGTGCAACACCCGCGTCAGCCAGCTCAGCGGCTCGTTGCTCCAGATGGAAGCGAAGCTCGGAGTCGAGCTGGCGTTCGGTCTGTTGTTTGCGAAAGAGCCGTCGAAACCAGTACATAATTCGCCTCCTACTCGACCGTGCGCAGGATCAGGGCTACGGCGTCTGAAATCTGCTCCCAGTTGCGGACTTCCGTCTCCAATTGCTTGCGGCCCTTGCGCGTAAGCGAATAAAACTTGGCTTCGCGTCCGGTCTCGGTTGCCCGCCACTCGGCTTGCAGCCAGGCCCGGTCCTCAAGACGATGCAGCGCGGGATACAGCGATCCCTGCTGAACCTGGAAGAGGTCTTTTGACATCATCTGGATACGCTGAGAAATCGCATAGCCGTGAATGGGGCCGAGGGCCACGACCTTCAGGATCAGCATGTCCAGCGTGCCCTTCAGGAACTCCGCTTTTTGATCGTTTTGGCTCATAGTCAGATGTTCGACATATTATGCCTAGAAGTTCTACACGTCAATAGACCGCCGCTCGGTCACTTTAAATATTCTTCCCCTAGATGTCTGCTTGTTTCGATACTCTAAGACGATGCCAGAGAAGCGAGTACCCGAGTTAATCGGAGGTTGCAGGGTCATTTGCTATACCTCAATTGATGGCCGCCATCGATTCACGGGAAAAACAAAGCAGATTGTCCGAGGTGAACTTATGGGAGCGATGTCAGGCTTAGCGATTTGTCAACCAGGCGGAGGGCCGGAGTTCTATTTGTTCGGCTGCGACGCAGACTGGAACGTGGTTACCGACACTTGGCATCAGAGCCTTGACGAAGCCAAAGAACAGGCAGAATTTGAATATGAACGAGTGAGTAAAACTTGGAAGTATTTGACCTAAACATCGCGCACTGGCCTTGATGTCTTGAAATGAGCCACGCGCCAATCATTCATACCGCAGGCAGACGATAGGATCCAGGCCGGCGGCGAGGTTTGCCGGATAGTATCCAAATCCCAGGCCCACGCCGACCGAGATCACAAACCCGATAGCCACCCACAGATAAGAGAGCGTCGCCGGGACCGAAGGGACGAGGGTACGCACCAGCACGGAAACCCCGGCGCCGATGAGAATGCCGATGGTGCCGCCCATCAGCGTGAGCATCACGGCTTCCAACAGAAATTGCAGGCGCACGTCGGCGCGGCGGGCGCCGATCGCTTTGCGGACGCCAATCTCCTGGGTGCGCTCGGTCACCGAAATGAGCATGATGTTCATCACGCCGATGCCGCCCACCAGCAGCCCGATGGAACTGATCACGGTCGTCAGGATGACCAGCGCGCCGGTCAGCTGGTTCCATAAGTTACTGAGAAAGTCGGGCGAGCTAAGCTCAAAATCATTTTCGCCGCCGGCGGGGACGCGGCGCAGCCGGCGCATGGCCTGGATGACCTCGTCCTGTGCCTTGTCCACGTTGACTCCTTCGGGGACCGTGAATGCCATCACCAGTTCTTTGTCTTCCGGATATTCCTTCCTGAAGTTGCTCAAGGGGATGACGGCGAACACGTCCACTCCGGGCCCGCCGAACAGGCCCTGGTCGTGGTCAAAGACCCCAACCACCTCGTAGGGGCCGCCGTTGATGCGGACGGTCTTGCCCAGGGCGTCGATGTTGGGGAAGAGCGATTCGGCGATGGCCGCACCGAGCACCACCACCGGGCGCGCGTGTTCCTCATCGAAGGCGCTGATGAAGCGCCCGCGCTGCACGCTGAACAAGGGGATAGCGTCGATATATTGCGGCTCGGCGCCGCGCACGATGGCGTTGTCCACGCTGTGGCCCCCGGCAATGAGCATGTTGGTGCCCCCGAAGAAAATGCCGCGGGTGCCTACCGTGGTCACAATCTCCACGTCGGGCGCAGCTTCGCGGATGTAGTCGGCGTAGTTGTACTCCAGGTACTTGCGTGTCCGGATGCGTTCCGGCCAGTGCGTCGGGTCCGAGCCCGGCGGGAATCGCGACAGGAAATAGGTCCGCGACCCGAGCGACTCTACTTTGTCCTGGACGAACTTGTTCAATCCGCCGATGATCGATGCCATGGAAATAACCGAAGAAACGCCAATGATGATGCCCATCACCGTCAGCGCCGAGCGCACCTTGTTCACACGAAGCGTCTCCAGGGCCGCCAGAAAGTTTTCCCGGGCCTGGGAGGCCGTCATGAGGGGCATCACTCAGACCTCAACGCGAGAATTGGGTCCAGCCTTGAAGCGCGGAGCGCGGGATAGATCCCGAAAAACAATCCTGTGGCGGAACTCAGAAATACTCCCAGCACGGCTACCCAGGCCTGCACCGAAGCCGGAAATGGGGTGAAGGTCCGCAAAGCCATTGCGACCAAAAAGCCCAGCGTGATGCCCACCATGCCGCCGGCCAGGCACTGCATGACGCTTTCAGCGATGAACTGCCGCAGTATGTCGAACTTCGTGGCGCCCACGGCCCGCCGCACGCCGATCTCCCGGCGCCGCGCCGTCACGCTGACCAGCATCACGTTCATGATGACGATGCCGCCGACAATCACCGAAATCGCGCTCACAAGAATGAACACCGCGAAGAACGCGCCGCTGATGCTCCGCCACAGCGCCATGTAACTTTCCTTGGTGCCGATGAAGAAGTCGTTTTCCGCTTCTGGCCCCAGCTTATGGCGCGCGCGTAAAACCTGCTGTGCCTGGTCCTGGGCCTCGTCGAATTTATCCGGGGTGGTTTTCACGTTGACGGTCAGGCTGGTGTGCAGACCCTGCATGCTGAGATAAACGGAGAGCGGGATCATAACGAAGTTGTCCTGGTCCTGGCCGAGCACGCTGCCGACCTTTTCCATGGTGCCCACCACGCGAAACTCATCGCTGCCGATCCGGATGGTCTGCCCCACCGGGTCGGCGCCGCCAAACAATTGCTGCACCAGCGTGTCGCCGATGACGCACACGGCGGTCCGGTGTTCGGCCTCCGACGAAGTGAAATAACGGCCCAACTCCACGGTGCGGGTGTCAATCTCCGCCATATTGGCGGTCAGCCCGGAGAGACTCACATCCTGAACCTCTTTGTCGCCGTAGCGCGCGCGCACCGGGGTGGTGGCAGTGGCGCCTACATCTTCGCAGGCCGCGCATTTCTCGGCGATGGCGCGCACGTCGTCGAGCTCGATCTTCTTGTACTTCGCGGCCTTGGTGAAGACGGTGAAATCGGTCACCACGAAAGGTGTGCGCGAAATCTGGAACACGTTGGTGCCCAGGTTGGCGATCTTCTGCTCCACGTAAACGTTTGCTCCCTGCACGATGGTCATCACGGTGATCAAGGTGGCCACGCCCATGGTCAGACCCAGGGTGGTAAGCGCGGTGCGGAGCTTGTTGGCGCGCAGGGCGCTGAAGCACTGGGCAAGATTGTCGCTGATGGCGAGCACGCGTGCAGAAACCCCCTTGATTTAGGTTACCAAATGGGCGTGCGAGGGGAGTGGCTACGCGAAAGGCCGCCGGGGCTGCTGGCGGACGGTCGTAGAGTTGCATCTTCGGCGGTCCGCGGCGATTCACCGTTCGTTTAGAATAAGAGCCGGAGGCACCATGCCGGCACTCGAATCTGGCGTACTCGCACCGGAGATTAACCTCTCTCTCCTCGATGGCCACAAGTTTTCTCTGAAAGAAGCACTTCAACGCAGTCCGGTTGTAGCCGCGTTCTTCAAGATAAGCTGTCCGGTGTGCCAATTCGCGCTCCCGTACTTGGAACGCATGTTCAAAGCATATGGTGGTAGCGGCAAGTTCACGCTGGCCGGCATTTCCCAGGACACCGCCGCAGATACGAAGTCCTTCAATCGCGAGTACGGAATCACCTTCCCCACCCTGCTTGACGAGAAGGCCAAATATCCCGCCTCCAACGCCTACGGCCTCACCAATGTGCCCACCATTTTTTTGATTTCAGCGGATGGTGAGATCGAGGCCTCGATCGTCGGATGGTCCAAGCCGGACATGGAACAACTCAACCGCAAACTGGCCCAACTCGCGGGCGGGACAGCGGCCGGGCTCTTTGCGCCGGGAGAAAGGGTTCCGGAGTACAAACCCGGTTGAGAGTCAAAGAATTAGATCCGCGGTACGCGGAGAAAAAAGCATTCAGCCCTCAGCATTCAGCCAATTACGATGTTATTGGCTCGCACCATTTCACGCTCAAGTCGGGTCAGCTAAAATATCTTCCAGGCCGAATGCTGACTGCTGATTGCTGGCTGCTCATGTGAGGAATATGAAGAACCTTTTAGCCATTTTGTCTTTAACTGTCGCATCGTTGGTCGCCGCGCAAACCCCAACCGGGCTGCCGCCTGCCGCGCAGACGGCCATGAACTCCATTGACTCGGAAAAAATCCGGGCGACGGTAAAGTACTTGTCAGATGACGCGCTCGAGGGCCGGGGCACTGGGCAGAAAGGCGGCGATCTGGCCGCCGACTGGATCGCAGCCCAATTCAGGAGTTACGGCCTGGCGCCTGCCGGGGACCATGGCACTTACTTCCAGAACGTCGGCTTCTATGGTGTGACCACCGATCCCGGCCAGACACGCTTCGCGTTTGTGCCTAAATCGGGAGCGGAGATGGCCCTGAAGTTTGCCGATGAGTACGTGGCCACCGACCAGACGCACTCGGAGAAGTCGGAGATCGATGCGCCTATTTTGTACGTGGGCTACGGCATCAACGCGCCTGAATACAACTGGGACGACTACAAGGGCGTGGACCTGAAAGGCAAAGCCCTGCTGATGCTGGTGAACGAACCGCCTTCCGACGATCCCAATTTTTTCAAAGGCCGCACCCTAACCTATTACGGCCGCTGGACCTACAAGTTTGAAGAGGCCGCGCGGCGGGGCGCGGTGGCCGTGATCCTGGTGCATAAGACGGAGATGGCCAGTTATCCCTGGGAAGTCGTGCGCAACTCCTGGGGCGGCGAGAGCTCGCTTCTCGAGAACGAAAAAGATCCCAAACTTAAGTCTGCGGGCTGGATTCAGCTCGAGGTCGCGGGCAGGCTTGCAAAAGCCGCGGGAATGGACCTGGACCAGATGCTCAATGACGCGAACCAGCGGAGCTTCAAGCCGGTAGAGCTGGGCGTACGTCTCAAAGAGACCATTGTGACTAAGGTACGGCGGTTTGCTTCGCGGAACGTGGTGGGCAAGGTCTCGGGCTCTGATCCGAAACTGAAGACTCAGGCGGTGATTTACACCGCCCACTACGATCACCTGGGCATCCACCGCAACGAGCCCGGAGACAACATCTACAACGGCGCGGCTGACAACGCCACCGGATGCGGCATCCTGCTGGAGCTGGCGCGTGCCTACGCAGGAGCGGCGCAGAAGCCGGCTCGCACCATTCTCTTCGCCTCGGTCACCGCGGAAGAGCAGGGGTTGCTGGGATCGAAGTATTTAGGCGAACATCCGCCGCTTCCGGCGCACGATATTTCACTGGATCTGAATTACGACGACGTGCAACCTTTCGGCGAGCCCGAGCAGGTGGTGGTCTCAGGATCGGAGAGGACGACCCTGGCCCCTCTGGTAGAGAAGGTGGCGCTCTCCTTCAAGCTGGCCATCCAGCCCGACGATCATCCGGAGGCCGGTCACTACTATCGCTCCGACCATTTCAGCATGGCCCGGGTCGGAGTCCCGGCTTTCAGCATCAATGAGGGCCCGTTGTTCAAAGGCCATGATCTGGCCTGGGGCGAAGAAAAGGAGAGGGACTACGTGGCCCATCGCTATCATCAGCCTTCGGATGAATACCGTCCCGACATGGACTTTACCGGCGACGCCAAGATGGCCAAATTCGGCTTTGCCCTTGGCTGGCAGGTGGCTGCACAGCCGGAATTGGCGGGTTGGCAGCCTGGAGACGAGTTCGAGAAGGCCCGTAAGAGCTCTCAGTCAAAGTCCGGCTATTGAGCGCTCAACCGGACCGAAACCAAGGCGCCAAGGTGCCTATAGTAACCTCAGTCGCTTACACGAACTGGTATAAAATCCGGCTTTCCCCCTTTCCGGCCCATGGCCTTTTCGTTCCTTCAACGCGGGAATCCGTCCGAGCACGCCCGTCAGCTCTCGCTGACGCGCTATGAACCCCAACTCGTTCTGGAAAACCTGGTTACGGGCATCGACAATGTGCGGCACGACGTCTTCCTGAGCCCCAAATTCTGTGATGCTGCGCGACTGCATATCTTCAAGCTGATTGCCAAACACGGCAACGTGGAGGAACTGGCTGCTGAACCGTCTGCCGGAAAGCCTGGAGAAGCTCCGGCGCGGGCATGGGAGCGTACCCGAGCGCCGAAGCCATTCGACGCCTTCGAGTTCAAGCGGTTGCTCACTGACCTGCACCCGGCTGCCCTCAGCCGCGCCAAAGCCGAGAACAATGTCTGTCTGGACCTCGTGTTCCGGCTGGCATCGCTCAAGTTCCAGCGCTTCGAGCTGCTGAACCAGTACAACCTGGTCTTGGAGCGCTGCCGCGCCCGGGTCAAGCAATACGAAGGTCCCCGGCAGGCGGGCATGGCGCGAACGGTGGAATTACGGGACCGCTTTGTTCGCTTCCAGATCAGCAAGAAGGCCATCCTTCGCCGCGCTGGGCAGGACCTGTTCTTCATCTTGCGCGACGCGGAGAAGGAGTCTCTGGCCAAGACGCGCCGGTCATTCTTCGGCGATGCCGCTGCCGCGGCCTACGATCTGTTCATCAACCGGCTTCTCTTTACCGAAGACGGACAGGACAGCTATCTGAACGCCGAGCATTACGTGCTGCTGGGCAACTATGACCGCGATAGCGACCGTTTTCAGACCATGCAGCAAATCTCCGCCCAGTACCTGAAGATGCTGGGCATCATCGCCGAGCTGGAAGACCCGCTGGTGGATACCGTGCTCAACGTGCCGGAGAATGCCCAGGAGATCATGGGCGGCGGGACTCCGGATGAGGCTACAGCTAAAGGCAAGGCGCAGAAAGCGTTGCTCGGCGCCTGGATGGATTTGCTGGAACGGGAGAACGTGATGGAGAACGTGGTGGCTTCGTATGAAGTAGTGCCGCTGCTGGCCCAGTATTCACCGCCCATCAACCCGCAGCAGCTCAAGAATGCGTTGATCTCGCGCGACGAGCTTAATCGTGTGGAGAGGCTGCTGGAAGAGCACGGAAAGATCGCCCCCGACAACCTTCATGCTGCCGTCAAGAAGGTCGTCACCTGCAAGCCGGCGGAGCGCGCCAAACTGGCGGCGCGCTTTTTCACCGACTTCACCCGTTATCATCGCGACCTGCGCCGCATGGAGGCCGTGGTCTCGGCCATGGACGGCATCAATGTCATCGGCAGCGAGCGTTTCCGCGAACTCTCCGCCATCAACAACACGCTCTACGAGTTTTTGCTGCCGGAAGAGCAACGGCCCGCTGAGGAAGAACGGGTCATCCACCACGTGGTATTGAAGGCCGACATTCGCGAGTCCACCACGCTCACTCGTACCCTGTTCGAGCGCGGACTCAACCCGGCTTCCTACTTCAGTCTCAATTTCTACGATCCTATCAACAAGCTGCTGCCCAAGTATGAAGCCAAGAAAGTCTTCATCGAGGGCGATGCCATCATCCTGGCGCTGTTCGAGCGTGAAGGCGAACCCGGCCTGGGCGTGGCGCAGACTTGCGTGCTGGCCAAAGAGATCATCGAAGTGGTGACGGCTTACAACGAGCGGTCCCGCTCCAATGGCCTGCCCATCCTGGAATTGGGGATCGGGATTTCGTACCAGGATTCGGCTCCCATGTACCTCATGGACGGCGCCCGGCAAATCATGATCTCCAAGGCCATCAATGAGAGCGACCGTCTCTCCTCGTGCAGCAAAGGAGTGCGCCAGTTCCTGGAGGACCGCGAACTGCTGTTCAACGTATTCGCCTTCAAGACCGTGGAGGACAGCGAAACCGGGGGCGAACCCAGTGAATTCCTGCTGCGCTACAACATCGGCGGCATCCACATCAACGAGGCGGCTTTTCAAAAGCTGCGCAGTGAGATTTCGCTGCAAGCCTACGATCTGCAGGTGCCCATGATCTGGAGTGACACCAATGTGCGCGTCTACAGCGGCTCCGTGCCGCTGGGGCAAGGTTCGTTCCACCGCATCATCGTGCGCCAGGGCCGGATCGCCCACGTTGATCCCCGTGACTTCTCCATGAAACACCTTACCAATCAGCCCTACTACGAAGTCTGCGTCCATCCGCGAATCTACGAGGCCATTGAGAGCGTGCAGACCGCAGCCGTGGCGCAGTAGAGTCACAACGCGGGTCGGGTATAATCGAGCCACACTGGATCATTCTGGTTCACTTGATCTTGATCGAAGACAGATGGTTCACTGCGAAATCCACGCTCGCGCCGCCGTTGTAGCCTGCGCCGTCCTGTTGTGCGGCGTGCCCGCCGCAAGCGCTCCCAAGAAGCCTCTCCCGCAAGCCGACAGGATCGTGATCGTGAAGTCGGAGCGCACCATGACTCTTTTGCGCAACGGGCAAGTGCTCAAGACCTACAAAGTGGCCCTGGGGCACGAACCCAAGGGCGCCAAGATCGAGCGCGGCGACAACAAGACACCGGAAGGCCTCTACACCATCGACTCGCGCAATCCGCACAGCCAGTTCCACTTGGCGTTGCACATTTCTTATCCCAGCGCGGCGGATCGCGACCGCGCCAGGAAGCTGGGAATCGATCCCGGCGGCGCAATCATGATCCACGGGCTGCCGCAGTCGTTTGCCTGGCTCGGCCCGGCCCATCGCCAGACGGACTGGACTCTGGGCTGCGTCGCCGTGACCAACCCCGAAATCGAGGAAATTTGGACGATGGTTCCACTAGGGACGCCAGTAGAGATCAAGCCTTGATGCGGGCATGCGTGCGCATCATT
This sequence comes from Candidatus Angelobacter sp., assembly GCA_036521855.1. GTDB lineage: Bacteria > Acidobacteriota > Terriglobia > Terriglobales > Acidobacteriaceae > Angelobacter. Next base: position 14,773 of record DATDGY010000208.1, read on the forward strand.
TCGCGTGGCAGCCGAGAGATTCGCTTGAGACCGATCAGAATCCGAACTTGGTAACGCGGAAGGGAACGCGGACCACGGCCTCCACGTCCACCGGGACGCCGTTCTTGGTTCCCGGGCGAAACCGCCACTGCTCCAGTGCCGTGCGGGCATTTTCATCAAGCTGTTCGTAGAAGCCTTCGAGGATGCGCACGTCGCCCACGCTGCCGTCGCTGCGAATCACGGCGTGCAGCACCACGACGCCCTCAATCTGCTCGTGCATCAGGTTCAATGGATACGCCGGATCAACTTTGCGGATGGCCTCCGGCGCGGTGAGGTCGCCGCGCTCAGCCGGGTTGGCGTTGAGCTCCGCGAACCGCACGGTCCAGCTTCCCATGGCTGAATTCAAGTTAGGCATGCTGAGGTGCATGGAATAACGGCGACGGCTGCCAAAGATCTGGCTATCGATTTTGTCGGTGGCGGGCACATCGGCGCTGGCCGAGCCGCCCGCGCCCGCATTCGACGCTGCCGGCGGCGCCATTCGAGGGCCGGCCATCACGCCATTGCTTCCAGCCTTGACTGGCGGCGGGTCCACAAAAACGCCGGCTGGACCGCTGCCGGATTTGGAGCGGTCCGAAGATGAGGGCGGTCCCTTTCGCGTCTCGGGGTTGCCCGAAGCCCCGGTACGTCCCTCCGGTCCGGCGGCGAATTCACCCTTGCGGCTTCCTTCCGGCACGCTCACCGGCTCATTCGGCGGCAACGGGCGCGCATTTAGCGCTAGCAACCGGCCCGCCTCTTGTGTTTGCGTCCGGCCCGTGCTGCCGGCAATGGGTTGCGCAGGGGGCACAACCGCCGGTGCTTCTCCTGCTCCCGGCGCTGCTATTGCGGCCAGACTACGCCGGGCTGCGGCCTGTGGCGCGGGCACGACTTCAGGCTCTCCCACCGGCGTAAGCACCGCGAAATTCGTTCGCGCGATTGCCACAGACGACGGCCCCGCCACCGGCGGCGCCTGCGCTGAAAGCTGCAGCCGGCTGGGGTCGCGTCGCGCCGCATCCTCGACGGGTGGAATCACCATGGGCCCGGCCATAGACATGATCTGGCTCGCCGAACGCTTTACTGCCACCGGGCTGGACGGCGCAATCACCTGCGGCTGCGGTGGCGCCGGAAACGTCAGGCGGCTCACGTCGCGGTCGATCAGCGGCTGCGCCGGCGCCGCGACCTCAGGCGCAGGCAAATCCAACGCTCGATGCCGCGTGGCAACCGGGGCCACCGGCAGCGGCGTCCAAGCCACGAGGTTGGGCATGGGAACGTCCTGCTGCAAGAGCCTGAGGTCCGGCTGGATAATCGCCTGCCTTTTGCTCGCGTGGTCCACGTTCAGCGAGACAATTCGCTGCGGCGAATATGCCGGATCGGCTTTCTGTGCGTGTTGCCGCACCGGCACATCGGTCCGGCCGGTCTCCGGCCTCACCTCCGGCAGGTATGGGGAAACCTGGTAAGGCAAGATCGTGGAGGTCTGCGGAGGATCTTCGGAAATCACATGCGGCTGGTTGAGCCAAAACAGGTTCCCGGCATAGACGCAGGCCACCACCACCGCGTGCCCCAGGTAGGATTGCAGCATGCGCATCCAAGCCACCGGGCGGTGCACCTGCGCGTCGGCCCAGTACTCGCCCGGCCCGGCCGTCATCCAGACCCTTGGGGGATCCGGCCGGAACAGATCGCCAAGGTTGTGCAGGAATATGCGGAGCCAGGGCTCGGGCTCAATCACAAGACGTAAGCCATCAATGGGAGCTCTCGCCGGCTCGGCTGGCGCCGTTTTGGAAGTGGTCTGCATTGGGCTTGACCTTCCGGGCTTGGTAGAAGGATTATATCTTTCAACCCCTGGGTGCGCGCGGCAGAAGGACAGCTTCATGCTTAATTTGAAGACGATTCTTGTGTTTTTGCTGGCTGCCGGCCTTTCTGCCGCCGGCCAGGCGGGGAAGCAGCAACCCAAAGCGCCTCAAAAGGATAGCTCTCAGCCCGGTGTGCCGGCTGAAGACATTTCCGGCATGTACAGCTTTCTTGGCGAGGGCGAATTTCTGGAAATCAGCCGCGACGAGGATGGGATTACCGGCTACGTCTCGCGCATGGGCGACATGGAAAGCGACCGCGGCGCCTTCCTGGACCAGTTCTTCAGCAAGGCCTCCGTCCAGGGCCATGATGTGAGCTTTACCACCAAGGTGGTTCACGGCGTGTGGTTTGAGTTCAAAGGACAGTTCGAGCGGGGTCCGGGCAAGAGCAAGGCCGAAGATGGCTACTTTGTTCTACGGGGAACGCTGACCGAATTCACCGCCAGCGAGGACAAGAGTTCTTCTACCAGCCGCTCCCGGCAGGTGGAGTTCAAATGGCTGGCCCAGCCTCAGGGCTTGGAGGAATCCAAAGGGCCGCCCAAGAAGAAATAACACCCACGCCCGGTTAGGGTGCTTCTTGGAACATTATTTGCTTGCCGCCGGCCCCCGCCGGGCGAGGATTTTCCACTCCATTTCCACAGAATTCGTTGATTCCCACAGTGTTTTCCACCGAAATCTCGGGAAACCGCCCCTCGCCTATTGCGCCCCGCTTCGGCCTTCCTTGATAGTGCTTCTACTCAAGTGTGCGATGTTCGCACGCGAGGATCGTCCGGTCCGGAGAGGATCGGGGACACACGCTCTTTCAAGAGTTTGTGTTGGGGCTGAGTGCACGGGCTTCCCGCTTTGGCGGCGTTGCCCATCTCATCCCGCTGCGGCGGCATGAGCGTGAGAGGCTCGCGTGAATCGCTTAAAAACATCCGCGCGGCAACACGCGGCTGGCGAACATCACACCCCGCAAGCCCGGCCTGTATGGCTGGTACAGGCCGGGTTTTTTAACGTAACGGGCGAAACACCTGAATCGGAGTAAATCAACAATCTTTCTTGGGCTTCGCCGCCCTATTACCGTGTTTACGGGGCAGCGCTGCTGCGCTTCGCCTGGTTTTCGCCCTATAATGTGCTTTGTACCTGGATTCACAATGGAAGTCAACTACTGAGGCGGGCCCCAGGAAATGGCGACCACCGATTACAGTCTGGATCGCGGCTTGCCGGCCAGCGCCGACGCCGAGCGCGCCGTCCTCGGCGCCATGGAACCGAAGAGGCTATGACGACAATTCCACTTAGGAGCCCCGAGCAACCGACCTCCGAATGCCCCATTTGCAGCGGCACAGGGTGGAAAATGATTCAGGCTCCCGGTAAGCCGGATCGTGCTACCCGGTGTGACTGCTTTGCGGCCAGCCGTGTGGAAAGACTGCTTCAGGCAGCCCACATTCCGTCACGCTATAAAGGCTGTACACTTGCAAACTTTGAGACTGAGTTCGAGGAAGGGAACATTAGGCTAGTCAAAGCTTGTCTTGCCGCTCGCCACTTTGTTGAGAACTATCCGAACGAGAGAGAAGGCCTCCTTTTTGTCGGACCGATTGGCACCGGCAAAACCCATCTCGCGGTCGCGATTATTCGGGAATTGATTCAGACCAAAGGCATAGCTTGCCTCTTCTGTGATTACCGCGAACTGCTGAAGGAAATCGGAAACTCCTACAATCCCAGCGTTGAAGCGACTGAATTGGAGATTTTGGATCCGGTTCACAACGCCGAAGTGTTGGTTCTGGATGACCTAGGCGCGGTCAAGCCTGGACAATGGGTTTGGGATACGGTTAGCTACGTCATCAACCATCGTTACAACGAGAAGAAGACCACAATAATCACCACGAACTTTCTTGATCTGCCTGCTCC
>DATDGY010000209.1:0-8686 GCA_036521855.1 Candidatus Angelobacter sp.
GGAGCTGGCGCACGATGCGCGCTTTGGTCGCGCCGATCGAGAGACGAATAGCAATCTCCCGTTGCCGGTCCGCTCCTCGGGCGATCATCGTGCTCACCAGGTTCGCACATGCCGTCAGTAGCACCAGTGCTGCCAGGACCAGGACCCCGATCGAAAATGCCTGGACCGGACGGCCGAGCGCGTCACCGATCAAGCCGGGCCGCGCCAGCTGAATCCGCATGCCTTCATTGGCCGCCGGATACGCCCGAGCTAGTTCGCCGGCAATCGCGTTAAGGTTTGCTGTTGCCTGGCCGGGAGTCACTCCGGGTTTGAGCCGCCCGATGATCCAGGTATTGAACGTCATTCTTTCTTCCAGCCAGGGATTGCCGGGTTCGATCTGCGCCTGCATCATCATCGGCACCCAGACTTCCGGCCAATAGAACAACTCGGTGCCATGAAATTCCTGAGGCGCCACACCCAACACCGTGTAGGGCTGGCGGTTGATGCGGATGGTCTTCCCCGCGATCTCCCGGTCGCCGCCAAAACGGGACTGCCAACTGCCGTAGCTCAGCACCGCGTAGGGGCTGGCTCCGGCATGCAGATCGTCTTCCGGATGAAAGAATCTACCGAGCAGGGGCTTTACGCCCAACAGGTCGAAGTAATTGCCGGTCGCCAGATATCCCCAGGTCCGGTCCGCACTTTCATGCGACTCCATCTCCACCTGGACGATACGAAATCCCAGCAAGCCGGAGAACACCTGGTTGCGGTCGCGAATATCCCGATAGTTGGGAAAAGACTGGCCGGCACGATAGCGGTCATTTTCCAGGAAAACCAGTTGACCTGGTTTTTCTACCGGAAGGGGCCGCAGCAGCAAGGAGTTGACTACGCTGAATACCAGCGCATTCACCCCGATCCCCAGCGCCAACGACACTATGGCCACTGCGGTGAAGCCGGGATTGCGCGCCAGAAGACGCAGGCCATAACTCACGTCCCGCAGCAGACGCTCCAGTCCCAGCCAGCGCTCCGCCTCATAAAAGCGCTCTTCCGCGGAGAGCACGTTGCCAAATTGCTTCCGGGCTGCGGCCATGGCGTCAGTCTTGCTGAGCCCTTCGCCGCGAAGGCGCTCGGCTTCCAACGCGATGTGGGCCTGGATCTCTTCACCGAAGTCGCGATCTTTGCGTTTGCCTCGCCAGAACATGGCTTAACTCTCCGTCTCTTGCGGCCCGAGCACCCGCCCAATGGCTGCCGCCATGCGGCGCCACTGGCTGGCCTCATGCGTCAGTTGCCGGCGGCCCGCTTTGGTCAGGCGGTAAAACCGCGCCTTGCGATTGTTGCTACTCACGCCCCATGCGGCGCCAATCCAGCCCTTCGTCTCGAGCCGCTGCAGCGCGGGATAGAGAGAGCCGTGGTCCACGAGAAGCTCATCCTGCGATTGCAGTTGAATGGCGCGGGCGATCCCCTGGCCATGCTGGGGACCAAACAGAAGGGTGCGCAGGATCAGAAGGTCCAGCGTGCCTTGCAGGAGGGCGATGCGATCTTTCTCGTCTCGGGTTGCCATTCAACCCAAGTATGGGGCCGGGTCGGGTCGAATGTCAACCCGAAAGTCACCGTACGTCAAAGCGGCAAAGAGCGGCAGCGTCGGCGGCATCTACTCGACAACAGCCTGGTCATACGCCACTTCGGGCGAGACCTCTTGTTCCGGCACGCGGACGGTAGGACGCCGGCGCAAAGGCACATCGCGCAAGAAAAGATTCACCAGCAGCCCCGCCGCCATCAGGAGGGCGCCCAAGAGGAAAATCGAGCGCAGGCCGTGAACCAAAGAATTGCGAACGTTATCCAGCAGGCGATGGAGGAGATCAAGGCCGCCTGGATACCGCCCAAATGCCGCTTCCAGGCGTGCACGTAATTGCACTACCAACAGCGGATTCTTGAACGGCGTAAGCGCAATGGCCGGTGTTCCGGGGGGAATGCTGCGCTCAAAATCCTGATGATAGATGCTCAACAATATCGAGCCAAATACGGCCACGCCCACCGTACTGCCGATGGAACGAAAAAACTGCGTCGATGCCGTGGCCGCGCCTCGCTGCGCAGCCGGCGCTACGTTCTGCACCACCAGCGTATAGATAGGTTGCATGACGCCCATTCCCAGGCCGGCAATCACCATGTACCAGACGACCTGCGAATTGGTGGTGTTCCTGCTCATCGTAGACATGCATAACATGCCGGTCGTGGCCAGCGCCGCGCCCAGGATTGCCAGCCAGCGATAGCGGCCAGTGCGGCTCATGATCTGACCCACGGCCATACTTCCAACCACAGCTCCCATCAGCAAAGGAGTCAGCAGCGAACCAGAACGCGTGGCGGAGACGCCGAGCACGCCTTGTATAAACAAAGGTACGTACAAAATGACTCCAAACATTCCCATGCCCAGCACAAACACCGCGATCGAAGAGACGGCGATGACCGGCTCGCGAAACAGCTGCAACGGAATAAAGGGTTCTGCTGCTCGCTTCTCGCAGATCAGAAAAAGGAAGAGCATCACGAATGAGAAGGCCAGGAGTGAAGTGACACGCGGGGATGTCCATCCGAAATCCGTAGCCCAGGTAAGCGCAAGCAGCAGTGGGATCAACGTGGAATTCAGGGTGATCAACCCCCACCAATCGATTACGCGCCGAACCCCGTGGGGACGGAAATGCGGCAGCTCGATCCAGATGGCCGCGGCTGCCAGAGCTCCGATGGGCAGATTCACGTAAAAAGTCCAGCGCCAGGAAAACTGATCCGTGATCCAGCCGCCGACAGTAGGTCCAATGATGGAAGCCATGCCCCATACCGCGACAAACAAGCTTTGATACTTGGCCCGTTCGGCAGGCGCAAAAATGTCGCCAATAATCGTAAACAGCAAGCCGATAATCATGCCTGCCCCGATTCCCTGGATTCCCCGAAAGACGATCAACTGCGTCATTCCGTCGCCGGGGAAATGCGGAATCTCACCCGAAGCGCCGCATAGGGCTGAAGCCACGACGAAGAGAATCGTTCCCGCCAAAAAAAGCCATTTTCGCCCATACATGTCCGAGAGCTTGGCAAATACCGGCACAGCAATCGTTGAAGTCAAGAGATAGGCGGTTGTAACCCAGGGATATCGATCAAATCCGTTAAGTTGGCCAATGATGCGCGGCATGGCAGTGCCCACGACAGTCTGGTCAACAGCCGCAAGCAACAAGGTCAGCAACAGGCCGGTGAGGATGCCCGCAAGTTGCCGCTTGGTCAGATGATGAAGATCGGGTTGGTAATGCGCGGCTTCGACAGTTGACATCTGGTTATTAAACTGTATCGCGTCGCCAGAGTCCAACCTTTCATTTCAACCGCTAGGTGCTGTAATCCGCGTTGATGCGCACGTACTCGGCGGTCAAGTCGCACGAGAGGAAGTCCAGCGCAGCCTTGCCGGCCCCAATCGTAAAGCGAATCTCATACGCCGGCTGTGACATGTACTGGTGAGCGGCGCCCTTGTCGAGGTCACACGCGGCCCCGTTGCGGCAAATTTGCTGTTTGCCCAGGTAAATGCTGACGCGCGCGGGATCGATCTTCACGCCCGAGTAGCCGATGGCGGCCAGCATGCGTCCCCAGTTGGGATCGGCGCCGGCCCAGGCGGTCTTGACCAAAGGCGAGTTGGCAATGGCGCGGGCGATCCGCCGGGCTTCGTCGCGAGTGCGTGCCTGCTCGATTCTGAGGCGGACAACGTGTTTTACCCCCTCGCCGTCAGTGACGATCTGCTGGGCTAGGGAGCGGCAGATTTTCTTAAGTCCGGCCTCGAAATCCTTGCCGATCGACTTCACCGGCACGCCGCTCTTGCCGCTGGCCAGGAGCAGGACAGTGTCGTTGGTCGAGGTATCGCCGTCGATGGAGATATTGTTGAAGCTTTCGTCCACCGCCCCGCGTAGGGTCTGCGCAAGCTTGCGCGGGGTGGCGGCCACGTCGGTAAAGATGTACACCAGCATGGTAGCCATGTTGGGATGGATCATCCCCGCGCCCTTGGCCGCGCCAAGTAGATTTACAGTCCGGCCCTTGTAGGTGATGGTTTCGCCGGCGATCTTCTTGCGCGTGTCGGTGGTCAGGATAGCGTTGGCGAAAGCATCGAACGCTTCGGGGCATGCTTCAGCCGAAGCAATCAAGCCAGGAAGGGCAGCAGTAATTTTCTCCGCCGGCAGCGGTACGCCGATGACCCCGGTGGAGGAAGGGAAGACTTGCTCGGGCCTTAGGTGAACAGCCTTTGCCAGACCGGCGCACACGCTTTTCGCGGCGCGAAGACCCTCCTTGCCGGTGGCGCAGTTGGCGTTGCCGGCGTTGACAATCAGTGCGTGCACGCGGCCGCGCGATGTACGCAAGTGCTCGCGTCCCACCCTCACCGGTGCAGCTACTACCTGGTTGCGGGTGAACATGGCCGCGGCTGAGGCGCCGTCGCGTGCCAGCGCAAGAGCGACGTCAGGCCGGCCGCTGGCTTTGATGCCGGCAGCGCAGGCGGAGAATAGGAATCCTCGCGGGAGTCTTTCGTTCACGCCCCCAGCCTCACCAGGGGGATGGCAATGGCCGAATCGCGGTGTCCGTTTTGCGGGACGGGGCCGCGCACCATGGCGATCTCGTCGCAACACAGCAGGTTGGGGCAGTGGACGCAGTCTTTGTAGATCTTGTCGGGCAGCTCTTCGCGACGAGCCACACTGAAGCCCATGTGGCCGAAGAAATCCGGGATGCGCGTGAACAGGCAGACGCAGGTGGCGTGATGCCTTTCGGCTTCGTGCAGCAGGGCTTCCACCAATTTGCGTCCGGCGCCCAGGCCTTTGGCTTCAGGGACCACGGCGATGGAGCGGATCTCGGCCAGGTGCATGCCGTAGAGGTGAAGCGCGCCGCAGCCGACGACGCCGCCGTCGTTCTCCGCCACTACAAAATCGCGGACGTTTTCGCATAGCTCGGCCACCGGGCGCGGCAATAGCGTACCCTTCTCCGCGTAAGGAGCGATGATGGCGTGGATGTGTTCCACGTCCGGAAGAATTGCGTTACGCGTGAGTAACATGTGCCTCCCGTAACGCGGCCAGTTTTTCCCGGGCCTGGTGCATTGCCTGGCGGACGCGATCCGGCGCGGTGCCGCCGGGAACATCATTGCCGGCCAAGACCGATTCCAGCTTGAGCCGGTCATAAATATCGGAGCCGAATGCGGGGCTGAATTCGCGCAGCTCTTCGAATGGCAGATCTTGCAGCTCGCAGCCCTTCTCCATGCACCGTTGCACAGCATGGGCCACGACCTCATGGGCCTCGCGGAAGGGAACGCCGCGTTGGGCGAGATAGGTGGCGCAGGCGAGGGCATTCATGAAGCCGCTCTCGCAGGCGGCGCGCATACGGTCGTAATTGAAAGTCACCGTGCGCATAAAGCCCGTGGCGATTCGCACACAGTTCGCCGCGGTGGCGGCAGCGTCAAACAGCGGTTCCTGTGTCTCCTGTATGTCCTTGTTATAAGCCAGAGGCAGGCCCTTGACGGCGGTAAGTAATGCCACCTGGCAGCCGAGCAGCCGCGCTGACTTGCCGCGAATCAGCTCCAGAGAATCCGGATTCTGTTTCTGCGGCATGGCGCTGCTGCCGGTGGAATAAGCCTCCGGCAGGCGAATGAAGCCATATTCCTGGGTCGCGAAGAGAATCAGCTCTTCCGCCCAACGGCTCAGGTGCACGCCCAGCAGGGCGAGCGCGTTGACGAGCTCGAGGGCGAAGTCGCGATCGCTGGTCGCGTCCATGCTGTTGGCGGTGGGGCGATCGAAGCCGAGTTGTTGGCTGGTGCGATTGCGGTCCAACGCCAGCGGCGCTCCGGCGACGGCGCCCGAGCCCAGCGGACACTGATTCACGCGCTTGCGGCAGTCCTTGAGCCGCTCGGCGTCGCGCCAGAACATCTCAAAGTATGCCAGCAGCCAATGGGCAACCAGCACCGGCTCGGCCCGCTGCAGATGCGTGTACGCGGGCATGGCCGCGGACTTACTCTCGCTGGCACGGGCCAGCAAGCTCTCCAGAAACTCGCCCAGCGCAGAACGAAGATCGTCAATACTCTCGCGAACGAAGAGCCGCAGGTCGGTGGCGATCTGCTCGTTGCGGCTGCGGCCGCTGTGCAGCTTCTTACCGGTTTCGCCGACCAGCTCGACCAGTTGTTTCTCAACAAAATGGTGGACGTCTTCGGCCTCGTCATCGGCAAAGAAGTTTTCCTGACAGCTGTTGCGCTCAATCTGTTCCAGGCCCACCACGATCAGGTTGGACTCTTCGCCCGACAATACGCCCGCAGCTCCCAGCGCTAGTGCATGGGCGCGGCTGGCGGCGAGCTCGTAACGCAGAAGTTTCTGGTCGAAAGGAAACGACCGCTGCCATTGTTCGAATTGCGGATCCAGCGGCTGCCGGAAGCGACCTGACCACATCTTCACTTCGTGGCTTCCTCCCGGCGGCCCTCCACCCCATGGCGCAGCCGCGCGCGGGAGCGCGCGGGCAGGCCGAGAATGCGGATGAATCCGGCCGCATCCTTCTGATCATAGCTTTCGCCCATGGTGAACGACGAGAGGTCGGTGCGGTAGAGCGAGAACTCCGACTCGCGGCTGGCCACCTCCACGTTGCCCTTGTAGAGCTTGAGGGTCACGTTGCCGGTGACTTCCTTCTGAGTTCGGGAGACGAAGCCGTCCAGAGCTTCGCGCAGGGGCGTGAACCAGAGGCCGTAATAGACCAATTCGGCGTACTTGAGCGCGATCTGCTGCTTGAAGTGCATGAGTTCGCGCTCCAGGCACAGGGCTTCCAGCTCGCGGTGCGCGGTGAGCAGCAAGGTGCCGCCGGGCGTCTCGTAGCAGCCGCGCGACTTGATGCCGACAAAGCGGTTTTCCACCAGATCGATGCGGCCAATCGCGTTGCGGCCTCCAATCTCGTTCAGCAGTTCGACCAAGGAGACTGCGTCGAGCTTCTGCCCGTTGACCGAAACCGGCGTTCCCGCAGAAAAGCCGATGCTGACGGCTTCCTCACCGTCAGGAGCCTCTTTGGGCGAGCGGGTGAGCTGCCAGGTGGATGGGAGCGGCGCGTTGGCGGGATCTTCGAGCTCGCCGCCTTCGTGGCTGAGGTGCCAGATGTTGCGGTCGCGGCTGTGAATTTTCTCGCGGCTGGCGGCCACGGGGATGCCGCGCTGCTCAGCGTAGTCCAGACAATCCTCGCGGGATTTCAGGGTCCACTCGCGCCAAGGAGCAATCACCTTCAACTCCGGCGCCAAGGCCTGGAACGCGTGCTCGAAGCGCACCTGGTCGTTGCCCTTGCCGGTGCAACCGTGGGCGAGGGCGGTGGCATTCTCACGCAGCGCGACTTCGACCTGATGTTTGGCAATGACCGGCCGCGCCAGCGAAGTGCCCAAAAGATATTTGTGTTCGTACACGGCGCCGGCGCGCAGGGCGGGGAAGACGTAGTCGCTGAGGAACTCGTCGCGCAGGTCTTCGACTACCACTTTGGCGGCGCCGGTCTTGCGGGCTTTTTCGATCACGGCGTCAATGTCATCGCCCTGGCCCACGTCAGCGATCATGGCGATCACCTCGCAGTTGTAGTTCTCTTTCAACCAGGGAATGATGATCGAGGTATCCAGTCCGCCGGAGTACGCCAGCACAACCTTTTCACGCATGATTATTCCTTCCGTTTCTCGAAGCCGGACGAATGCCGCCTCCCAGCAGGGAGAGCAGGATCGCTTTCTGGACGTGCATGCGGTTCTCCGCCTGGTCATAAATCACAGAGCGCGGTGAATCAATCACGTCCGCGGCCACTTCTTCGCCGCGATGTGCCGGCAGGCAGTGCATGAAAACCGCATCGCTCGCGGCTAACGCAAAGAGTTTCTTGTTGACCTGGTAGGGAAGGAAGATCTTGGCGCGCTTGGCGGCCTGGTCTTCCTGACCCATGCTGGCCCAGACGTCGGTGTAGATGGCATTGGCGCCGGTGCAGGCGGAAATGGGATCTTCCGTGACCTCGATGATGGCGCCGGTTTTCTTGGCGATGGCCCTGGCGGCCTTGATCACGTCCGGGAGCGGAGCGTAGCCGTGGGGCGTGGCGACGGCGATGCTGCTGCCCAGGCTGGCCGCCGCCAGCAGCAGCGAGTGAGCAACATTGTTGCCGTCACCGACGTAAGCCACGTGAATCTTGCTGAGGTCGCCGAATCTTTCCTCCAGCGTGAAGTAGTCGGCGTAGGCCTGGCAGGGATGTTCATAATCGCTGAGCGCGTTGATTACGGGGATCGAGGCGTGCCGGGCCATCTCGACGATGGTCGCGTGGTCGTAAGTCCGCAGCACCACGGCGTCGACCCAGCGCTCCACGTTGCGGGCGATGTCGCACACCGGCTCGCGCTCACTGAGGCGCGAACGCGTCTGGTCCACGAACAGCGAGGTCCCGCCCAGGCTGGCCATGCCGGCTTCAAAAGTGAGGCGAGTGCGCAGGGACGCCTTTTCGAAGAAAAGCACAAGCTGTTTGCCGGCGAGCGCGCCGCGAAAATCCGCGGGACGGCCCTTGATCACGTGGGCCAGCTCAAACAGCGAGGTGGTCTCTTCCGGAGAGAAGTCCTGAACGGAGACGCAATCGCGGCAATCCGCCGGTTGCTGTAGCGCGGCGTTGATAGCCACGTATTCATAGGCCTTGGTTCCGGCTGGCATCATTAGTCACCTTCCTCTTCCGC
>DATDGY010000210.1:0-1963 GCA_036521855.1 Candidatus Angelobacter sp.
GCGTGGGGACACAGTACGCCGCCGCTGCGAAGCAGAGCGCCAGCGCGACCGTCGAATTTGCGAAGCGAGACAGGGTCAGTAAAGCCTGGTCTAGTTGCAAACAGTTTACAACTGACTGAGAGAGGTTATTCTAGATGATAAAATGTGTCAACTAGAAAGTTGACGATTGTCGTTAGCACATGATATGTCCGGTTGAATTAGCAAGTGAGATGTCCGCTTTTGAAGCGGCGAGGGTACGAGACCATGCAAGGCATGGACTCTTACACGGAAGCCGCCATGGAGCGGGCAATGAAAGTACAGGAAGTGATGTTGCAAGCGATGGGCAAGAAGATCACGTGGTGGCAAGCGGCCGAGATTCTGGGGATCAGCGACCGGCACATGCGACGGTGGCGGGAACGGTACGAGGAGTTTGGCTTCCGGGGATTGTTTGATCGCCGTCGAGGAAGGCCGTCGGTGAAACGGGTGCCGACGCAGGTGATCGAGCGGGTGCTGGGATTGTATCGGGATCGCTATTTCGATCTGAACGTGCGGCATTTTCACGAGAAGTTGCGGAGCGAGCATCAGGTCGGACTGAGCTACAGCTGGGTGAAGGGGATCCTGCAAGGAGCGGGGCTGGTGGCGCGCGGACGCAAGCGGGGAGTGCATCGCAAACGCCGGCCGCGACGGCCCGTGCCGGGAATGCTGCTGCACATCGACGGCAGCCGTCACCGCTGGCTCGGTGACGAGCGCTGGCACGATCTGATCGTGATTCTGGATGATGCCACCAGCGAGATTTATTACGCGCAACTGGTGGAGGAGGAATCGACGCAGACGGTGATGGTGGCCTTGCGCGAAGTGATCGAGCGGCAGGGGCTGTTCTGCGCCTTGTACAGCGATCGGGGCAGCCATTTCTGGCTGACGCCGAAAGCGGGCGAAGCGGTGGATCATGGGCGGCTGACACAGGTGGGGCGAGCGCTGGAAGAGTTGGGCATCCGCATGATTCCGGCCTACTCGCCGCAAGCCCGCGGACGCAGCGAGCGGAATTTCGGCACCTGGCAGGGACGGCTGCCGCAAGAGTTGCGCTTGCGCGGCATCACCACAGTGGAGGCGGCGAATGGTTTTCTGCGAGAGCGATACATCGCCGAGTTCAACGCGCGGTTCCGGGTGAAACCGGCGCAGGCGGGCAGCGCCTTTCGAGCCTGTCGGCAGCGGGAGTTGGAGCGGATCTTCTCGCTGCAGTTTGAACGCACAGTGAACCGTGACAACACGGTGAGCTTTCAAAATCTTGCTTTGCAGATTCAGCCGGTGCGTTGGAGAGCGACGCTGGCCGGCTGCACGATGACCGTACATCAACATTTGGACGGCACACTGAGCCTGCGCTATGGGCCGCATTGCGTGGGGCGCTACACGGCCGAGGGCAGACCTTGGACCGGTGGCGAACGACAACCGGCCGTGGAGAAGCCGCACCGTGGAAAAGTCCAAAGGCGGACTTTTCCACCGCGCTTGGAAATCCCGCACACTCCGCGGGATTCCCACTTCTCCACAGCCACGGCGGCGGTCGATTAACCTAAACCGGACATTTCATTTGCTACTAAAACCGGACATCTTCACTTGCTACGAACACCCCGGCGCCATCAAGCGCGTGCAGGAGCTGGTCGACGATGCCGTGGCGAAAGGTGCGAAAGTGCTTTGCGGAGGAAAAGCGGACGGGCCATGCTACCCGCCGACCGTGGTGTACGGAGTCACGCCCGCCATGCGCATGTACGGCGAGGAATCGTTCGGCCCGGCAAAGCCCATCGTCGTCGCTAGCGACGCGGAAGACGCTCTGCGCATTGCCAACGACACTCCCTACGGCCTTTCGAGCGCCGTCTTCACGCGCGACATCAATCGCGCGCTGCGCATGGCTGAGAAACTCGAATTCGGCATCTGCCACATCAACGGCGCCACGGTTCACGACGAACCGCAGATGCCTTTCGGCGGCATG
>DATDGY010000211.1:0-41976 GCA_036521855.1 Candidatus Angelobacter sp.
GGGATCATCAAAGACCATGGTTGCCATCTCGAAGCTGATTTTGTGCTTCGCGAGATTCTGGCGGTTTTTAGCCTCATCCCATTCGAAGCGCATTTTGCGTAGTTACCATTGTGTAGTTACATTCTAACATGCTCTTAAAACGAAACTCAAGCGTTGGCTTACGGCGTGAGAACAAGGTCGAGTAGTAGCAGTTCCACTCACGAGCGCTGCGATCTCAGGCCAACCAGCAATCGATCCAACGCCAGCAGCACGGCAAAATAGATCAATGCGTTGAACACGATGGCCAGCGCATCGAAGATCCGCGCCGAGGTCACGCTGTCATAGTTGGGCTCATGGATTGCCCGCGCGATGTGGACACCGATGTAGGTGATGTGCCACACCAGCGGGTTGAACAGGGTTTTCCAGAGGGCATGCGCGGAAAAAGCGATCACCACGGCCAGAGTTGCATAGACGAGCTTGCGTCGCGTGGTCATCCGGATGTTCCTACTTTGCTGCTTCCGATTTGGGCCGATAGTTGAAATACGCCCACACCTGTTCGCTCATGCGGGCGATCGCGTCTTCCAGTTCGGAGTAGTAGCCGCGGTGATGCGCCGAGAAGAATACCACCACCACCCGGCCGGCCGGGGTTTCGATCAAGCCGACGTCGTTGGCGATGTACGGCGGAAAATCGCCGGTCTTGTGCGGCGTGCGGGTGTCATCGTCCATGTACTTGGGAATGCGCGTGCGCATCTGCTGCATGCCCATCAGGCGCAGGATCTCTTTGCAGGCCTTCTCGCTGGCCGCCTGATTGCCGGCGATCATGGCCAGGAGCTTGCCCATGTCGCGCGCGCTGGAGAGGCCGAAGGGATGTTTGCCCTCGAAGTGAAATCTTTCCACGTCGGCATCAGTCAGTTTTGCGGGGAAACCCTTGGTGAAGAGCTCTTCCGGCGTGATCTTCGCGTAGGCCGGGTCGCCCGGCTCGGCCAGCGCGCGAAACCAGTCGAACGTGGTGCCGGTGGCGGTGATGGAGTTCAGGCCCAACTGATGCATCGTCTGGGTGACGTCTGCCGGCCCGCCCACCCGCGAGAAAGCCATGTCGGTGCCGGTGTTGTCGCTCTGGATGATCATCAGCATGAGGGCATCATGGAAGCTCAAGTCCAGACCCGGTTCCAGCGTGCGCAGGACGCCGGTGCCAAAGCGCTTGTCGGAGGTCTTCAAGACAATGCGCTCCGCGGGATTGATCTTGCCTGCGTCCACCTGGCGATAGACGTCCACCAGGAGCGGAATCTTGATGGCGCTCATAGTGTCCATCACCGCATCGGCGTTGATGGCGATCTCTTCGCCGGTGTCCAGCGACTTGATGTAGATTCCCCAATCGGCGCTCACACCCTGGGAGATGGTGATCAACTTCTGTTTGAGCAAGTCGATGGGTTTGGGCCCGGACGTTTGCGCGATAGCGGATACGGCTGGCGCAAGGACAAAGACAAGAACGATGGCGGTCTTCAGTAGATTGGATTTCATTGGTTTTCCGGAAGACGCATTGTACAACTCGCTGACGTCAATAGACCGCAATCCGGACAGGAATCTACCGGAACACCCAATGCGCCACTTTGGTCTCGAGGCCGAAATAGATGATGGCGAACGCGAGAGAATCGGCCGCGAGATGAGCACTGATCAACAACCAGAGCCGTTTGGTGATGGCGTAGATGGTGCCGAACACCAGACCGGCAATGGCAGCGTTTTCGGCGCCGGCACGGCCCATAAGAACGAAGTGGTTCATGCCAAACCAAACTGAGGTCAACAACACGATTATCGTCAGCGCCCCGACGCCGCGCCCGAGCAGCTCGGTCAAGCGTTCGAACAGATATCCGCGAAACAAGGTTTCTTCGCCGATACCCGCGAGAAGGATCGTCAACAGGATTCCGGGAATGGCGGCCCGATTCCCAACCACGGAATGGTAGGCATGATTCACTGGGTCGGCGCCGAGAAGCGGCATCACTACGGACTTCAGCACAAGCTTGAGCGCACAGCCGAGAACCAGGCCGATGGCCAGCTCGCCTGCCCAGCTTTTGGGACGTACAAAGCCGATTTCACTCCAAGGGGTACGTGATAGACGTGTCCATACCAACACCATCAAAAAGGCAAGAGGGCGCATACCAAGTGGCATAGAAGATGCAAGCGATCGAAAAGATTCCTAGCGGCCCGAACCCACGCAAGCGGCTCGCCAACCGGTCTTCCCACAGCGGTGTGGCGATCGCTTTGTTCATCAGCGATCTTACAGTCCCTGGCCGCGGATGATGCTCATGGGATCGGGCGTTCCAGCGCCGCCGGGACGGCCGGCGCCGTTCTGTTCGTCGACCTTGTCGCCTTCGCCCGGAGCAAGAAAGAGGTTCTCTTCCAAGCCGTGCTGGCGGGTATAGAGGTCAAAGTAACGGCCGTTGAGCGCGAGCAGTTCCTGGTGCCGGCCACGTTCCACGATCTTGCCCGCTTCCACTACCAGGATCTGGTCGGCGGAGCGGATGGTCGAGAGCCGGTGGGCGATCACAAACGTCGTCCGTCCCTCCATCAGGTATTTCAGGCCCTGCTGGATGTAGGATTCCGATTCAGAGTCCAGGCTGGAGGTCGCCTCGTCGAGGATCAGAATGCGCGGATCGGCCAGCACCGCGCGCGCGATCGAGACCCGCTGTTTCTGGCCTCCGGAGAGCTTGACGCCGCGCTCGCCGATGATGGTGTCGTAACCGTCGGCAAAGCGGGTGGCGAATTCGTCGACGTGGGCGATGCGGCAGGCTTCCATGATTTCTTCTTCGGTGGCCTCGGGGCGCGAGAAAGCGATGTTCTCGCGGATGCTGCCGTCGAACAGGAAGGAATCCTGTAACACTACGCCCAGCGCCGGGCGGTACGAATCCAGCCGCACGTGGCTCAAGTCCACGCCATCGACCAGCACGCGCCCGGTCGTGGGTTTGTAGAAGGCCGCCACCAGGCCGATCATGGTCGATTTACCGGAACCGGAGGATCCCACCAGCGCGGTCACGCTGCCGGGCTGCGATTCGAAGCTCACGTCTTCCAGCACCGGTTTGCCCGGCTCGTAGGAGAAGTCAACGTGTTCGAAAGCAATGTCGCCCTCAATGCGCGGGAGCACGATGGTGCGTTCGGGGTCCGCGTCTTCGCGACTCTGGTCCAGGACCTCACGGGTGCGGTCCAGTCCGGCCAGGGCTTCCGTGATCTGTGTGCCGATGGCGGCGATCTGGGCCACGGGAGCCACCATGAAGCCCATGAGCGCCGTGTACATGATGAGATCGCCTTGAGTCATGTGACCAGCGAGGATCTGGCGCGCACCGTTGTACATGATGATGGAGCTCACGATGCCCAGCATCACCACCGAAGAAAGCCCCATCAGCGAAGTTGCGGTCAGGGTCTTGAAGACATTTTGCAGCAGCCGCAGTGCGCCGGCGCCGAAGACCTCGGCTTCGCGCTCCTCGGCGTGGTAGCCCTTCACCACGCGCACTCCGCCGAGAGACTCCGTGAGGCGGCCGGTGACCTCGGCATTGATTTTGCCGCGTTCGCGAAAGATAGGGCGAATGGTCTTGAAGGCACGGGCAAAGGCCACCATCAGCACCACCAGGAAGCCGAGGGCGATCAGAGTCATCCGGGCATTGACTTTCAACAGGATGGCTAGCGCCAGCACAGCGGTCAGTATGCCGCCGCTGAATTCCACCAAGCCGGTGCCGATCAGGTTGCGCACGCCTTCCACGTCGCTCATGATGCGCGAAACCAGAGCGCCGGTCTTGTTAGCGTCGTAATAGCCGAGGGGCAGCCTGCCGATGTGAGCTTGCACCCTGCGCCTGAGTTCGGTAATCGCCCGCTGGCCTTCCTTGGAGACCAACTGCGTCAAAGAGAAGGAGGTCAGACCCTGGATGAGGGTGGCGAAGACCACAACGCCGATTATGTACGGCAACAGGTTCGCATTCCTCGATCCTTGCATGGTTGCCGGCAGTAGCCTTGCAAGGACGTGCGGTAACGGACGGCTGCCGATCACGTTGTCAAACAGAAACTTGCTCGAAACCGGCAGCACCAGGCCGCAGACACGGCCAATCAGCACAAGTAAGAAGCTGAACGCCAGCAGGCCGCGCCGCGGGCGGACCAGCTCCTTGATCATCGGCAGCGCGGCCTTGAACTGCTGCGCTGACGACTTCTTCTTGATGGTTTTCTCGTCCTTCTTGCCAGTGGTCTCAGCCAAAACGCCCCCTCAAACAACAACACTCTCAGTAGATTACAAGGAATGCCTGCGGGCTTCGAAATTTATTCTCCTGAGAACGCGGTTGACTTGTCCGCCAGCACCGGAGCAGCATAGTGCCGACTGGAGGAGGGTTAAAGATATGGGCAGAAAACTACTGGCTGGGATTCTCGGTGGTCTGGCGTTCTTTGCGTGGTCCAGCATAGCGCACGTCTTCACAGGACTGGCGCAGACCGGAGTGCAGGAAATACCCAATGAAGAAGCCGTCCTGAGCAGCATGAAGGCTAACCTCCCGACCGCGGATTCTACTTCTTTCCCGGCAGCGGGGTGCCCGATGCTACTCACTCGCAGCAAATGGCCGCGTTGAACGCGAGGGCCAAGACTTATGTCGGGCCGGTTGGCATACTGATCTTCCATCCCGCGCAGTCCCTGGCTCTCAAGCCGAGCCAACTACTCACCGAGGTGGGAACCAACATTTTGCAGGTCTTGCTGGCGGTGTTCCTTCTCGGGCAGACCACTTTGGCTAGTTTCCTCGCCCGCTGGAGGTTTATCGCCGTGGCCGGGGTGTTGGCGGCGATTAGCACCAACGTGTCCTACTGGACATTTTACGGATTTCCCGGCAACTACACGCTGGCTTATATATGCATTATCGCCATGGGATTCGTATGCGCCGGTCTGGTCGTGGCCGCCATCGTCAAGCCTGGCGCGGGCATGCCCCTGGCGAAGGCCGCCGGAGCGTAAGCTAGAAACAAGCACGGCTGGAGAACAGCCCCATGCCCATGCAGTACGAGTACACGGCGATTCCCGAAGCTGCGGTCCCGCGTGCCGCGAATCCGGCGTTGCAACATCTGCTGGATACCTACGCCAGTGAGACCAGCAAGGTCATCAGCGTATGGCGCGAGTTCCGTCCAGAGGATATGGAGTTTAAAGCGGCGGAGCGTTCCAGCACCGTGCTGACGATCATGAAGCACCAGCTTCTCTCCGAACGCCGCTTTTTTGCCGAGTTCATTGGGCTGCCCGGCGAACCGGAACCGGCGGCGCTGCTGCCCAAAAGCGATGAGCTGACACCGGCTGGCTTTTGTGCGCGCAACAAAGACCTATGCCAGCCGCGCTTGCAGCGCCTTGCCGTCTGCGACCAGGACTGGTGGCTCGAAGAGGTGCCTTTCTTCGATGTCCGCCGCCAACGTATTTGGGTATTCTGGCGGCGGCTGCTGCACACGGCGCATCATCGCACCCAGCTCAGCGTTTATCTCCGTCTCCTGGGAAGAAAAGTGCCCTCCAGTTACGGGCCCACCGCCGACGTTACCTGGCAAGGCGCCGACCCCACACGCACCGTGGAATCGGCAGGCAGAAAATAGACTCGTTTCAATGCGCGGAGGCTCTTCGGCCCTGGGCTTGAGAACGGAGGTAGGAGAGAAACGCCTGCGGGGCCCTGCTCAAGAAATGTCCCTTGAGCGCCGCGACACCGACGGTACGCGAAGCCCGCTCGTCAGCGATCAATACAAAGTTGCAGTCGGCCCTCCGCTCCAGCGCCATCTCCGGCGCGATGGAGATACCCAGTCCCGCGGCTACCATCCCTAGAATGCTCGAGAACTGCCCGCTTTCAAAGACGATTTGCGGCATGATGCGGGCGCGCTTGCAGACCTCGATGGCCGTGTCCCGGAAGCAATGGTCGTCGCGCAGAAGAAGGAAGGGCTCCTGGCGCAACTCTTTCATCAGCACGCTCCTCCGCCGCGCCAAGTCATGGCCTTTGGGCAGGATGGCGAACAAGCGCTCGGTGAGCAGAGGAAAGCATTCCAGGTCGTGGCCGCGCGCCGGCAGCGCCATAATCGCCAGATCCACCAGCCCGCCGCGCAACCGGTCGAGCAGATGGACGGTGACATCCTCCACCACCGTGATTGCAGCCTGCGGGTACCTGCGCGAAAACACGGCGATTCGCGCCGGCAGGAAGTACGGCGCGATGGTCGGAATCACTCCCACGCACACGGCCCCGGAGACGGTGGACTGCCGCTCCGCCACTTCCTCCTTGGCGGCGCGCAACTCGGCGAGGATGGTCCGCGCCCGGGGCAAGAAAACCTGTCCGGGACCGGTCAGCCGCACCGCTCGTCCCAAGCGATCAAAAAGGCGGACCCCCAGTTCCTCTTCCAGCTTCATGATCTGCTGCGACAGCGAAGGCTGCGCCACCTGCTCCCGCTCCGCCGCGCGAGTAAAGCTGCCGGCCTCAGCAACCGCGCAAAAGTAACGTAATTGATGGACTTCCATAGTTAGAACCTATTAAGAAAAGTCTAATTATATATTGGACAGATGGACGGGCAGCCACTATTTTGTCCACCATGCTTCTTTGGCCGGCTGGGCACCCGGCCCCGGACGGGATCGTCAATGTTTGCCAGCAACATTCAAGAATCGTTTTTTCAAGCTGCACTTCTGGGCAGAAAACACGTTACCGTACACTTGATCAATGGCGTGAAGCTCTCCGGCAAAGTGCGCTCCTTCGACAAGTACTCGGTTGTGCTAGAAACCAATACTCTGGAACAATTGGTTTTCAAACACTCGATTTCTGCGGCGTTCATCTGCCAAAACCGGCACTGCACGGTGTGCTTCCCTGTCGCCGGTTCGGTCATCTGCGCCACTCCCCAGGAAGGCAGTTAGGCTTCTGCCAATGCTCTTTGCGTGCAAGGACAGACCCTGCTGAACCAAGTCTCCGCACGTGAGTATGCAGTTCCAATTCACCGCTTATGCGATGCCTATGTCTTTTGGAAAAAAGCATAGGTGTTTGCCAATTTTTGACAAGCATTTGTGTCGAGTTTTCCACAGCCTAGTGGCTCGTTCATCGAGTCTTAATGTAGAGTTCACCCTTTGAAAACAATTGCTTGCTAGCATCACCCCTGACTCTACGGAATGGAACTATTTGTTGTTTTCATTTCTTGCTTTGGCGCTTATGATGGTGCGCCTCAGGTTACTTAAGTAATCTCGCCAGGTTCTGATTTCACAGGGGAGGAATGCCATGACGGCATACTTTGCAAGTCTGATGCGACGGGTGTTCATGCTGTCGCTCTCTGCTCTTATTGGCTGTGCGCTGCTTGCAGCCCAGTCAACAACCGACGGCGCCATTGGCGGTACAGTGTTCGATTCCACCGGCGCCGTGGTGGGCAAAGCCCAGATCGTGGTCCACAACAACGGGACCAACGCCGAGCACACTGCTACCACGGACGACTCCGGCTACTATCGCGTAGTCACGCTGCAGCCGGGCTCCTACACCGTCAGCGTGACGCGCCAAGGTTTCTCTGCTTACAAGGCGGAGCAGGTGATCGTCACGGTGGGTAGCTTGACCGAGGTTTCACCGCGCCTGGGCGTGGGTGGAAGTCAGGAAACTGTCGATGTTACCGCGGAAGCGCCGCAGATCAACGTCACTTCGCCGGAATTCGCGCCAACCATGGACCAGACTGCAATTTCCAACCTGCCCATCAACGGCGGCCGCTGGTCAAACTTCGCCTTGCTGACCCCGGGCGTGGTGAGCGATTCCAACGCCTTCGGACTACTCAGTTTCCGCGGCATCAGCACCCTGCTGAACAACAATACCGTGGACGGCGCCGACAACAACCAGGCATTCTTTTCTGAAGAGCGCGGGCGCACGCGCATCGGCTACTCCACTCCCAAAGAAGCTGTACAAGAATTCCAGGTGAACACTTCCAACTATTCGGCGGAATACGGACGCTCGGCCGGCGGCGTGGTCAACACCGCGACCAAGAGCGGCACCAACGCCGTTCACGGCGAAGCTTATTTCAACGACCGTGATAACGACATTGGCGCCTTCAACGAATTCGCTCAGATCAACGTGCAGAACTCGTCCGGCACCTTCGTGAGCCAGCCGCTGAAGCCAACCAACAAGCGCCAGATCGCCGGGTTCGGTATCGGCGGCCCGCTGATGAAAGATAAGTTGTTCTGGTTTGTGGCCTTCGATTGGTACCACAACAATTTCCCCGGCGTGGCCGTCACCAGTAATCCCAATGTCTTCTTCGCGGCCCCGAGTGCAAGCACCATCAGCACCCTGGCCGGGCGGCTGGGCGTCACCACCGCGGCCGCGACGACGACCTACAACAACGATCTGGCCGGCTTGAACACGCTGCTGGGCACGGTTCCGCGCACCGGCGATCAGTACATCATGTTTCCCAAAATTGACTGGCAGATTAACCAGAAGAACCACGCTTCGTTCTCCTTCAACCGCATGCGCTGGACGTCGCCGGCCGGCATTCAGACGGGAGGCGTGGTTACTCGTGGGATCGCCAGCTTTGGCAACGATTACGTGAAAGATACCTGGGGAGTAGCCAAGCTGGATACCTCCATCACCACCAATATCATCAACGAGTTGCGCTTCCAATACGGACGCGATTTTGAGTACGAGTTCAGCCAACCACCGGCGCCGTATGAGTTGGCCAACCTGGTGAACGCTCCCCCCACGCTCCCCGCCTACACCAACCCGCTGGGACTGCCGCCGACGGTAGCGCTCACGAATGGTTTTACTTTCGGGGTTCCTAACTTTCTGCAAAGGTCGTTCTTCCCCGACGAGAGCCGCAGCCAAGTCGCCGACACTTTGTCCTGGACCAATGGAAAGCATACGTTCAAGTACGGGTTTGATTTCAGCCACGTGAACGACAATTCGCAAAACCTTTTCAACGGGTTCGGCAGCTACAGCTACAGCAGCCTGCTGAATTATTTCTCTGACCTCAACAAGCAAAACGCCTGCTCGGGGAAGCCCTGCTATTCGAGCTACAGCCAGGGCCTTGGTCTTCCCGGACTTGAGTTCACTACTAACGACGTTGCATTCTTTGTCGCCGACGACTGGAAGATCCTGCCCCGCCTGAGCCTGTCCCTGGGTCTGCGTTGGGAGTACGAGATGATGCCCGCGCCTTTCAGCAACCTGGTCAACCCCGCGGTGCCGCAGACGGCCCAGTTGCCGCACGATATGAACAACTTTGGTCCCCGTGTCGGCTTTGCCTGGGATCCCTTTGGCAATGGCAAGACGGTGCTGCGCGGCGGCTACGGCATCTACTACGGCCGGATCATCAACTCCACCATCTTCAACGCCCTCATCGACACGGGAATGCCCGGCAGCCAAGTGTCGTTTTCGTTCACTCCTACTTCGGTGGGCGCGCCCACATTTCCCCAGATCCTGGCCAATCCCAGTGGGAGCATCAAGCCCAACATTGTGTTTTTCGATAAGAATTTCCAGAACCCTCAGATCCACCAGTTCGATCTGACCCTGGAACGTGAAGTGGGCTGGGGCACCGTCATTTCTGCCAGCTACCTGGGCAGCCTGGGACGCGAGCTTCCGGACTTTGTGGATACCAACGTCCCGCTCAACAACATCGGCAGTGTCACCTACACGGTCGTTGGCGGCGGTCCTCTTGGGAGTGGCCCCTACACCACGCAGTTGTTCAAGCCGTTCGCCGTTGGCCAGCCGCGGCCAAACGCCGCCTTTGGCTCCATGTCCGACATCTTCAGCGGCATCAACAGCAGCTACCACGCCCTGGTGGTCCAGGCCAACCATCGCATGAGCCGCCACATCCAGTTCTCGGCCAGCTATACCTGGTCGCACGCGATTGACGACGGCCAGAACCAGACCACGTTCACGGGGACCAACTTCCTGCTCTTCCCCAACAACATCGCTGCCGAGAAGGGCAACTCCATCTATGACATTCCCAACCGTTTCGTGGCGAACGCGATCATAACCTCGCCCTGGAAGATGAACGGATGGGCCGGCTGGTTCGCCAACGACTGGGGGCTCTCGCCCATCGTGCAGATCCAGAATGGTCTGCCCTACACGCTCTCGGTTGCCGGCAATGCGCCGGGAGGAGCCATCAGCGGCATTAACGGCTCCGGCGGCACCAACCGCATTGACATTCTGGGGAACAATTCTTTCCGCATGCCTTCCCAGTGGGAACAGGATGTGCGCGTGTCCAAGACCTTCACCTTTCAGGAAAGATATAAGCTGGAGCTGATGACCGATTTCTTCAACGTCCCCAACAAACAGAACGTGATGAGCGTGAACAACACCGGCTACATCATTTCTGGAAGTACCCTGACCTTCTCGCCCACGTTCGGGACCGTTACCGGCACCAACAACAGCAACTTCCTGTACACCCCCAGGCAGATCCAATTGGGCGCTCGCTTCCAGTTCTAACCGCCTGGTAAACCATTTGACAGCGCGGCAGCCTCGGCTGCCGCGCTTTTCTTAGAGCCTGTTTCACAAATGCCACCTGAGGTTGACCGTGACTTTAGGAACAAACATCATCCTGGGAAACTAAGGGACCCGAGTGAAAAAGATCACCGCGATCGCCGCTTTGCTCGCCTTTCTTCCCTCGCAACTCCCCGCCTGGAGCACCAAGGGGCATGCCGTGATCGCGGACATTGCCAGCTCCCGGCTGACTCCGTCCACGCGCAAGAATCTCAACCTGATTCTCGGAAAGAACAGCCTGGCTTCGATCGCCAATTGGGCTGACGCCATCCGCAGCGAACAGCCGGAAACCTTTGGCTGGCATTTTGTGGATATACCTCGCGGCGCCGCGGGTTTTTCCGAGCAGCGCGATTGTTATCGCCCCCAGGACAAAGCCCCCACGGCGCAGACCGATCACCACAACTGCGTGGTGGACAGGATTGAAATGTTCCGCCAGGTGCTGGGCGACGCGAACGCCTCCGAGCGCGAACGCCTGATCGCCCTGATGTTCCTGGTTCATTTCGTGGGCGACATTCACCAGCCCCTTCACGCCATTGACGACGCCCGCGGCGGCAATGACGTCAAGGTCACGGTCTTCGGCGCGGACCAGTGCGGTAACTATCCCTGCAACCTGCACGGAGTGTGGGATTACAGCCTGGTGGAACATACCGGCTACAGCGAAGAGGAATACGTCCATCATTTGCAGGACCTGATCCGCAAAGACCACCTGGAGCAGAAGGCCGGCGGCGGCCCGGCCGACTGGGCCAACGAATCGCTCCGCGAGGCGCTCCCGGTCTGGGTAAGCAATGGAACGGCGATTGACGAAGCCTACTACCAGGCGAATATCCGGCTAGTCGATGAACGGCTGGCTTTGGCCGGATTGCGGCTGGCCGCTCTGCTCAACGACACTCTGGGCACGATCCCCACGAAACAGCTCCAGGAAGACCTGAAGAAACATGGGACGAACTAAACAAATGAAAATCAACCGACTCCTTCTTGTTCTACTGGCGCCGCTTGTGGCCTTCTGCTCTCATCTCCTTGCGGCAGCGCCGCTCCAACAAAATAACGCCGCCCCGGCGGAGAGCCTGCCTACGGGGATGAACATCACACCCACGGCGGCCAAGGGAACCGGGTTTCAGCCGCTGAATCCTGACCTGGCCGACCGCCCTGAGTTCACTGTGGACCATCCCATTACCACGGCGCTCAGCCCCGACGGCCACACTCTGCTGATCCTCACCAGCGGATTCAATCGCAATATGGACGCGAAGGGGCATCCCATCCTCAACCAGTCCGGCGAGTACGTATTCGTTTACGACGTTCGCCAGCCGGCTCCGGTAAAGATGCAGGTCCTGAACGTGCCCAATACTTACGTTGGTATGGCCTGGGCGCCCGACGGCAAGCGCTTCTATGTCTCCGGCGGCGTCAGCGACAACGTCCATGTCTTTGAACAAACAGATGGCCGCTGGGCAGAATCCGGCGAGCCCATCCTGCTGGGCCACAAAGGCGGACTGGGCGTTCCCTCGATGCATGAGGATAAAAGCGTCCCCGTCCGCGCCATCGTCGCCGGACTGGCGGTGAATTCGAACGGCACGCGTCTGTTGGCCGTCAACCATCAGAATGATTCTGTGACGTTGATTGACACGGCCACAAAAAAGAAGACGGCAGAGTTGGACCTGCGTCCTGGAGTGAATGATCCAGCCAAGAAGGGCGTTCCGGGCGGCGAATACCCTTATTGGGTGGTCTTCAAGGGTGAGAACAACGCTTACGTCTCCAGTCTGCGTGATCGCGAGATTGACGTGCTGGACCTGCATGCCGCGCCCGTCGTCAGCGGCCGCATCAGAGTGCATGGCCAGCCCGGCAAGATGATCCTCAACAAGGCCCAAAGCCTGCTTTTCGCCGTGGCCGACAACAGCGACTCGGTGGTGATCGTGGATACCGCTTCGGACCGCGTGCTGGCCGAGATCAAAACCACAGCGCCGGCGGCGATATTTCCCAATCGCGGCGACTTCAAAGGCAGCAACCCCACCGGCCTGGCGCTCTCGCCCGACGAGAAAACCCTTTACGTGACCAACGCCGGCACGAACTCAGTGGCTGTGATTCGCCTGGACCGCGATCCTGACGACAGCCGCGTCGTCGGCTTGATTCCCACCGGGTGGTATCCCAATGCCGTCAGCGCCAGCGCCGACGGGAGCCGGCTGTACATAGTCAACGGCAAGAGCAACCCAGGGCCCAATCCACGAGGATGCCGCAACAGTTTTTCCGTCGCACCCGGTGAACGCCCCTGCTCGGCCGCGGAACAATACATCCTGCAATTGGAAAAAGGCGGTTTTGCCGTGATCCCGCTTCCATCCGCTGGCGAGTTGCAGTCCCTGACCGCTCAAGTCGCGGCCAACAACCACTTTCTTCCGCCGGCAGACGAAAAAGCAAGCAAGGTATTTTCTTTTCTGCGCGACCACGTCAAGCACGTCATCTACATCGTGAAAGAGAACCGCACCTACGATCAGGTGCTGGGGGACCTCGAGAAAGGCAACGGCGATCCCAGGCTCAATCTCTTTCCGGATGCGATGACCCCCAACCATCATGACCTGGCGCGGCGCTTTGTCACGCTCGACAATTTTTATGACAGCGGCGAGGTCAGCGGCAACGGCTGGAACTGGAGCGTTGCGGCCCGCGCTACCGACTTTACCGAGAGGACCGTCGTGGTCAACTACGCCGGTCGCGGGTTCACCTATGACTTTGAGGGCACGAACCGAGACATTAACGTCGCCGCCTCTTCGCCCGAGGACAGAAACACCGCGAAGCTGGATGGTCCTGAGGACCAGTTGCCGGGTTCCGTTGATGTCGCCGCTCCCGACGGTCCCGGCGATGAAACGGGCGCTGGGTATCTTTGGGATTCGGCTCTGAAGGCGCACCTCACCGTGCGCAATTACGGCTTCTTTGCCGATCTCAGACACTATGCGGATTCAACGGCAACTGGCAAGGCTATCCCCTTGCTGCATGAACCTGCCACCAGCGGCACGCGCGTGGCGGTTTCCACCAACCCCCGGCTCCAGGAGCGCACCGATGCGTTCTTCCGCAGCTTCGATCAGCGGTTCCCCGATTACTGGCGTTACAAAGAGTGGGAGCGGGAGTTCGATGAGTTCGTAAAAAACGACAGCCTTCCTTCTCTCACGTTGCTGCGGATCTGCCACGATCACTTCGGCAGTTTCAAAGACGCCATCGACGGCGTGAACACCGTGGAGACCGAGATGGCAGACGACGACTACGCCCTGGGACTGGTGGCGCAAAAAATCGCGGCCAGCAAGTACGCTAAGGACACCTTGATTTTCGTCATTGAAGACGATGCCCAGGACGGCCCCGACCACGTGGACGCCCATCGCAGCATCGCCTACGTAATTGGTCCTTACGTGAAGCAGGGCGCGGTGGTTTCGGCGCGGTATAACACCGTCTCCATGTTGCGCACCATCGAAGAAGTCCTCGGATTACAGCCGCTGGGACTCTACGACGCGCTGCAAGCGCCCATGACCGAAGTCTTCTCCACCGGCCAAGCCTCCTGGACCTATTCCGCTCACGTGCCGGCCATCCTGCGCACCACCAAGCTTCCTTTGCCGCCGGCTTCGAAGGACGAGAAGAAAACGTCATTCCGGCCCGGACACGATGCCGCTTATTGGGCCGAGAAAACCCAGGGCTACGACTTCTCGGTCGAAGACAAATTAGACTCCGCCCAGTTCAATCTTGTGCTGTGGAACGGCCTCAAAGGCGAAGATCAGCCCTATCCTTCCGAACGCGACGGACGCGACTTGAGCAAAGACCGCAAGCGACTGCTGCGCGAGCTGACTAGAACGGGGCAATGAGAGGGTCGCGAGGAGCCACACTGCCGGCGAGAGCGAATTCGCCCGCCGCACATGATTTTGCGACGGTACGCTCGCCCTGTGAATCTACGTTATGATGAGAGTCTCTGCCGTACTGCTCGTCAGCCAAGAACAATATCCAGGCAAGCGCGTTCCCACCTTGCTGTTGGTGGCTTGGCAGAGCCGGGGCCTTTTAACCGGGCCGGGAAGACGGCGCTGCCGGGAAGCGAACAGGTTTTGTTATGAGTACATCCTCCATGCCTCCCCGGCATGACCTGAGTTCACTTACGATTGACCACCGCTCGCGTGGCGGAGGCAAGACTGGTAAGCGGCTGGGGCTGTTTGCCGCGGCCCTCGGCGGTTTGGTGTTGTTGGCCGGACTATTGCTGGCCTTCCGCTCGCAAAGACCGGTGGTGGAGGTGGCTGCGGCCCGTCCCGCAGGCGACCTTCACGGCCAAGCCCTGCTCAACGCCAGCGGCTACATTACGCCCCGTCGCCGGGCCACTGTGGCCGCCAAGGTCACCGGACGCGTGGAACAGATCTATGCCGAAGAGGGCTTGCAAGTGAAAGCCGGCCAGGTGCTGG
This sequence comes from Candidatus Angelobacter sp., assembly GCA_036521855.1. Taxonomy (GTDB): domain Bacteria; phylum Acidobacteriota; class Terriglobia; order Terriglobales; family Acidobacteriaceae; genus Angelobacter. The sequence goes on from DATDGY010000211.1 coordinate 14,864, forward strand.
CGGAACTCGATTGCTCCCAGCCCCAGGCTGCCCTGGCTTCGGCCATTACGGATCGTGACGCCACCGCCGCTGCCCTGGCTGACCTGGAAGTCCAGCTTGGCAACGCCGACCGCGAACTGCAACGCGCCCAACGTCTGCGCGCGGCGGGAGTCAACAGCGAGCAGGCGCTGGACACGGCCGGCACCCTCGACGAGAGCTTGCGCTCCAAGATCGCGCTCACCAGGGAACAGACGCGCGCCGCCGCGGCCAAGATCGAAGTCGCCCGGCAGGATGTCGAGAACTGTACCGTGCGCTCGCCGTATGACGGCGTTGTCGTCTCGAAGGACGCGCAGCGCGGAGAGATCGTCTCTCCGATGTCCGCCGGCGGCGGTTTCACCCGCACCGGGATCGCCACCGTGGTGGACATGAAGTCCATCGAAATCGAGGTCGACGTCAACGAAGCCTACATCGCGCGCGTGCGAACCGGACAAAAGACCATTGCCACGCTGGATGCGTATCCCGAGTGGCAGATTCCTGCGACAGTCCGCACGGTGATTCCCACCGCCGACCGCCAGAAGGCCACCGTCAAGGTGCGCGTGGCGTTCGACCAGCTCGACCCCAGGATTCTGCCTGACATGGGCGTGAAAGTAGCGTTTCTGGATGACGCGCCCGTCGCCAAGGGCAGAGCCACCGACGCCAAAGCGCTGATCCCGAGGACTGCGGTGCGCGACGATGCCGGCAAGTCCGTTGTGTTTGTGGTGAAACAGCAAAAGCTGGAGCGCCGGGCAGTGAGCCTGGGCGCTGAGCGCGGCAGTGACGTCGAAGTAATTGCCGGCATCTCTCCGGGCGACATGCTGGTGGTGCATGGCGGAGAAGGGCTGCGTGAAGGCCAGGCAGTGGAAGTCAAACAGTAGGAGGAGTCATGGTAAGGGTGGATGGGTTCGACGGCAGTTCCGACCTAATCAATGTGCGCGGCTTGGACAAGAAGTATTATCGCGGCGGGGAAGAGATCCACGTTCTGCAAGGGCTGAACCTGGACGTCGAACCCGGCGAGTTTATCGCTTTCATGGGGCCCAGCGGCTCGGGCAAGACCACGTTGCTCAACTTGCTGGGCGGCCTGGACGTGCCTTCGGCGGGAAGCATCACCGTGGCCGGCGACGAGATCACGCACATGTCGCGCGGCAAGCTTACTCAGTGGCGTGCTCGGCACGTGGGCTTTGTCTTCCAGATGTACAACCTCATCCCCGTGCTGACGGCGTTTCAGAATGTGGAACTGCCTTTGCTGCTCACTAAACTATCCAAAGCGCATCGCCGCCAGCATGTGGAGACGGCGCTGGCGCTAGTGGGGCTGCAGGACCGCATGAGCCACTATCCACGGCAGCTTTCCGGCGGCCAGGAACAGCGCGTGACCATCGCCCGGGCCATCGTCTCCGATCCGACCTTCCTGCTCTGCGACGAGCCTACCGGCGACCTCGACCGCAAGAGTGCCGACGAAATTATGGAGCTGATCCTGCGCCTGGTGAAGGAATATAAAAAGACTGTGCTCATGGTCACCCATGATCCGGTGGTGGCTGAGAGCGCCAATACCACGCTGCACCTGGAAAAAGGAGCGCTGGTGGAAGCGGGCGCGCCGGAAAGTGCCATGTCAGGAGGTGCGCGATGAAATTCCGCGGACTGATCTTCGCCAACCTGTTTCGCAAGAAGACCCGCTTGGTGCTGACCCTGGGATCGTTTGCCGTGGCCCTGTTTCTCTTCAGCCTGCTGGCCCTGGTCAGGCAAGCGTTTGGCGCGGGAGTAGATGTGGCCGGTGTCGACCGCCTGGTGGTCATCAACCGCGTCTCGATCATTCAGCCGCTGCCATTTTCGTACCGGGACCGCATCTTGCACATGCGTGGAGTCAAGCGCGTTACCTTCGACAACTGGTTTGGCGGCGTGTACCAGGATCAAAAGAACGGGTTTCCTCAGTTTGCCGTCGACATCGAAAATCAGCGGGATGTCTTTCCCGAACTTGCGGTGCCTGACGATCAGTGGCAGGCGTTTGTCAAAGATCGCCAAGGCGCCATTGTGGGCGCGTCCACGGCCAAGCGTTTCGGCTTCAAAGTGGGAGATCACATTCCCATCCAGGGCACGATTTTTCAAGGCACTTGGGACTTCAACATTGACGGCATCTACCACGGCAAGCGTCCTGGTGACGACGAGACCCAGTTCTGGTTTCAATGGAAATATCTGGAAGAACGGTTCCCGGACGCGATGAAAGGCCAGGTGGGCTGGTACTACGTGCAGGTAGAAAATCCGGACGACTCCGTGCACATCGCTAAGGCCATTGACGCCGAGTTTGCCAATTCTCCCTATGAAACCCACACCGACACGGAGAAGGCCTTCGCCGCCAGCTTTGCCAAGCAGATCGGAAACATCGGATTTCTGGTTTTGGCCATCGGCAGCATCGTGTTTTTCACCTTGCTGCTGGTCACCGGCAACACCATGGCCATCTCGGTGCGCGAGCGGATGGGCGAGCTGGCGGTGTTGAAGGCCGTAGGCTATTCCGACCGCTTCGTCATGCTGCTGGTGTTGGCCGAATCCCTGATCATCGCCGCGGTCGGCGGAGGACTGGGCCTGGGATTGGCAAAAGGCTTTGCTGCTGCGATTCCCTTCACTCCGCTCAAGAACATCTTGCCCTTTTCCTATCTGCCTACAGGAGTGTTCTTTGTGGGCTTGGCAATGGCGCTGCTGTTCGGAGTGGCCAGCGGTTTTCTGCCCGCGGTGAGCGGGCTACGGCTGCGCGTGGTCGACGCGTTGCGGAGGGTATAAGCATGGCAATCCCGGTTGTGTACAACTTGCGCAGCGTAAGAGCGCGCTGGCTCTCGGCGGTGGTCGCGGTCTTTGGGATTGCCGGCACCGTGGGAGTGTTCGTCGCCATGATGTCGCTGGCCCGCGGTTTTCAGGCCACGCTGGTATCTTCGGGGTCCCCCAGTAATGCGATTGTCTTGCGCGCCGGGTCGGGATCGGAGATGAGCGGATCGGTTACCCTGGACCAGGTGAGAATTATCGAAGATGCGCCCGGCGTGGCTCGCGCCGCCGATGGTCCCCTGGTTACTCCCGAAGTCGTGGTGGTTGCGGCTTTTCCGCTGCGCTCCACGGGCACCGACGCCAACGTGCAGGTGCGCGGCGTCTCCCCGAAGGCTCTGCAAGTCCGCAGCAATGTGAAGATCGTCGAGGGCCGGTTTTTTCAGCCTGGGCTCGCGGAACTGGTGGTTGGCCGTAACGTCAATGGAACTTACGCGGGACTCAACCTCGGCGATAGCGTCAACTTCGGCGGCGGAACGTGGCGCGTGATCGGCGTCTTTGACGCCGGCGGTTCGGCCTTTGATTCCGAGGTCTGGTGCGATGCGCACGTTCTCAACCAGATCTACCACCGCCCGGACAACATATTTCAATCGGTGACGGCGCGTTTGACCTCGCCGGATGCACTTCACCAGCTCAAAGACGCTCTCAGCGCCGATCCGCGCATGAACGTGGACGTAAGCAGCGAGCTGAACTATTACGCCAACCAATCGACGGTGCTCACGCAAGTGATCCAGGTGCTGGGCGGCTTTATCGCCATCATCATGGGCATCGGGGCGGTCTTTGGCGCGCTCAATACCATGTACTCCGCTGTCGCGGAGCGGGGCCGGGAGATTGCCACCATGCGCGCGCTGGGCTTTGGCGCGGGCAGCATTATTTTTTCGTTCATGATCGAAGCCTTGCTGATTGCCGCTGCCGGCGGCGCGCTCGGCTGCCTGGCGGTGCTGCCCGTCAATGGTTTCACCACCGGCACGCTGAACTTTCAGACCTTCTCCCATCTGGCTTTCGCCTTCAAGATAACGCCAGTTCTGCTGGCCGCAGGCATAGGCTTTGCGCTGATCATGGGTCTTGTCGGCGGCTTGCCGCCGGCCATTCGTGCGGCGCGCCGCCCCGTGGCCTCGGCTCTGCGCGGATTGTAGGGACAGACAGCGGGCACGGCAGAAAGCGGGTGGAGCAGGCCTTCAGGCCTGCGTTGAGGCTGTCGAAGAAATCGGCTTCAGCCGCTGAGGTGCTGCGTCCAGGTGCTTTTCCGTGTTCTGTAGTTCAGCAGATTTCAACCCCTGCCCTGACTCAGAAGCGCGTTGGCCTCTTCAAAGCGCCGCGCCATCTTGGCGCCGTCGCAGCGCTGTTCGCGGAGGCTCTCCGCGTCCCACTCGCTGCGCGGAACCCCGAAAAAGTCTCCGCCATAAACGTGGATGGCGCCAGTCAAGCGCGGGATCGGATTGGTGACCGAATGAATGATGTCGCGTCCCAGCGGCTCCGCGTCTTTCTCGCGCAGCGCCCGGGCGCCGGCGGCTTCCACTTCGCCGGATGCGCTGCCGGGCACGCGCCGCCAGAAGATGTTGTCCTCGCGGCCGGTATAGATGCCGATCACGGCCCACATCTGGTGATTGTGGGGCAGCAAGGTCATCCACGGCGCCCAGATCACGTTCAAGATGGTGAGATCGCCGGCGCGATAGAGCGTCTGCATCTCCGCGCGCTTGGGCTCACCCAGGCCTTTGAGCACGGACCCGGGATCGGAGACCGCTCGCGCCACCACCTCACGGACGGCTTTGTGCGATGTGTCTGCCGTCAAGGCCACGCGACAATCTGCGACGAACTGGTCCAGGTTGAACATGGTTCGCCTCCTGCATCTACCAGGATACGCTTGGCTAGAGATCGTTACTGTTCCGTCGCGATTCGTGCCGCCGCCCTCGGAAAACATCCGCCGGCTGCCCCGGTCCCATGCTTACTCATAGCGCAAGGCCCTCATGGGATCGATCCTGGCAGCACGACGAGCTGGGATATAGCTGGCCAGCAGCGCCACAAGGGAGAGGAGCAGGGTCACTCCACTGTAGGTGATGGCATCGGTGCGGGTAACGCCGTAGAGATGGATGGCGGCGCCGCTCCAGCCGATCGCACCCGTGGGAAGCAAGCGCGTCAACGCCAAAGCCATCGCCAGGCCGGCGCTCAGCCCGGCCGCGAGCAGAGCCAGCGTCTCGCCCAGAACAGCCCTGACAACATTGCCCGGCAGCGCGCCCAGGGCCATGCGAATGCCGATTTCGTGCGTGCGCTCGGTCACCGAGTAAGAAAGGACGCCGTAGATTCCGACCACGGCCAGCAACAAGGCGATCGTTCCGAACGTTCCCAGCAGCAACACAATCGGGCGGCGCAGGACCACGGACTCGGAGTCGTCAATGACCTGTTGCATCGTCTGCACACGCTCCCAAGGCTGATCTTTGTCGAGGCTGCGCAGTTTGGCGCTGAGGGCAGCACCGGCGGCGGGCATGTCCGCTGCGGCATTCGTCTGTACTACCGCTGTCAGGTCAGTCTGGGGCGCCTGGTACCAGGGACGATAGAAAATAGGTTCTTCGTCCTCGTCCAAGTTGCGCTGATGGGCGTCGGCAACCACAGCCACGATTTCACACCACGGATTCCGGGGATCCTCGATCTTCACGCGCTTGCCTAACGGGCTCTCACCTGGAAAGTAACGGCGGGCAAGAGTTTCATTAACGAGTGCTACAGCAGGCGCGGTCTCATCGTCATGCTCGCTGAAAAGCCGCCCTCGGCGCACTGGGATGCGGAACGTTTGAAAATATCCCGGGCTTACTTCAAGTTTTCTTACTGTCGCCTGAGTCTGTCCGGCGCCGTCACGGCCTTCGATAAAGAATGGTATGGCGCTGCCGCCCATCAAGGGAATGCTACTGGCGATTCCGGCCGTCCGCACGCCCGGCATTTGCCGAAGCTCATCCAGCAGCTTTCTGGAAAACTCCAGTTGCCGAGCCGGCGCCGCATACTTTTCCTGGTTCAGGCCAACGGCGATGGTAAGCACGTTAGCGCGTTCGAAACCCTGGGGAGCGGCCATCACCTTGGCGAAGCTGCGCGCGAGCAGGCCGAATCCCACGAGCATCACCATAGCCAGCGAAATTTCCATAGCAATCAGGGAGCTGCGCAGCCTATTTCTCCGCCAGCCGCCGCCGGAAGGTTTCACGGTGTCTTTCAACGCGTCATTCAGGTTGACGCGCACGGCTTGCAGGGCAGGCGCCAGGCCAAACAGCGCTCCCGCAATCAGCGACACGGCAAAGCTGAAGAGAAATATGCGGGGGTTGAGGTCGATGGTGGTGCCGCCATCCACCGTCGCGCCGTCGAGATAGCTGGCGGTTGCCTTGACCATCAGGTTACGGGCCGTCACGGCCAGGGCAAGACCCGCGGCGCCGCCGCAAAGAAAAAGGAGCAGGGCCTCTGTCAGTAACTGCCGGGCAAGTCGGGCCCGGGAAGAGCCCAGCGCGATGCGCATCACAAATTCCTTCTGCCGCTTCAAACCTCGCACCAGCAACAGACTGGCTACATTCACGCAGGCCATGAGCGTGACCAGTCCGGCTGCACCCAGCATCACCAGCAAGGTTTGGCGCATCCTGCGGCGCGTCGGTCCCCAGTCGGTTTCGCTCTCCAGGAGCGTCCTGAGCTTTACCGAGCGGTACTGATTTGTGGCGGGATTCTCGAGTTCAATCCGGCGGGCGATGCTCGCCATCTCCGCCTGGGCCTGAGGCATGCTGACGCCTGGCTTGAGACGCGCTACCGCGTGAGCATATTGGAGCGTTGCCCGATCAGCGGAAAAGTTGCTCAAAGGAAATGGGATGTAGGCGTCTCTCTGCCAAAAGCGCAGGCCCGGCGGCAGAATTCCTACCACGGCGTAAAGTTGGCCGTTGAGAGTTACCTTTCTCCCCAGAATGTTTGGATCGGCGCTGAAAGTCCGCCGCCAGCACTGGTGGGAGAGGATTACAACGCTGTCACGGCCCGGCTGTTCTTCTTCGGGAAGAAAGTTGCGTCCCATCCAGACCTTCCAGCCCAGCACAGTCAGCCAATTGGTGGTGATGAGGTTGCCGGCGATGCGCTCCGGTTCCACTCCGTCCGCCGCCAGCGTGAAGTGGGTCCCGCGGAACGCCGCCATCTGGTCGAAAACACGGTTCTGGTTGTTCCAGTCCGCGAAGTCGGCGATCGAGATGTCGTCGTCAAAGCCTCCGTGGGCCACGTCCCCGACAAAAAAGTACGCAATTCGCTCAGGGTTTCGATAGGGCAAGGATCCCCACATCACCGCGTTGACTACGCTGAACATGGCGGTGTTGGCGCCAATCCCCAGGGCCAGGGTCAGCACAGCGACCGCGGTAAACCCAGGACGGCTGCGCAGGATGCGCCAGGCGTAACGCAGGTCCTGCAAGCAGATTTCCACTTGCCGCAGGCCGCGATGTTCGCGATTGTGCTCTTTCGCTTGCGTTACTCCGCCGAAGGAGCGGAGGGCGGCTCTACGCGCGTCGTCGGGCGCCATGCCGTGGCGTATGTTCTCTTCCGTCAGCAGGGTAAGATGGGACTCAACTTCCCGGTCAAACTCCTCATCCAGACGGCGGCCCATGAAAAGAGCGCGCAGGCGCCCGAGAGAGCTGCGTAGCGAGGCAAACATGGATCAACCCTGCCCGGTCATGCGCAAGAAACGCCCCATGAGACTGGCCAGCTGTTCCCAGCTCTCCGCCTCACTCTGCAGTTGCTTGCGGCCGGTTTTGGTAATGGAATAGAATCTGGCTCTGCGATTGTTGTCAGACGTGCCCCATTCCGCCTTGATCCACCCTTTCTGGAGCAGGCGCAGCAGAGCCGCATAGATGGTTCCCTGGTTGAGTTGCAGAGCGTCTTCGCTGATCTGCTCAATGCGCCGGGCAATGCCGTAGCCATGCAGAGGACCCATGGCTTCCAGGGTCTTCAGCACCATCAAATCCAGTGTGCCTTGGAGAATCTCGGCTTTGCCGCCGACCATGGCAGGCCTCCTGTGGCTTGCAAACAGGAGTATGACGGAAGACATGTGGGATGTCAACAGGAACTGCGCGCCGGCGAGATCCACGGCCTACTTCCCCTTCATCTCTCTGGCCATCTCGAGTACCGGCCCGCGCAACAGGCGAAACAGGACGTAGAGCAGCGCTATTCCGGCGATCACCGCCACCACCGTCAGCGAAGGATGATTGTGGAACGCCGTCTTGACCACGGTGACGATTTGCGGGCCGAAGATGACAGTGAGCGCGGCCAGGATCCCGAAGCGTACCAGGCGTCCGCTCACAATGGCAGCCAGAAACCAGGGCAGCTTCATCTCGAATACGCCCGCGGAGAAGACAAACAGTTTGAAGGGCGTGGGCGGAGGCAAGGTCGCCGGCAAGGCCAGGGCCAGAAATTCCTGGCGCTCGAAGCGGTCGCGGATGCGCTGGAGTTTGGCCTCGTCGATGCGCTTGAGCAGAAACAGTTCGCCGCCGGCGCGGCCCAGGTAATAGGGCAGAAGGCATCCCACGGCCGAGCCTACGGCTCCGGTAATCACGTAGAGCCAGGCGCGGCCGGGATTGGAGAAAACGTAACTGGCCACGAGCGCGTCCAAGGGCATGGGAATCGCCGCGCTGTCGATGGCGGCCAGGATCAGAACGCCCCACGCGCCCAGAGTCTTGAGGGCGGCAATCCAGGCGGTGAATTTCAGCAGGAGCTGGCTCTTGGCAAGCAAGTTGTCATTGTAAGCGACCCCGTCAGCAGCGGCACCGTTTCGGTCGCGGACCGCCGGCCCGGAAATGCTGGCAGCCGGCGGCAGGCACGCTATGCCAAAAGGCCGCGCGGCGCAACCCGTCAAAAACGTTGTCCCTGCCAGACAGGCGGCATCGCCGACAGGTAGAATGGCCAAGGAGGTCAAACAAGAGTGGGAGCAACAGGGAAACCCGGTCTCCCGCCGAATCCGGCGGCGCTCTTCGAGACGGTGCGCGGGTACCAGAATTCGTATGTTCTGAAAGCCGGGGTTGATCTGGACGTGTTTACCGCGATCGCCAAGGGCAGCCATACGGCTGCGGAAATCGCGAAAGCTACCAGCACCTCCGCGCGCGGCGTGCGTATTCTTTGCGATGCGCTGACCGTCCTCGGCTTTCTGGTCAAAACCGGGAACAACTATTCCCTGACACCGGACAGCGCGGTTTTTCTCGATACCCGGTCGCCGGCGTATCTGGGCAAGGCCTTCAAGTTTCTGCTGCATCCCGTGCAGTTGAAGAACATCGAACGGCTGTCCGAGGCCGTCCGCAGCGGCGAAGGCGGAAGCGGGCACGATGGACTCCGGCCGGACGATCCCATCTGGGTTGACTTTGCCCGGGGCATGGCGCCGATGATGTTTCCTCCGGCGCAGGCCATTGCCGGACACTTGCAGCCTCTGCTGGCGGGTAAGTCTTCCCCCAAGGTCCTGGATATTGCCGCCGGCCACGGTATGTTTGGCATCACCGTGGCGCAGCGGACCCCCAACGCTCAGATTTACGCAGTGGATTGGGCCAACGTCCTGGAAGTGGCGCGGGCGAACGCCCAGGAGCGCGGCGTGGCCAACCGGCATCACCTGATTCCGGGAAGCGCCTTCGATGTGGACTACGGCTCCGGCTATGACGCGGTCCTGCTGACCAACTTTCTGCATCATTTTGACCTGGCCACCGGCGAGCGGCTGCTCAAGAAGTTGTCGAGCGCCATGAATCCGGGAGGCCATCTGGTGATCCTGGAGTTTGTGCCCAATGACGACAGGATTTCCCCGCCGGCGCCGGCGCTGTTCAGTGTCACCATGTTGAGCAACACGCCCGCCGGCGATGCTTACACCTTCGCTGAGCTCGCAAGAATGTGTGCGCAGGCAGGATTTACAGGCGCCAGGCTGGTGGCGCTGGAAGGCATGCCGCAGTCCCTGGTGTTGGCGGGCAAACCATGAACGGCCGGAGCACGGCCCTTTACACAACATTTTTCCAGCAATTAGACTAGGCAGTTTACCGCAATAGAGGGACTCCGTGCCGCGAGTTGGGGAAAGGGTGACCTGGGTTAACGTGGACCAGCCTCGCGTGGAGGCTTCCGAGGGTAATGCCCCGATGCATCTTTCCTGGATGATCCGGACACCGGCTCCCGGGACGACGCCCGAGAGGCACTCATCATGACGCCGGAAGAAGCCTTCGGCATGGAGACCACGGACGCGAACGCTGAGCAGAATGGGACCATGCGGGACGCGGTCGAAGATGTTGAAAAGCATGCCAAATCGGTGACGCAGTAAGTCTGGCCGGCAGAGATCCGGCGGAAACACAAGGAGACGAGAACCGTATGCCAACAGCAGTGGAAGAGAAGGTCAAACAGATCATCGTGGAGCAACTCGGAGTAGATGAGGGAGAAGTCACTCCCAACGCCTCCTTCGTAGACGATCTTGGCGCAGACTCCCTGGACACGGTCGAGCTGGTCATGGCGTTCGAAGAAGCCTTTGACATCGAGATCCCGGACGAGGATGCGGAGAAGATCCGCACCGTTAAAGATGCCATTGACTACATCGACAAGCACGCGAAAGGCGGCAAGTAGTTGGCCAGGCGTGTCGTTGTCACTGGGATGGGCCTGATTTGCGGCGTTGGCAATACCAGCGCCGAGGTCTGGAAAAACATTGTTGCCGGCAAGAGCGGGGTGGCCCGGATCGCTTCCTTTGACGCCGGCAATTTCGCCTGCCAAATTGCCTCTGAAGTCAAGAATTTCGACCCGCTCGACTTCATCGAGAAAAAAGAAGTCAAGAAGATGGCGCGTTTCATCCACTTGGCCATGGCGGCCACGGCCGAAGCCGTAAAAATGTCCGGCCTGCAGGTTACGCCGGAAAATGCCACGCGCGTGGGAGTGCATATCGGGTCGGGCGTGGGCGGGTTTGATGTAATCGAACGCGAGCATCAGGCCCTGCTGAACGGCGGGCCGCGCAAGATATCCCCTTTCTTCATTCCTGCCGCCATCGTCAATCTGGCCGCCGGGCAAGTCAGCATCCGCTACGGCGCCAAAGGCCCGAATGAAGCCACATGCACGGCCTGTACCACCAGCTCGCACGCCATCGGCGACGCCTACCGGATCATCCAGCACTGCGATGCCGATGTGATGATTGCCGGCGGCTCGGAGGCGGCGATCACGCCCATGGGTGTAGGCGGCTTCGGCGCCATGCGCGCACTCTCCACGCGCAACGATGCCCCGGAAAAGGCCAGCCGTCCCTGGGACAAAGACCGCGACGGCTTCGTGATCGGCGAGGGCGCAGGCATCGTGATCCTGGAGGACCTGGAACACGCGCTGCGGCGCGGCGCGCCCATCTTGTCGGAGATCATCGGCTACGGCATGAGCGCCGACGCTTACCACATCACCCAACCCGCCGAAGACGGCGAAGGCGGCGACCGCGTGATGCGCAACGCCATCAACGACGCGAAGCTGACGCCCGCCGACATCGACTACGTGAACGCCCACGGCACCTCGACGCCCATCGGCGACGTGGTGGAAACCAAGGCCATCAAGCGCACCTTCGGTGCCGATACCAGGATCCCTGTGAGCTCCACCAAGTCCATGACCGGACACTTGCTGGGCGGCGCCGGCGGCCTGGAAGCCGGTATCACCATCCTGGCCCTCAAGGACCAGATTCTTCCGCCCACCATCAACCTTGAAAACCCGGATCTGGAATGTGATCTGGATTACGTCCCCAACACCGCGCGCAAAGCTTCGATCCAGATCGCGCTTTCCAATTCGTTTGGCTTCGGCGGTACCAACGGATCGTTGATCTTCCGCCGCTGGACGGAGTAAGCCTATTCGCCGGGCCATTGCAATGAAGATTCCCAGCCGATTTCTAATTGCGATGGCCGCTCTCTTCATCGCTGCTGCGCCCGTAGCGGCCCAAGTCGCGGCCAAGACTGCGGACAGCGGCTGGCGAGTCAGGTGGCAGCCGCAGCAACTCGTGAACGGGTCGGCGGTGCTGTTTCGCGTTCGCGCGCCTACACTGATGAAGGAACTGCACGCAAACTGGTTTAACCGGCAACTTACGTTCCGCTTTGACCCCGCCTCCAACTGCTGGTACGCCTTGGCTGGAGTCGATCTGAATGCGCGCCCCGGAAAATATCCGTTGCAGCTTCAACGGGGTGCGCAAGGGAACCCTGGTCCGGCATTCATCTTCGAGGTGAGCGTCGCGGCCAAGCGTTATCCTACGACCGCGATCAAAGTCGCTCCCGGATTTGTCCAGCCTCCGCCGGACGTGCAGCCGCGCATCGAAGAAGAGCAGGCACTGAAGAAGCGGCTCTTCTCCCAGATATCGCCGGACACGTTTTGGTCGGGACGATTCGTGGCCCCGGTTGAAAACACCGTTTCTGGAGGATTCGGAGCAGCGCGGACCTACAACGGAATCAAGAAGAGCCAGCATGAAGGGCTCGACTATCACGCCGCGGTCGGTACTTCCGTACGCGCCACCAATGCGGGCACGGTGATCCTGGCCCGCAGTCTCTACTTTGAAGGCAATTGCGTGGTCATCGATCATGGAGACGGATTGCTCACGCTCTACATGCATCTTTCTGAGATCAAGGTCGAAGAAGGCGCCAAAGTTGCGAGCGGACAAATCCTCGGCCTGAGCGGAAACACCGGACGAGTCAACGGTCCTCATCTTCATTTTGCCGTTCGCTGGCAAGGTCTGTACCTCGATCCTCAAACGCTCATCGCGCTCAATCCTCCATCGCCGTAAGATTTTTCCGTTCACGGTTCTTTTCCCTACCCCCTGCAAAAGCCTGCAAAAAACAAACCGGGCGTGACCGGAGGCCACGCCCTGAAAAACCGAGCTTTGCGCGAGGTCTAGATCATGTCGATCCTTTTACGCAGCTCTTTGCGTTGTTCTTCCATAAGTTTCTGGGCCCGGCGCAACTCTTGTTGACTCCGGCGCAAAGCCTGGTCGAGCTGGGGACGGATTTCTCTCGCTTGCTGGCGCGCCTTTTCCAATGCCAGGCGCGCGTTCAACTGCAGACGCTCGGTCTCCGGCCGGGCTTCATCGATCAATTGCCGGAATTCCTTTTGCATTTCCTCCCAGTTGCCTTTGAACTGATCGGCATTGGGCCAGACGAAGAACGAGTCGTCAGAACTCCGGTGCGGCAGATCGACGGTAATGGTCTGCTCGCGCTTGTCGCGCACGATGCCCAGGGAGACCTTGCCGCCCGCGCGATGGTTCCGCAAAATGTGGGTGAGATCGGCGCGGTCCGACAACTTTTCATTATCGGCGCGGACGATGACGTCGCCCGCCTTGATGCCGGCTTTTTCCGCTGCGCTTCCTTTTTCAACCGAACGCACCAGGATGCCTTCGCCGTCTTTCACCCCAAAAAATTCTCCCAATTGCCGGCTCAAGTTTTCCGTCTGGATACCGAGCGTGGAGGAATACGTCTGTACCTGAAAAGCGTAGCCGGGGGCATCAAACCTGGAGACGTCCGGCAGCCGCGGAAGCGCGTAAACCTTGGGGCCGACATTGTCGATGGCGAGCTTCCCGCGGTCGGCAAGCTGGACGCTGATCTTCATGGGGCTGCCATCGCGGCTGATGCCCAGGGCCACGGTGCGTCCCGCAGGCACTTCGCGGATGAGCCGCCGCAACTGTTCTGCGCCCTCAACCACCGTGCCGTTGAAGTCCAGGATCACGTCATGCTCTTTCAAGCCGGCCTTTCCGGCGGGAGCATCCTGGTCCACCATGGTGACTTCCACGCCGCGCTCTTCTTTGAGCTTGAGCGCGGTCACTCGGTCCGCGGTCACGTCCTGGACATCCACGCCCAGATAGGAGCTGCCTCCGTCGGAGGCGAACCAAAAGGCTCCGGGCGAGTTACTGGGTTGCGTCTGCGGCGGCTGCGATGCGGCCGCGGCGCCGCATCCGAGCGTGGCCAAACCGGCCCATAGAACTGCGGTTTTCACGGTGCGAATCATGGAACCATCCCTCCAGAGGTTTACGAGTCTCGTTAGGTTTTGCAGTCTCATAGGTTTTCGAGTCTCATTCTTTTCCTTGCCGCCGGAACACAATGTTCCCCGTAGTAGTGTGAACGTGAAGCAGCGGCCCGCCGCCGAACAGGCTGCCTTCAGCATAGGCCTCGCGCGTTCCCGGGCGGTTCGAGCTGATGATCTTGAGCTCGGGAAAATCGCTGCGAATGCCCTCGCCGCGCACCACGTCAACATCGGCGCGGACGGTGACGCCCAGACCCTCCGGCACATACACGATGATGTCGCCGACCGAGGTTTCGAGACGCGAGGCGGTAAAGGGAATGCCGCCGCGGGCCAGGGTGGCGACGATGGGGCCGCTGCCGGTTTCCGCGCGGATGCCGCCGCTGACCGTTCCCACCTTGATTCCGCCGCCGCCGCTCTCCAGCTGCGCGGCTCCCCACACTTCGTGGAGGTCGATGCTGCCGCCGCCGGTTCCCGCTTTGATGGGGCCGTTGCACTTGACGACCGTGATCCAACCGGCGCCCGTCGCCAGGTCCATGGTCTTGCCGGTGCCGATCTTCAGATTGCCGCCGCCGGATTTGGCGATGATGCGGCCCGCCGCCGAGTCAATGTGGATGTGGCCGCCGCCGGTGTCCACCGTCACATCGCTCCCCGCCTTGCCGATCTCGATATTGCCGCCGCCGCTGGCCGCGGCAATGATTCCGCCAATCTGGTCGAGCCGGATGTCGCCTCCGCCGGTAGCCACGTCCACTTTGCCGGAGATGTTTTTGGCGGTAACTGCGCCGCCTTCCGTTTCCAGCTTCACCACTGCGACCTGCGCCGGCACGTGGACGTCGAAATCGATGTACCCGTGGTTGGAGCCCTCGCACTCGGCGCGCAGCACGGTCTCACCGGCCGTATAGGTGCTGAACTTGAGCCGGCTGAATTCACGCCGGGCGGATTCTTCGGAACCGGCATACACGTGCTCGCGGATGGTGTAGCTTACGTTGTTCTGCTGCGCTCCCTGCACCTGGATCGCGCCGGCCGTGGACTTTACCCGGACCACCTTGCTGGCCGGCAGCGTACCGGTGATCTCCTGGATCCACTCGCTGCCGGAGCGGTAAATACGCGGAGGAGAGGTTTGCGCCACCGCGGCCAGATTGACCGCTAAAAACAGTGCCGCGAGTTGCCAATGCTTCTTCATCATGATGGTTTCCGTCTTCCTTATTCCTCTCAGTCCAGATTCGGCATGCTGGCCAGGATCCGCTTGGATTCGTTGCGAATGTACTGGCTCTGGTCGCGCTCCGCCAGGAATTTCAGCGTGTCACGCACACTGGAATCCGCCTTGACCACATCCAGCAGGCTGATGGCCTGGGAACGCACGCCGGCGTTGGCGTCATGCAGCAGCGCTTCCAGCACCGCATCGCGCACGTGAACATCGTCTTTCACGTAGCCCTTTAGGCCGTCCAGCGCCTTCAAACGCACACCCGGGTTCTGGTCGTAGCGCAAGGCATACACCAGGGCTTCGCGAACGGCGTTATCTTCCGGCTGGCTCTTCAAAATGTCAATGGAATCCAGACGCACGCCGGAGTTGCGGTTGTTGCGCGCCGCCATGAGAAGGAGCTGCTGAATCTCGGGATCGTTGCTATCGCCTTCCTTGATTTGCGAATTCAACGTGTCGTATTTGATGGTGACCTTGTTGGAGTTCGGCTGGGGAACAACCGACTCGACTGTGGCGATCGTAGCTTGGGGTTGCTGTCCATCACCTCGCGAAGGCGGGCCCGGCTGTTGCGAGATACGCCAGCCAGTCAGTGTGCCTCCGGCGAAGCCGATCACCAGCAGGGCCGCGGTCAGGGCCGGCGCCAGCTTGAGCTGATGCATCCATCCGGCAAAATCGAAGACGAACATGCCCCAGCCGCTGCGCGCCGGTTGCGCGTGTTCCAGCGCTTCCTGCAACTCCATGCGGTTCGAGGTGAGAAAGTTCGGGGACACTTCCTGGACCGGCAGCGCGCCCAGCTTGTGCTTGAATTCCCGCGCCGACTCCAGCTCGGCATGGCAGGAGACGCAGCGCTGCACGTGACGCTCGAACTCAAACCGGGCATCGTCCGGCAGCTCTTCGTAGATGTAGAGAACAATGTTGTCCTTAGCCCAATCGCAATTCATACCCGTTTCCCTGCTTTCGGCCTCATCTCATGGGGCCCAATACGCTGCGCAGCTTCTGCGTGGCCCGGAACAGCGTGTTCTTGGCCGTTTCCTCGGTCGTGTTCAGCATCTCGCCGATGGTGCGCAGGCGCAGCCCCTGGTAATGTTTCAGTTCAAAGACCATGCGTTCGCGCGGCGTCAGCCGGGTCAGGGCTTGGGCGATCTTGGCGCCCAGTTCCCGCCGCATCAGGTCGCGCTCGGGATTGGCCCCGGCGCGATCGTCGGAGACGCGGTCCAGCACGTCCATCTCTCGCCCGCTCGAATCCGTGATGGTCTGCGGATCCTCCCGGCGCGTCTGCCGCTTGCGCAGATGGTCCAGACAAAGATTGGTTACGATGCGGTAAATCCAGGTGTAAAACGAGCACTCAAAGCGGAAGTTGGCAATGTGCCGGTACGCTTTGAGGAACGCTTCCTGGTAGATGTCGCGCGCGTCCGCCTCGGAGCCGGTCAGGTGCAGCGCCAGCCGCAACACCGCCTGGTCATACTGGCGAACCAGGGCCTCGAAAGCCGAGGCATCCCCTCGCTGAGCGGCCCGAATCAGCTCGCTGTCATTAACTCGGCCTAGGGCTTGACTCACTGTCTCTCCCGATGAAAGAGAGCTCCGTTTTCCACCGCACGCGCCAACCGCTGCCGTAATTACCGCTGTTTCGGCCGGCATCTGTTCCCGTCCTCGTAATCCTCTCTGTTTGCATTACTTGGACGTAATAAACGGCGATACGTAAGCTGAGGTTATCCCATTTTCGAACACTTTCGAAAGGCCGCTCTGGAGCCCTCAAAATGCAGCTCTGACGGCGGTATTTCTGCCTCTAAATTGATGCAGAATGGAGCTGGTTGTGCGCTTTTTCCGGTTTCTTCTGCATATTCTTCATATTCTCCGCTCGTCAACAACGCGGTTGAATTCCTTTTGCCTAGGCCCCCATAAACGGTCCAGTCAACGCGGGGTGGAGCAGGGCTTTAGAGAGGCCTGCCCTCACCCTCTAGTCCTCCGAAACCTGCCTACAAAGCCACAGTCTCTACCAGCTCCAGCATGGTCTTGCGCAGGGGCTTCATCAGCGGCAGACCGGAGAGCCGCAGCAGGTTCACCAGCAGGCCCAGGCTCTTTTCGGTAAGCGCTTGCGTCCGCTGCTGCCGGGGCGAACGGTCATAGAGCCAGAAAAGGATGATCGCCATCTGGTAGAGCCAAAGCAGGTACGGCAGACGCTGCTTGAGGTCGGCGGGAACCTTGACGTCGCCGCCCTCCACGGCAACCCGCAGGTGCTCCATGGCGCGCTCGCGGATGGGGCGCGTCTCGGAGCTGAACGGTGACAGCGGGTCGGTCGCGTCCGGGGCGTGGCCGAAGAGCGCGGCGCAGAACTTGCGATTTGGCGCCAGCAACTCCAGCCGTTTCTCCAATACCACGCGAATGCGGTCTTTGAGCTTCTTGTGTCCCGCCATGGCATGCAGGATCGAATCGTGGCTGCTCTCCTGCATTTCCTGGTAGAAGGCGAGAACGATCGCCTCCTTCGCGGAGAAATAATAGTAGGCGGCGCCCAGGGCCACCCCGGCCTTGGCGGCGGTATCGCGCATGGTGGTCTGTTCGAAGCCTTTTTCACGGAACAGTTCGAGCGCGGCCTCGTAGATCCGCCGCCGGGTGTCCTCGGCGCGGGGTGTGGGGCGTATTTTCATCGCAGGTGTGGTCATCGTAAGTAGTCCGATATGGTGGGATGCGGCGCCGCGCACGGCTCCAAAGCCACGTGGCGCAGTTCGTTGGCGATCTCTTCCGGTCTTCCCGCGCGCAGCCAGCGCGAGATGGCGTAACGGTTCCTGGAGATTGTAGCGAATGCCTGCCGCGCCAGCGGCGCCAGCAACGGATGCGCCAGCCGGTACGCCCAGTCACGATACTCCTCGAGCGCATAGAGGGCCATGATCCAGGCGTTGTTGTTCATGTAGACCTGGCCGTCGTCGCTGATGACGACCAGGTCATTCGCGGAAGCAATCTGCTGCAATGCCGGAAACATGGTCTTGGCTTTCTCCGAACCCGCTGGGACCATGCAGAGTCCCAGCCACGACCGCTGTATCAACAGCCAGTCTTTCAGCCGCCGGCACAGCTCGCATTTTGGATCATAAAGCACATAAAGCTTTTCCATAACTCACCTCGCGGGCATGGGTGGCGGCGGAACCGCAATGTGGAGCACCGCATCCGGCGCTACCGGCGGACGGCGCGGGTCATGATTCTGGGCGCGGCTGCGAATCCGGGAGAAGACGAACAAGTTGAAGAAGTGCATGCCGCCCAGGATCAGCAACACCCAGCCCAGCTTGACGCTCAACATTTCGATCGCCTCGCGCGAAGTCACGATGTGAGCGTCGGTCTTCAGGGCCAGCGAAACAAAACCGATGTTGATCAGGTAAAAGCCCACCACCAGCAGGTGGTTGACCGAGGCGGCCAGCTCCTGGTTGCCGTGGAAGGCGTCCACCAGGAAGATGGCGCCGCGCTTGTGCAGGGTGCGGGCCACCCAGATGGTCAGGCTCACGCTGATCAGCAAGTAGATGATGTAGGTAACGACAATCGTTGTTTCGGCCATACAATCTCCTAGTGCGATATTTTGAACATGTTCAAATACAGACTAGCGCCGTCCCCGCATCGTGTCAAGGGAACTTTTGAACACGTTCAAACAGTTGGGAGCTCAAGGGTTACGCGCGTTCTTTTCCACCTCTCTTAGTCTCCTGGGGACTATGCGGGGGAGCAGGCCTTAGCCCCTGCGTGTGGCGATTTGAAAGGGCCGGCTCGTAGATTTGAAGGGGCACGGCTTAGCCGTGCCGTAAAGGATTAGAAAAGAATCGGCCTCTTAGCCCCTGCCATCCGCTGCCAGGGGCTGAAGCCCGGAGATTAACAAGATCCCAAGCGGCACGACTAAGTCGTGCCCCTTCAAATCGGTCGAGAGCACAGGGGCTAAAGAAACTGCGGGTGAGAATCTCAGAAATCCTTGGGAATCGTCATCCCGACGGCCCTAACGCGAGCACGCGTTCTCATCAGCATGCGGGCGGGCCGGAAGGATCTTGCGTATAAGGAAAGCAGCGAGGAACAGTTTGTCCTCAAGGAGCGAGACGACACAGTCCCCTTGTTGTGTGAATTTATCACCAGGCGCCCGCCGCACCGTCCTTAACGCTTGTTTACCACGCACTTTACAATTTCTTTACTCAGCTTGTCTTGTCCTGCCCGTTCCAAGTCTCATAATTTTAGGAGACGCCATTCATCCAAAAAGCGGTAATCAGCATCACACAATAACATCACACACGGTGGGTTGTTGAGGAGGCGGAACGATGTGGGAAGCTTTGCTTCGGGCCGGTGTTTTTTTCGCGAGATGCAGACTGCGCTTGATCATGCCACTCTTGGCGTTTGCGCTTCCCGCGGTGGCGGAGCTGGGGGGAAACGTTTCCAGCATTCAGGCCGACCAGGAGCATATGAAGGGCACGCGGCGCGTGACCACGAATGCGGCGTACAGCGTCCACGAGATTCAGGCGGCGACGGGGACCACGGTACGGGAATTTGTTTCGCCGTCGGGAACCGTCTTCGCCGTGGCCTGGCAGGGACCAGCGACGCCGGACCTGCAGCAGCTTCTGGGCGCATACTTCGGCCAGTTCACGCAAGCGATTCAGACCAAGCGCGCCGGACGCGGGCCGGTTTCGGTCCGCCAGGAGGGCTTGGTGGTGGAGGCAGGCGGCCACATGCGGTCGTTCTCCGGAAGAGCTTATCTGCCCCAGATGATGCCCCAGGGTGTAAGTTCTGAGGCCATTAAGTAAGGACCAAGAAATAACAATGACCGAACATAATAGTAAGGAGGCGCTGTGCCAAGGTGGTTGTTTTGCGTTTTGCTAGGAGCAACGACATGGACGCTGCTGGGTTGCGGAGGCAGCGGTAGCAGCGGCGGTACCACCGGGGGCAATGTCATTGCCGGCCCGGGGCCCAACGTAGTCTCCGTTGCCGCGGGCGGCAGCACACAAAACCCGGCGGGGATCGTGAATGGCTCTTTCACCAGCGTGAGCATATGCTCTCCCGGCACCTCGACCTGCGCCACCATCAGCGGCCTGCTGGTGGACACCGGCTCTACCGGACTGAGGGTCCTGTCTTCCGTCCTGCCGGGCGGGTTTACGCTTCCCCAGCAGACGGATAGCGGCGGCAATCCCATCGTCGAATGCCTTCAGTTTGGCGACGGCTTCACCTGGGGTCCGGTGAAAACGGCGGACATGAAGGTCTCCGGCGAACAAGCCAGTTCTCTGCCCATCCAGATCGTCGGTGATCCGAATTTCACGGTTGTGCCGGCGAGCTGCTCGAGTGCTGCGCTGGGCCCCAACGAGAACACGGTGGCTCTGCTGGGCGCCAATGGCATTCTGGGGGTAGGTAACTTCCTCCAGGATTGCGGCGCTGCCTGCACCGTGAGCGCCGGCAACCCGGGACTTTACTTTTCGTGTCCGGCTTCGGGTTGCGTGGTGACCACCGAGAGCCTGAGCGCGCAGGTTTCGCACCCGGTGGCCAAATTCGCCACCGACAATAACGGCGTAATCGTGGAACTTCCCGCGGTCGCGCCCGGCGGCGCCATTTCGACAAACGGCGCGCTGGTCTTCGGCATCGGCACCCAATCCAACAACATGTTGGGCAGCGCCACCATCCTTACGCTCGACGCCAACGGCAACTTCGCCACCATGTTCAAAAACTCGTCATTTCCGGGAAGCTTTGTAGACACCGGGTCCAACGGCCTCTTTTTCCTGACCACCGCGATTACAGGGCTACCCATGTGTCCGACGAACACCTCCTTCTATTGCCCCACGTCGGTGCAGAATCTCACCGCAACCAATATAGGAACCAACGGCCATAGCACTCCGATCACTTTTTCCGTGGCCAACGCCGATAGCCAGCTCACGGCTTCGAATCCGAATTTCCTGTTGCCCGAGCTGTCGGCGCCATTCCCAACGAGCTTTGACTGGGGACTGCCATTCTTCTTTGGACGCAACGTGTTTGTCGCCATCGAGGGACAAAGCACTCCCGGCGGGACCGGCCCCTACACGGCTTACTAGCAACGCAAGAAGGAGGAGATCAATGTCGAACGGTCCCACACTCAGCCACGGTCCCATGCGGCTCGCGCTGGCTCTTGCCGCTCTCAGTCTGTTGTCATCCGGGGGAAGCGTGCGCGGGCAACAGAAACCGGATGTAACCGTCCAGGTCAAAGTCGTGAACGTGCCCGCCACCGTTCGTGACAAACATGGAAAGATCGTCACCAACCTGACCAAGGACGACTTCATCCTGGAAGAGGACGGCCGCCCGCAAGACATTCATTACTTCTCGCAAGAAAGCGATCTTCCCTTGACGCTGGGCCTGTTGGTGGACACCAGCCGGAGTCAGACCCGCGTGCTCGACCAGGAGCGCAGCGCCAGCTCCAGTTTTCTCGATCAGATGCTGCGTCCGGAGAAAGACAAGGCGTTCCTCATTCACTTTGATTACCAGGTGGAGCTGCTGCAGGACCTGACTTCTTCGCGCGAGAAGCTGCACGCCGCGTTGGACAAGATGGATGAACCGCATTTTTCACAGACCAGCGGCAGCGACTCCGATCAAAGCCAGGGCATTCCTCCGGGACGCCATGGGGGCGGCGGCTCCGGCGGTCACCAAGGGGGCGGCACGCAGTTGTATGACGCCATCTACCTGGCCTCCGAAGAGCTGATGCAGAAACAAACGGGACGGAAGGCCGTCGTGGTGCTGTCCGATGGTGTTGACCACGGCAGCAAAGAGTCGTTGCATGGCGCCATCGAAGCGGCCCAGCGCAGCGATACCATGATCTACTCCATCCTTTTCAAGGATGAACAAGAACGCCCCTTCGGCGGCGGCTTTGGTGGCTATGGCGGACATCACGGCGGCATGGGCGGTCCGGGCGGCCGCCACGGCGGATATCCCCAGGAATCGCGCCCCGACGGCAAGAAGATTCTTGAACAGCTTTCCCGCGAGACCGGCGGCCGGCTCTTCGAGGTCTCGAGTAAGCAGCCGGTCGAAAAGATCTACGCGCAGATTGAGGAAGAGCTACGCAATCAATACAGCTTGGGCTATACCCCGGACCGCGCCGACCTCGGCGCCGGCTATCATCGCATCGTCCTTAAGACCAAACAGAAAGAGCTGGTGGTACAGACAAGAGAGGGATACTACGCTGGTTTGTAACGGTCTGCGTCGGTTGTGGCGCGCCCGAGTATCAGATGCGCAGGAATTTTCCCAGCAGTGACGAGATCATGCCCAGGGCGATGATCGCGATAGGTCCGTGGTTGGCCTGCAGAGCGTCGATCATGTTGCCGCCGCGCGTGATCAGGTAAACGCCCCAAAAAATGCCGCCGACGATTGCAATCGCGCCCAGCGTGCGCAAGATCGAACTACCCTGCTGTTTCTCTCGGGTCCGCATAGGACGAAATGCTCCGCGGTCCTCATAGCCTTCCCGCGAGCTCGTCTGCCAGTCGTCTTTGTACTCTCTTTTAGGCAGCGGGTCTTGCAACATAAAGACACTTTCGCCCATTTCCATTCAAAATTCAACCAGCAAGAATTCCTAACAATAATCCCAATGGTGCATGCACTTTCAGGGAAGGCTGGCAGGCGCGGGGCAGAGCGTTTCCTAAAGCCGCTCTTAGCAAGATGCATCAAGAAATGCCGAACGCTGCGCCAAGATCATTTCCTCAGTCGTTACGCGCGAGCGCTCCCTGCTATCCAAATCGCCGCTAGAAACGGTCTAGTGCGGGCTCCGGTCGGGGCCATTTACAATGAATCCTCTTCACTTATGCCCCATTTATTCGAACCGCTTCGCATTCGCGGCGTGGAGTTTCCGCACCGCATTCTGGTTTCGCCCATGTGCCAGTATTCCTGCGATAACGGTCTGGCCCAGGAGTGGCATCTGGTGCATTTGGGCAGCCGCGCCGTGGGACGCGCCGCCGCAGTCCTGGCGGAAGCCACCGCCGTGACCGCCGACGGCCGCATCAGTCCCGCGGACCTGGGCCTGTGGAGTGACGCCCACGCCGAACCGCTTGAGCGCATTTTCGCCTTCATCGCCCGGCAGGGAGGCGGCGCCGTTCCGGGAATTCAACTGGCCCATGCCGGACGCAAAGCCAGCACCGCGGCGCCGTTCTACGGCGGTAAGCCGCTGGCACCTGCTGATGGCGGATGGACACCGATCTATGCGCCCAGCGCCATCGCCTTCACCGAGGGCTACCAGGTCCCGCGCGAGATGACCGAAGCCGAGATCACGCAAGTCGTCCAGGCTTTTGCCGCGGCTGCCCGGCGCGCCCATGCTGCCGGCGCCCGCCTTATCGAGATTCATGCCGCTCACGGCTACCTGCTGAATTCCTTCCTCTCGCCGCTGAGCAACCATCGTACTGACGCTTACGGAGGCAGCTTCATGAACCGCACGCGCATGGTGTGCGCGGTGGTGGAAGCGGTGAGAAGAGTGTGGCCGGAACAATATCCGTTGTTCATACGCATCTCGGCCAGCGACTGGACCGAAGGCGGCTGGACTGTGGAAGATTCGGTCGCGTTGGCCAAGCTTCTCCGCCCGCTCGGCGTGGATCTCTTCGACTGTTCTTCCGGGGGCAACGTCGCCGGCGTGCGCATCCCTCTCGGTCCCGGCTACCAGGTGGCCTTCGCGGAGCAGGTTCGCCGCCAGGCCGGCGTGCTCACCGGCGCCGTGGGCATGATTACCGATCCCGCGCAGGCTGACCAGATCATCCGCACCGGCCAGGCCGACGTGGTCTTTCTGGCCCGCCAGTTTCTGCGCGAGCCTTACTGGCCGCTGCTCGCCGCCCGCGCCCTGGGCCACGACATCCAGTGGCCCCAGAAGTACGACCGGGCGAAGGTGAAGTAGACGGGGAACCGGACACTCCGCCCGCGGGGCGCAACAGAAATTGCAAAAATCGCCGGAATTGCCAAAATTGAAAATTGAAAGGCGCGAACCCAAAACCTACCGCGGATTCACGCGGACCAACGCGGATCGACAAAACGCCCGCCTACATCTGCGGCAACACCAGAACCTCCACGCCCGAGGCCGCGCCTTTGCGGTGGAACACCTGCTCGGTGGCCTTCTTGAAATCTTCGGGACGGGCGTTGGGGATGTCAGTAAACGTCTGCGGGTTGCGATCCACCAGCGGGAACCACGAGCTTTGCACCTGGATCATGATGCGGTGGCCTTTGCGGAAGGTATGGTTGATGTCCGGCATGGTGAAGTTGACTTCCGCGGTCTTGCCCGGCTGGAGCGGCTCAGGTTTTTCCCAACTGTTGCGGAATTTAGCGCGCATGGGTTCACCGCGGATGAGCTGCTGGTAGCCGCCCATGCGGACGGAGGGCGCTCCGAGAATTCTCTTGCTCTCGTCGGGAACGGCGTTGTCCGGGTAGTCGTCGGGATAAACGTCAATGATCTTCACCACAAAGTCTGAGTCCGTCCCCGTGGACGCCACCTTCAACTTGGGCGAGACCGGCCCGGAGATGGTTACATCTTCGTCGAGCGGCGCGGTCTGGTACACAAGGACGTCGGGGCGCTCGGAGGCGAAACGCTGGTCATCGGTCATGTAGCGCTGGGGAACAGCGGTGGCGATGTAGTTGATGAAGGGCACGGGATGCGCGGGATCGCTTACGTATTCATCTTCGTCCCGACCTTCGTTTTCCGCCGGTGGGTCGAAGGACAGCTTGCCCCCGGAATGAAAGTACAGCGTTTTGGCGGCTGCCTTGGCCGGCGGCCAGGCATCATATTGGCGCCACACGTTCGTGCCGGTCTCGAACACCCAGGCCTTGGGCAGGCCCGTGCCTTTGCCTTTCAGATAGTACTCAAAGAACGGGAATTGAATTTTCGCGCGGAAGAAATCTCCGGTTCTGGCGCCGAACGGCACGTCGCCCAGATGATCGCCTTCGGAACGGGACCAGCCGCCGTGAACCCAGGGGCCGACCACCAGAGAGTTCGGGGTCCCGCTGTTGTTCTGGTCGATGGCATGGAAAGTCTTGAAGGGACCGGAGAGATCTTCGGCGTCAAACCAGCCGCCTACGGTCATCACCGCGCACTTTATGTTCTTCATGTGGCGGGAAAGGTCGCGGGCCTTCCAGTAGTCGTCATAGGTGGTGTGGACCATCTGGTCGGTGAAGAGCGGATTGGCCTCGTGCAGGTAGCGCTTGTTCAGGTCACTGGTTGAGCCGGCGTGCAGATAGAACGCGTAACCATCCGGCGTGCCGAAGTCGAAGGATAGCGTTCGCGGCGGCAGGGAAGGCTCGGCCATCGGTTTAAAAAAAACGTAGAAGCCAAAATTCGCGGCCAGCATGAAGGCGCCGCCATGGTAAGCATCGTCGGTCATGAAGAGGTCGGTCATGGGCGCTTGCGGCGAAGCCGCCTTCAGCGCGGGATGAGAATCGATGATGCTCGCCGAGGTATAGAACCCGGGATAGGAGATGCCCCAGATGCCCACCTTGCCGTTGTTGTTGGCCACGTGCTTGAGCAGGAATTCGATGGTGTCATACATGTCCGAGCTGTCATCCACGTCGCTCGACGATTTCTTTTGGTCGATGTGCGGATGCATCTCGACAAAGTCGCCTTCCGACATGTATCGGCCGCGAACGTCCTGGTAGACAAAGATGTATCCCGCCTTTTCAAATTCGTCGGACGGGCCCAGTTGCCGCTTGTATTGGTCCTCGCCGTACGGCCCCACGCTGTACGGGGTGCGGTCCATCAGGATCGGATAGGTCTGGGAAGAATCTTTGGGCACGTAGACCGAGGTGAATAGCCTTTTGCCGTCGCGCATGGGAATGCGGTACTCGTACTTGGTGTAGTGCGCCTTGACGTAGTCTTCTTTGGGAGCGTCTTTCGGCGGTTCCTGCGCGCGCGCCGCCACTCCGGCAACTAACAAGCTGCACAGACACACTCCACGCATACAACCGGTCCAACTGATCCAACCACCGATGGCCCTCATTCTCATCTCGGACTCCTCCCAGGTCTTGTAGGTCTCTCAACATCATTTCCTCAAGCACGGCCTTGCCGCAGTCACAACGCCCTCAGCTCCGTACGGCCCAGACAGACTTTGTTGGCGCCGTGCGTTCCCAGCACAAAAATTTGTGCACTTGAGGTTGGTTGATTGTATCGCTGGTAGGGAAGAAAGTCTTGGGATCAAAAACATGGTGGAAGAGCGGCCCTTTATTTAGGGCCGCGGAAAGGATTGTTTATAATCTCGGGCTTGAGCCCCGGCACGTATGTGTCGTACCGTGCGTTAAAGCAGGAATGAACAAGTCGGCGATGCCATGAGCTTGCAACTCTCAGCCCTGGGCTTCCTGAGCGAAGCGCCTGCAGACCGCATCGCGCATTCGAGTGATGGGCGCGGAGTCGAAGGATCCCGAGGATGTGTGCCTCATGTATTGCGCACTAAGGCGTTCTCCCGATAGGAGCAGCTTGTGTGTCGCACCTACGGCGCTCGGAACTTATGGGGCACGCTTACCCAGGGCTTTGCCCTGGGCTACCCTGTGGTCGCGCCTCCGGCGCTTGGCGCATCTACGGCCCTCAAGGATGAGCTCGCCAGTGTGCTTATTTATCCGCTTCTTGAAGGGTTTGAGCGCCACGATCTCCCGCAGCGCCGTGTGCACGGCCTCGGTCCGGGACTTTGCGCTCAGAATCTTCGCAGTTTCGTCGGCGACCTGGGTATCGAGCCTGATCGATGTTTTGGTTACAGCCACGGACTAACCTCGTCATCCCATCATGCACACATATAACAAAGTCGCATACAGGATCAAAAGCGTCCAAGATCCGCGATCAGCGTCGGATGGACGTGCCTGGGCTAAAGCCCAAAATTCTGGACGATCCCTGGCGCGGCCCTAAAGGGCCGCTCTTCCACCGGGGCTGCTCTTCCACCGGAAGCCGCTACTCCACTCGACTCGCTCTTGCGCGCGATTCCATCCGCGATTATCCTCATGGTTCCAAAATCAGCGGAGGCTCCAGTGATGCGCCGTTTGACCCTCGCTCTAGTCGTGGTTGGCTGTGCTCTGTTGTCCTACGCCCAGCCGCAACAGCCGTCCATCAAAGACTTCATCCGCGTGCCCGCAGGCGTGATCGCGCTCGAGCACGTTCGTGTGATTGACGGCACCGGCGCCGCGGCCAAGGCCGATCAGACCATCC
>DATDGY010000212.1:0-2666 GCA_036521855.1 Candidatus Angelobacter sp.
AGGCGTTGGATCGACTTGATCGTCGGTGAGCCGGTCCCCCGTGATTTCTTTTGTCTACGGGCCAATGAATATGCGCTGCCAGCCACTTGGATCGGAATCGAGGGAGCGCAGTTGCGCAAGTTGAAAGCGGAGGCCAAAGACTATCTGCGGACCTACCGGTATGGAACTGCCGGCCCCGTCAAACATCCCCGCTCATGGTGGTCGGCTCTATTTAAAAAGTAAGGCCCGCTCAGCGGCGGACGCGCTCCCGCGGGCGTTGCGTGCTAGGGATGCGCTCCCGCGCGTCCCATAAGCATTAACTTAACGAAGCGGTGATCTTCAGCGCCGAAGGCGCGACCGGATTAAAGCCTGGGGTGGAGCGAAGATGTTCTCTCTGTTTCAAATTGTTTTTTCATAAAAGTTATTCAGAGGGATGTAGGGTTTAAGGAAGGCTCGAGGCGTAGGACCCAAGAGCCGTGTTTGATCTGGTTGCGGGAATGGAGTTCGGGATTGTAGGGGGTGCGGGTCTGCCACATCTTCCAGAGGATTTTTAACCAGCGCTGTCCAAGGCAACGCAGGGCACAAGCGTGGCTCTTGCCGCGTTGGCGTAGCGCCTCGTAATAGACCGCTGCCCACAGACAGGATCGCCGGCTCAGGTCAGCCCATAGATGGACCGCATAGCGCAATGGTTTGCTGCAGTGGCGTCGCAGATAGACCTTATAAATCTGGCCGGACTGATAGCTGACTGGCGCGGTCCCCGCCACACACTGCAGGCCGCTGAAATGCTCAAAGCGCGAGCGATCCGAACCGATCTCACCCAGCAAGCGGGGAGCGATTTTGGGCCCCGCTCCAGGCAAGGAGCCAAAGAGCTCATGATCGGGATGCTGGGCAAAGAGTTTCTCGATCTCAGCGCGGTAGGCATCGATCTGGTTCTGGAGCGTGTGCAGCATGCGGGCCCGTGCCAGGGCCAGCCGGCTCTTGGCCCGGCTCAGAGCTTGGCCGGAGACGAACTCAGAGGCTCGGGCGAAGATTTCCATGCGCTTTTGGTAGGTTTCCGGACGTGCCAGTTTGTGGCTGTGGAGGAACTTTTCCCATCTGCGTTTGCCTGCTGCTTCCAGCGCCTGAGGCGTGGGGAAGGCTTCGATGAAGGCCCAGGCGGCTGGCAGCGTCCAGTCCTCAAAGGCTTCCAGCGTCGCGGGGTAGTATTCGTGCAGTGCGCTCTGGAGCTGGTTGATGAGCGCAGTGCGCTCCGCGATCAGCGCAACCTCGTCGCGGCAGAGCAAACGCAACTCAGCCACTAGCGGGTCTTCCTTGGCCAGGGCTTTCCAGCCGTGGCCATCAACGCGCAAGGCGTCGGCCACACTCCAGGCATCGACCCGGTCGGTTTTGTTGCCACTGGGTACCTTGCGCTGCCGGTAAGCTTTGGCGCTGACCGGCGAGATGGGGTAAACCAAAACTCCGCTTTCGAGTAACTTCTCGACAACGATCCCCTGGTTGGTCTCCACACAAACAGCCACACCAGGCCCCAGCGCGGCGACTTGCTCACGCCAACGCTGCCAGCCTTGGTCAGTGTGTTCGATCTGAAAATCGGCCACGATCCGGCCTACGCCATCGACAATGACGATATCGTGATGATCCTTGGCCCAGTCGAAGCCGGTGTAATAATTTACTTCCTCCCATGATGACATAATTGAGTCCCTTTCTGGTTGCGGTGGCGCAGGCAGCGGCCTGTCGCTGGTCGAGCTGATACAAGGACCCTCGAGGGATGTAGTTCTCTCAGACCTCTGGACAGGCGCTCGAGAACCGGCCGGTATTCTTCGCTGAACCCTCGCAGGGTAAGCGGAGCCTGACCGTGCCGGCTTCGGCGCTTTGCGCCCCGAGCCATCTTGCTTCGAAGGCAGTTTATTCACAACCTTCGTGGCGCTCGCGGCAAAGTTATTCACCGCCGAGGCCGGCGATGAGGAGGGCTTTGAGTCGGCCCTCCTGCCTCGTCGATGAATAACTTTGGGGACGGTATCAGCGGAGCCCCAGGAACCGATTTAAGAGCGGACGAGCGCTGAAGGCGCGAGAAGATATGCTCTGAAAAGGGGCGACCCGAACCTAAACTCTAGCCGCGCCTGCAGCGCTTGCTCGCACACCATGCCCATTCCTGGGGCTCCGCTGCGCTCTCCGCTTCGCTCCACCCCAGGCTTTAATCCGGTCGCGCCTTCGGCGCTGAAGATCACCGCTTCGTTAAGTTAATGCTTATAGGACGCGCTCCCGCGCGATCCGCGGCAGCACATCCGATGGTCAGGTCCGGTGTACCCGCCTCCGACGGCAGCTGCACTCCGGCGCGTCCGGCGTCACACGTCTGGAACGCGTCTGTGGACGTGCGGCGCCGGACGCGCCGGAACCCGTATACGATCAGAGGTGCTGCACCAGAGGTTAACCATCGGACGTCCGGCCCAAACACGGGAGCGCGTCCCATAAGCATATACCTAATTATTGCGCTCTCCGCCCGGTTGTGTTACGATTTGTGGGTGACGCCATCACAAAGCTTGATTGAAGATGACTGGCCGGTCATCCGTCGATTGCTTCCTGATGACCTTGAGCAGAGCGCTCGAGAGCATGGAGCCATGCGTCGCAGGCGCGGCCAAGTCAATAGCGCGGAGCAACTCTTGCGGCTGATTCTGATGCATGTCGCTGGT
>DATDGY010000213.1:0-2544 GCA_036521855.1 Candidatus Angelobacter sp.
AGACCGGCTCGGGGCAGACGCGCACGCCATAGTGATAGCGTTTGAGCTCCACGTCTTCGCCGGCGCGGCGCACGCGCAGCTCGCAATAGGGCCCGAACTGCTGCGCCCAGTTGCGGGGCACGCCGCCGCCGATGGTAAAAATCCCCAGCCGGTTCTGTTGCAAGAGCGTATCCGCGAAATGGTTCAGATCAAGAAAAGGATTGAAGTCGAGCTGCGGCTGGCCTTGGCGAGCGCGCATGCGATTGGTAAGGGCCACATCCAAGCCCAGTTCGGAATCGGTGAAAGCCGGCACGAAGACCGGGACGTCCTTCTCAAAGGCTGACTTCAGAATTCCCCGCCCCTTGGCGTGACGCTTCAAGTGCTCGCCGATAGAACGATTCAGCTTCCACGAACACATGGTCTGCTGCGCGTCCCATTTTCCCAGGACCGCTTCCATCACCAGCTCCACGTGGTCCAGGTTCGTCTCCGGCTCCAGCGTGTCGTAGACGCGGTTGTAGCCGGCCTCATACAGTTCAACGTCGGTCATCCGGGGGTCATAACGATAGTGCTTCTGGCCGGTGGCCTCTACCAAGCCGTGGGCCATCAGTGCGCCGGTGGAGACGATGGCGTTGACCAGTCCCTTATCGATCAGGTCGCAGATGATGAGCCCCTGCTTGGCTACGGTCATAGCGCCGGCCAGGGTCATGACGACGAAGCAATCTTTGTCGCGGGCCATGGATTCGAGAACGTCTACGGCCTCGCCGAGCTGGCGGCCGGTGAAAGCCGTATCGGCCATGCCACGCACCAGCTCGCTCACGCTCTTCGCCCGCGAGAGGTCCAGCGGATGTACGGGAGAAAGCTGGTCTTGCACGGGATCGTGTAACTTGCGGTCAATGCCCGCGCCTTCGTGCTTCTTTTTCAAGCTTCACCTCGGGAGACTCGAGACGGAATAAGCAAACTTAGAAAAGTAAACGGTTGCAAGGGCGGAGTCAAACCGCGCCACGGATGATATTCTGTGAGCGATTATAGAAATTCTGGCAATTTTGGGAACAGTTCCTCAGGTTTGCTCATGTCAAACAGTGACGTATTCACGGCCGGCTTGATTCAGATGTCCTGCTCGCCCGATCCGGACGACAATGTCCGTCGCGCCTGCGACAAAGTCCGCGAAGCGGCGAAACAAGGGGCGCAGATCGTCTGCCTGCCGGAGTTGTTCCGCACCCAGTATTTCTGCCAGCGCGAAGACCACGCGTTGTTCGATTTGGCCGAGCCAATTCCCGGACCGACGACGGAGGCGCTCGCGGCAGTGGCGCGTGAGAACAAGATCGTCATTCTGGCGTCGGTCTTCGAGCGGCGTGCGCGCGGACTCTATCACAACACTGCGGTCGTGCTCGATGCTGACGGCATCAAGGGCATCTATCGCAAGATGCACATCCCTGACGATCCTCTGTATTACGAAAAGTTCTACTTTACTCCCGGCGACCTGGGCTTCAAAGCGTTTGACACGGAACACGGCCGCATCGGCGCGCTGGTGTGCTGGGACCAGTGGTATCCGGAGGCTGCGCGGCTGACTGCGCTCCAGGGCGCTAACATCCTCTTTTATCCCACCGCGATAGGGTGGCATCCTGACGAGAAGGCCGAGCACGGCGCCGCCCAGCACGATGCCTGGCGCACCATCCAGCGCGCCCACGCCATTGCCAACGGCGTTTTTGTGGGCGTGGTCAACCGCGTGGGCCACGAACATGGCGATGTCCGCGGCAATCGCGCCCCGGGCAAAGGCCTGGAATTCTGGGGCGGATCGTTCCTGTGCGACCCCTTTGGGCGGATAATTGCCGAGGCTTCGCACGACAAAGAAGAGATCCTGATCGGCCGGTGTGATCTGAAGTTGCTGGAGGACGTCCGCCGCAACTGGCCGTTTTTGCGCGACCGCCGCATTGACAGCTACGGCGGCATCACGCAGCGGTTCTTGGACTGATCGTGCAGGCGGAGATCCAGCCCACGCCTGGCTCACTCGGCTATCGCATGCCGGCGGAGTGGGAGCGCCACCGGGCAACCTGGATCGCATGGCCTCACAACCGCAGCGATTGGCCAGGAAAGTTTGCCGCCATACCCTGGGTTTATGCGGACATCGTGCGCCACCTCAGCCGCGCAGAACTGGTGGATATCGTCGTTAAGAACGCCGTTGAAGAGGTCGCAGCACGTACAGTCCTAAAGCAAGCCAGTGCCAGCCTCAAGAACATCAAGTTTCACTTGTGGCCGACCAACCGCGTGTGGACGCGTGACTCGGGACCCATTTTCGTTCGCCGTCAAGCCGTAGCCGACCCCATCGCCATCACCAACTGGGGTTTCAACGCTTGGGCGAAATATTCCGATTGGAAGCTCGACAACCACTTGCCGAAGCGCATCGCCGGGAAGCTCAGGATGAAACAATTCACTCCCCTGATCCGGCGCGAAGGCAAGCCTTACCACGTAGTGCTCGAGGGCGGCAGCATTGACGTGAATGGCCGCGGTCTGATGCTCACTACCGAGGAATGCCAGTTGAGCAAAGTGCAGCAGCGCAATCCGACC
>DATDGY010000214.1:0-21179 GCA_036521855.1 Candidatus Angelobacter sp.
AAGTTTTTTCCGAGGCCTTTGAATCCAGCTTGCATGGCCTCCAGGCGGACAACCTGGAGCTGATGATCGTGCGTGGCGACGGCTCCCAGGGCAAGTTTTCCATCAACCTCAGTCCCATGCGCGACGAAGGCGGCGACGTGACCAGCGTGGTAGTGCTCATGACCGACATCACCGATTCGGCCATGATCCAGGCCAAGCTCGTGCACACCGAGAAGATGGCTGCGGTGGGTCAGTTGGTCTCCGGAGTGGCCCACGAGGTGAACAATCCGCTCACCGCCATCATGGGTTTTTCCGACCTGCTCATGGAAAACCCGGAAGTTCCCTCGAGCGCGCGCAAAGATCTGCAGGTGATCCTGGAAGAAGCCCAGCGCACGAAAGAGATCGTGCAGAATCTGCTGAGCTTTGCCCGGCAGAGGCCGCCGCAGCGCCAGTTGCTGCAGATCAATGACATCTTGCGGAAAACCATCGCCCTGCGCGCCTACGATTTTTCCAACCATGGCGTGCAGATCGTGGAGAAGTTTGACGAACGCCTGCCTGAGCTGATTGGCGACTCGCACCAGTTACAGCAGGTATTTCTCAACATCCTCAACAACGCGTATGACGCCGTGCGCGCCACCGGCCGGGCGGGTGTGATTGAGATTGAAACCATCCAGGACGGCGGCTGGCTGGAGGTCCTGTTCCGCGACAACGGTGAAGGCATCAAGAACCCGGAACGCATCTTCGATCCTTTCTTTACGACGAAAGAAGTAGGGCAGGGCACAGGCCTGGGGCTGAGCATCTGTTATGGCATCGTTCGCGAGCATGAAGGCGAGATCCTTTGCGCCAACAACCAGGAAATCCCCGGAGCTACGTTTAGTGTCCGCCTGCCCATCCGCACCAAGACGGACCTGAAACTGATCAAGGCGGCGGGGGCCACACCATGACCGCTACCGCCGGCAGCGATGGACTGCCCCTATTGCTGATAGAAGATGAGCGGTCGGTGATGAACTTCATCTCGGTGGCCCTGGAGCGTCATGGCTATGCTTGCACCGCGGCGCACTCGGCGGCGGAAGGCATCCGCCTGCTGGAAGGCGGGCGATTCCGGGGAATCATCTCCGATATGCGCACGCCCGGCGGTATGAGTGGGGCAGACGTGCACGCCTGGATCCTCGCGCACCGTCCTCAACTCAAGAACAGAATGCTGTTCATCACCGGCGATACGGTGAATGAGGACACGATGAAAGCGCTGGTCCGCACCGGCGTCCCCTACATTGAGAAGCCCTTCCGCGTGCAGGAGCTGATGGAAACCGTGGCCAAGATCTTCGGAAAGGCAAAACCGTGAACCACGATCTTCGCGACACCGATCTTCGGAGCAACGACGTTGGGAACCAAGATCCTCGGAGCAACGACCTTCGCGTCAAGTGCCTGATCGTGGATGACCATCAGAGCATCCGCAAGTTGTGCATGACCGTGGGTTCGTCCCTGGGCTTCGAGTGCAAAGAAGCCGAAAGCGCCGAGGCTGCCCTGACCTGCCTGGAGACGGATGCGCCTGACATCGTGGTCGCCGACCTCATGATGCCCAACATGAGCGGCCTGGAGTTCCTGCCCCGCGTGAAAGAGCTGCTGCCGCGCTGCGAGATTGCCATTATGACCGGCCACGGCTCGATTGAGACGGCAGTCCAGGCCATGAGACTGGGCGCCTACGATTACATCACCAAGCCGTTCCGCATCGAAGAACTCAAACTGCTCTTGCAGCGCATGGAAGAGAAGGTGAAGCTGGTGGTGGAAAACCAGTTTCTCCGCGAGCGGGTGAACGCGGAGATGGACCTGAACGGGATCGTGGGCTCGTCTTCCAAGATTCAGGACGTCCTACGCATGATTGCGCGCTTGAAAGATACACGCGCGCCGGTGTTGATTGTAGGCGAGAGCGGGACGGGCAAGGAGCTGGTGGCCCGCGCCATTCACTATCGCGGCTCGTTCGCGAAGCGGCCGTTCGTGGCCGTGGATTGCGGGTCGCTCGTGCCTACGCTGATCGAAAGCGAGCTCTTTGGGTACGAGAAAGGCGCCTTTACCGGCGCCACCAGGTCCAAAGACGGCCTGTTTCAAACCGCCCACGGCGGAACCATCCTGCTGGACGAGATCGGCGAGCTTTCCACGGAGATGCAGGCCAAGTTGTTGCGCGTTCTCCAGGAAAAAGAGGTGCGCCCGGTGGGCAGTAACCAGAAGGTCAAAGTTGACGTCAGGATCATCGCCGCCACCAATCGCGACTTGGAAAGCGCCTACAAAGAAGGCAAGTTTCGCAAAGACCTCTATTTCCGGCTCAACGTGGTCACGCTGCACCTGCCCCCGCTCCGGGAGCGGAAGTCCGACATCGCCCCGCTGGTTCACTACTTTGTGGACAAGCTTGCTCCGGGCAAGTCGTTCAGCATCTCCCCCGCGGCCACGCGATGCATGATGCAGTATGAATGGCCGGGCAACGTTCGCGAGTTGGAGAATTGCATTGAGCGCGCGGTGGCCTTGGGCAGCGAGGAAACCATTGACGTCGCCGATCTGCCGCCGGCGGTGCGCGCCAACCAGGATTCGCTGCACGAGGGCGGTCAAGTAATCTCCGGAATCGCCGGACCGGCGACCAGGGATACGGACCTGGAAGAGTTGGAACGGACGACAATTCAGCGCGTCTTCGAGCAAGTCCGGGGTGATAAGGCCCTGGCCGGAAAGATGCTTGGCATTAGCCGGGCCACCTTGTATCGCAAGCTGAAGCGGTACAACATCGCCGCTGCCAAGGGAGCGTCCCTGTCCCGGTGAGACAGAGCCCCGGTGAGACATTCCATGGCTGAGACGGCGTGTCATCCTGAGACGCGGCCCCACTCGGTCGCTCGCCGTAACCGGGTTAGATCCCTTTAAAATCAATGACCTACTTCTGTTGTCCTTTGGCCGCCGCCGTGCACTAAGTGTTTTCGCTAATGTTTGGTCAGCAAGCAGCAAGGCCGACCTGCGCGCAGCTCAAACTGTGACGAGACGCAATAAAGCTGTCGTGTAGGCGAGTCCAACAGCGGTTTTCCCCCGTGGCGAGAAAAATGACAGCAACCGCGAATGACTTGGCAGAAATCGGGGAATTTTGGCGCGTAGCCCGGCGCTTGCACACCATCTACGCCGAGCTGGACCGCACCTTCGAACTCGGCATGCCGCCGTGTGTGGATCTGGAGATGAACGTGGAACGCTCCGATCCGGAAACGTTGCAGCGAATCCGCCAGTGGTTCCAGAATGCCGATGGATTGGTCCACGTATGGCAACTCCGCCAGCTTTTGCAAAGCACCAACCTGCAAACGGAAGAGAATCTGCGTTATCTGATTCTTCGCCACCTGGACAAAGAGCGTAAGGCCGAGACGGACAAGGAGAAAATTGATTTTCTTCTGGTGCAATACTTCGCTCACTGTGCGCCGCCGGGCCTGATTGATCATCACATCACGCTCGAGGGCGTTGCCCGCGTGCTCGAACCCGCCTTGCGCGAGGTGCCGGCCAAATTTCCCGACTGGACTGCACGCCTGGACGAGAAGCTGGGCAAAATGAACGATTGCAACAGCCTCGAAGAGTTGCAGGAATCGGGGAGCTTGGTGGAGGCGCGCGAGATGAAAACCGCCGCCGGCGAACGCTATTTTGAGTCTGCCGCCCTGGTGGCCTTCACCCGCTTCAACTTTCTGGCGCGGCGGGCTTTTTTCCGTGCCATGCATCTCGACCTGCACGCCATACGCGCTTCCGTCAATGAGTTGGAAAAGCTGGGATTCTCGAGCCTGGATTGCCGGGAGGCGGGCCTCTCCGAAAACGAATCTCTGGAGCAGCTACGGCATGTTGTACATCAGTGGAAGACGCCGTTCCGAGCGCCTTACTCCGCTGGGGGTGAGTCGTTTCAGCAGCTAATTTCTCTGCGTCAATCCCTGGAGTGGAAACTGAAGAACGCCCAAGCCGCCGCACCCGGCGGCGCCCCCAGCAACCCATCCAAAGCCGCGCCGGTCGACAGATCCCGTGCGTCCGAAAAGGCGCCTGCGACGAAGGCGGCCCCATCAGCGGCCTCGGCAGCGTCAGCGGCGACGGTCCCCAAACCGCCGGCAGCGCCAGCGCCGCCGGTGCTGAAGGCAACAGCGGTCGCTCCACCCGCAGCAGCAGCGGTTCCCACAGCAGGCTCCGCTTCTCTTTCCCCAGCGCCTCCGCGGTTGGTCACGGCCGAGCCAACGCCCGACGCTCCGCGGTCGGTTGAGGAAGAAGACGATTATCTGCAACGCTGCGTGACGGATATCGCGGACCAGCTGGCGGCGGTGCCGCCGAAGAACACGCCCAGCGTGTCCACGATTCACCTGGGGGGCTGCAAGCTTCTCATTGCCACCTGGGAGGCCGATGCCTTCAAAAGTAACGCTGAACCATTACAAGCATTGCAAAGAGCGGTTGCCGCGCGCACCATCCTGCATGTCTGCATGGAGCGTCACAAGAAGAACGAGGCGACGGACTTGGACGCAGCCCTGGAAATCGCGCAGCGGCAGGCCGAGGAAATGAAGACTCACGTGATACGTGCCAAGGAAGCCAGCAACATCGAC
The DNA here is from genome assembly GCA_036521855.1 of Candidatus Angelobacter sp. Classification (GTDB taxonomy): domain Bacteria; phylum Acidobacteriota; class Terriglobia; order Terriglobales; family Acidobacteriaceae; genus Angelobacter. The sequence continues at coordinate 4,569 of DATDGY010000214.1, forward strand.
GCTGCCGTCAATCTGGCGGCAACAGCCAAGCGCCTGATGGCCCTGGTGGAAGAAAGCCAGAAGCTGCGTGCGTGATGGAGACCCTGTGAACGGTTCCCATGCGGTGCTGATCATCGCCGACGATGCCACTTTCGTTCGCGACCTGGTGGGTCGCTGGCAGCTGGAGCGCACCGCGCCTAGCATCACTTCGGCGAATACCGAGCTCCTCAACGGCGCGGCCGAAGGCAACTTTGATCTGGTCATTGTCGGGCCATTGCGGCGGGGCCGTCTGCCCTCCGTGCTCAAGGCCTTTGAGTGGATGGACCGAGCCGTACCGGTCATCTGCCTCTTCGAAGACGCGGCGCAGGTGCAGACAGCCAAAGCTCGTTATCCCCGCCTGCTGGTCATGCAGAAGCACGAACATTGGCTGGATTCGGTGCTGCTTCTCGCAGCGGAGTGTTTCAAGCGCGCGGAGTGGAGCGCGCGTGCGCGCAAGTCCGAGCAAGCCGCCGGAGCCAATGCCCGCTTCGCCGCCCTGGGGCGCTACATGCTGGAAAACCGCCACGATTTCAACAATCTGCTCACCTCGGTCCTGGGCAATGCTGAGTTGTTGCTCATGGACGTGACCGCCATTCCCGGCCTGGCTCGCGACCAGATCGAGACCATTCACGAAATGGCTCTACACATGCACGAAATCATGCAGCGATTCTCCTCGGTTGCCAGCGAAATGCAGTTGCCTGAGAAACAGTCTCAGGATGAGACTCGCCGGCCGTCTCACCTTCAAGGGGCGAGCTCCTAGCAAAACTCAAGAATTGGATAAGTAATTGTTTCTAAAACCCTTATGCTGCCGGCGGTTTACCGCTTTATGGGGCGGCACTTGGTTGCGCAATTGCAGTACTGAAAACGGATATATCTGCGCCTGGGGTGGTCTAACTTGAGCAAGATCCTGATTGTCGATGATTCGCCGGCGGAAGTGAGACTCATGCAATCGCTCCTGGAGCGGGCTGGGTACTCGTCGGTGGCCATCCACGATCCCATGCGGCTGGAGCAAGTCATAGACGCGGAGAAACCCAGTCTTATCCTGCTGGACGTGGTGATGCCGCAGCGCAACGGTTTTCAGGTTTGCCGGGACTTGAAGGGCCATGCGGAGTACTCCCGCATTCCCGTGCTGCTGGTCACATCGAAAAGCACGGAGAGCGACAAGTTCTGGGGGAAACAGCAGGGAGCGGACGGCTACGTGGTCAAGCCTTTTACCGGCGACGACCTCCTGGGCGCCGTGCGCAAACTGATGGCAAAGCAAGCAGCGAAAGTCGAAGGCGGAAGTTGAGGGGCCAAGCCAACTGGGCTGGAGGCCCTGAACTGGAAATGATGCCGGAAGTTGAGCCGTTTTGCGGGCGTTTGAGCCCGCAGGCGAAATCCCGAGCCTGAGCTTGTCGAAGGGAAGGGAACTGATAACGATTCATTTTGAATTTTGAACAATGTCGGAAGAGCCACAACAACTCGAGCCATTGTCCGCGGAAGCCGAGCAACTGGAGCTTCTGCCGCAGGCGGAGCCTGAGCGGCAATATTGTATTTTTCGCACCGGCCGCGAGCGTTTCTGCTTTTCGGTTCTCGATGTGGAAGAGGTGGTGGAGTGGCCGGGGTTGACGCGAGTTCCCCTGGCGCCCGCGTTCTTGATGGGAATCTTTAACCTGCGAGGTTCGATCGTGCCGGTGGTGGACATTGCGTTTACCGAAGGCCGCCGCCCCGATCTGCCGCCGCGCCATGTGGTGGTGGCCAGTCTGAAGGCTGAGGATGATCGCGAGGAACTGCGCATCGGCATTGCCGCGGACGAGGTGATTGGAACCTACAGCACCGCCGACCCGCTCTTGGTGGACGAAGCCCCGCAGGAAGTCCCTCATTGTTGCGGCATGTTGCGCCATCAGGACCGTTTGGCCCTGGCCTTGGATTTGAAAAGATTGACGGAAGCATTTCCGGTTCCGGTGATTTGAGTTCGTAAATTTCTGCTGTAAACCTGGCTGTCTTTGAAGCGCAGCGACAGGTGATCTGGAGGAAGTTATGAAAGGTCGATTGCAGTCGGCCCTTTGGTTCTTGGTCGGCGTTGATGTCGTAGCGCTGTTCGCGGTGATGCTGCTGGCATTTTACGGTGGACAGCGTGCCCATACGGCGGCCGGGATCACCGATGTCAGCGGGTTGAACATTCTCGTGTTCATGGCGTTTATCTTGTGGCTCGGCGCCAGCCTGTTCACGTGGATCATGATCGCCAACCGCGTGATCGCGCCGGTGAGGAACCTGTCCAGTTTCGCGGAGCGTTTCGCGCAAGGGGACTATCGCGCCCGCGCCGCGGTGGAGTCGGCCGACGACTTCGGCTTCATCGCCGAGAACCTGAACCGCGCCGCCGAGAGCTCTTCCCGCGCCATCTTCAACCAGGAAGCGCAGGAGAACCTGCAGAAGAGCGTGACGGAGTTCCTGACCATCGTCAGCCAGATCGCGCGCGGCGACCTCACGCTGCGCGGCCGCGTCACCAACGACGCGCTCGGCAACGTGGTGGACTCGGTGAACTACATGCTCGACAACTTCGTCAAGGTGCTGGAGCGCGTGCGCAAGGGCGCGGTCGACGTCCAGTCCAGCGCCAACGAGATTCTGATCGCCTCGGAGGAGATGTCCACCGGCGCCATCCAGCAGGATCAGGAAATCACCAACACCTCGTCCGCTGTGGAACAGCTCACGGTGTCGATGAAGCAGGTGTCCAACAATGCCGAAGCCAGCGCCGAGGCCGCGCGCCGCGCGCTCGACGCCGCCGAACAGGGCAACCGCTCGGTGCGCGACACGCTGGAAGGCATGCAGCGCATTCGCTCTTCCGTGCAAGCCACGGCCAAGCGCATCAAGGCGCTGGGCGACCGTTCGCTGGAAATTTCCGAGATCGTCAACGTGATCAATGACATCACCGAACAAACCAACCTGCTGGCCCTGAATGCCGCCATCGAAGCCGCGCGCGCCGGCGAGGCCGGACGCGGTTTTGCCGTAGTCGCCGACGAAGTCCGCAAGCTGGCCGAACACTCGCGCAATGCCACCAAAGATATCGCGGCATTGATCAAGGCCATCCAGGCCGAGACGAACGACGCCGTGGTGGTCATGGAAGAGGGCACCAAGGAAGTGGAGATCGGCGCCAAGCTGGCCGATCAGGCCGGCCGGGCCCTGGATGCTATTTCCAGCGTGGTGCGGCAGTCGGCCGAACTGGTGCAGGAAATCTCGCTGGCTTCCAAGCAACAGGTGCGTGGCACGGAGGGTGTAGCCAATGCCATGCAGATCATCTCCAACATTACCCGCCAGACTTCCCAGGGCGCGCGGCAAACGGCTCGCACCGTGGAGCAGATGGTGCATATGTCAGAGCAGCTCAACGAAGCGCTCTCGCAGTTCCGCGTCTCCAACGCCGGCCCCAATGAAGCGCGGCCTGAGCTGGTAAGCGCGGGCCGGCGTTAGTTGCCAGGCGAGACAGGAGATAGCGGGATGGGTGGCATGCCGGTCACAGTCAGCGAGCACGAGCTGAGCGAAATTCGCGGCCTGATTGAAACGCGTTCGGGAATCCTCTTTGACGATTCCCGCGAGCGCTTCTTTTTGAACCGCGTGCGCGAGCACGTGGAGGCCCGCAAGCTGGCCCACGGCACCGACCTGCTGCGTCTCATCAAGAATTCCAACGTGGAATATGACTCGCTGTTGCAGCGCCTGCTGACCCAGGAAACGTCGTTCTTCCGCTATCCCGCGGCGTTTGAGGCCCTGGAGAAAAGGGTCCTGCCCGAGCTGCATATGAAGAAATTCTGGGAGAGCCCGCGGTCCCTGCGCATCTGGAGCGCCGGGTGCGCGACCGGGGAGGAGGCGTACAGCATTGCCATGACCGTGGCTGACGCCCTGGAGTTCGCCGACGCGTGGAACATCCACATTCTGGCCACCGACGTCAGCCGCCAGGCTCTGGATCACGCGGAACACGGCGTTTATGACTCCCGCGAACTCGCAACTGTGGCTCCGCGGCAGCGTGAGCTGTATTTTTCACAGGGTAGCGGCCATTTTGTGGTCAAACCGCGCATTCGCAATCTGGTGACGTTTGCTCCCATGAACCTGGCGCAGGTGGTTTACATGGGCAAGTTCGATTGCATTTTTTGCATGAATGTCCTCATCTATTTTTCGCCGGAGCGGCAGGCCCAGTTGATGCAACGCTTTTTTGAGTACCTGGAACCCGGCGGTTTTCTGTTCCTGGGCCACGCCGAAACCGTCAGCAAGGCGGACGTGAAGTTTGAGACGCATGTTTACCGCGATGCGCGCATTTACCAGAAGCCGGCGGCTTCGCGCAAAGCCGCGGTCGCACAGGAGAGGGCTTGAACGAGCACGGCACAGAATTCGTCGAAGTCTTCCTGCAGGAGGCATCCGAGCGTCTGCAATTCCTGCGGGAGTACGCCGGGATTCTCCAGGATCCTTATCCGCGGCCGGACGACATTGAGCGTCTTCACATCGCGGCGCACGCTCTGGCCGGGACCTCCGCGTCCTACGGCTTCCCGCTTTTCTCGGAAATCTCCAACAAGCTGGCGCACATCTTCCAGTACGCCATGAACGCCGGCATCTCGGCGGAGGCTGCCGCTCCGCTGGTGGAGTTTGTTTTCGAGGCCGTGGCCATGCTGGAGTCTGATCTGATCATGATCAGCACCAATGCCACCGAAGCGGACGACGACATCTTCGCTTTCAAACAGCGCTTTCCTTTCGCCTTCCAGGCGCAAGCAGCTTACGAGCCGCCGGCGCGCGCCGCGGTCTCCGAGGAAGCGGCGGAAAGCGCAGAGCAGTCGCCGGCGGCTACCATCGAAGAGACACCCGTTGCCATCGTCCCTGAGGCGCCTCCTGAACCTTTGCCGCAAGACGACAAGGTTCCCGCCGAGGTATTGGAGTTCTTTGTGCCGGAAGCGGAAGAGCACTTGCAGGTGGTGACGCACTGCCTCCTCTCGCTCGAGACCAAGCCCGGCCCGGAACAGATTCATCGCCTGCTGCGCGCCATGCACACGGTGAAGGGCTCGGCTGCGCAGGTGGGCTTACACCGCATCTCGCACGTGGCCCATCGCGCCGAAGACCTGATTGGGCGTTTGCGTGACGGCGACTTGCAGCCCAGCGCCGAGATCATCGACATTTGTCTTGAAGCGGTCGATGTCCTCAAGAAATTCCTCTATCGGCAATGGACCGATGACGCTGAGATGGAGGCGGCCGTCCAGGCCTTGTTCGCGCGCATCGGGCGCCTGGCGCCAGTGGAGAAAGAAGACCAGGAGCCCGCCGCCGACGCGGAAGCGGCGCACACGAAAATTGCCCCGCTGGAGCCCGCGCTCGCTACCCAAGAGAGGCCTTCGCAGTTGCTTGACCTGGAGCTGGGAGAAGCGCCTCCGCCGCGCATGATGATGGTTGAGCCGGTGGCTCCGCACTCGGGAATTGCCGCTGAGGCCAAGAAACACGATGCGGCGACCGACGAAGAGATCCTGCGCGAGGAGCTGCTCAAGCGAGAGCCTACAGCCATGCCGCAGTCCAAGTCCGTGCGCATTGCCCTGGAGCGCCTGGACCGCATGATGAACGCGGTGGGAGAACTGGTCATCAACCGTACGCGCATGTTGGGCCGCGTGGCCGAACTGGAGCGCCTGGCCGACGTGTTGAATTTCTCCAAAGCGCGCATGCAGGACAAAGTAGCTGAGTTCCAGGAGAAGTACGAGTTCAGCCGCATCCATACCGCTCCGGCCAAGCGGCCCGCGAATGATCTTTTCCCGCTGCGAGGAGGATACTCCAGCTATTCCCATACCTTCGACCATGCGTTGGCCGAGTTCAGCGAGCTGGAGATGGACCGCTATGACGACTTCAACATCTTGTCCCGTTCGCTGACGGAGATTTCCGCCGACATCACCGAGGTCTTGACTCAGCTCGACGGTTTTGTCCGCCGTGTGGATTCCGACATTGACGAGTTCACCAAGCTTGCCCACCGCCTGCAGGATGAGATCACCCAGGCGCGCATGGTGCCCATCGGCAACCTGTACACGCGTCTCTCACGGACTGTCCGCGACGCGGCCAAGGCGGCCGGCAAGAAAGTTGAAATGCAACTGGCGGGAGCTGAGACGGAGCTGGATAACAATATCATCCAGCAGATTTCCGATCCGCTCATTCACCTGGTGCGCAATGCGGTGGCGCACGGGTTGGAGCGCGATGAGGAACGATACCAGACAGGCAAGAGCGATCTCGGCAACGTGGCCGTGCGCGCCTACCATCGCGGCAACCATATCTATATCGAAGTTGAGGACGATGGCCGCGGCATCGACTACGAAAAGGTCCGCAGAACCGCCGTCGAAAACGGGATGATGAGCGCGGAGGGCGCAGCGGCCCTGGCTGACCGCGACTTGCTGGAGCTTCTCTTCCAGCCCGGTTTCTCGACTGCGCCGCGTAAGACCGAACTGGCCGGCCGCGGTGTGGGCCTGGACGTGGTCCGCTCCAACCTGGCCTTGCTCAACGGCGAGATCGAAGTGGAGACCGCAAAGGGCCGCGGAACGCGCTTCACCCTGAAGGTCCCGCTGACGCTCATCATCTCGCAAGCACTGTTTGTCCGCTGCGGGAAGACCATGTTCGCCCTCCCGCTGGCATTTGTGGAAGAGATTCGCCGCTTGAAAGTGAGCGAGATGGAAGAGGTCGGCGGCAAGCTGCTGACCAAGGTCCGCGACCTGGTCACCGAAGTCGTTCGCCTGGATACCACGATGGGCCTGGAAGCGATCCAGCCGATCAACGGCTACTTCCGCATGGTGATCGTCAACGTGGCCGGACGGCAGGTCGGGTTGGTGGTGGAAGACGTCGTCCGCAAGGACGAAATCGTGATCAAGAGCCTGGGCGAGTACTTGCGCAACCTCAAATTGTTTCCGGGCGCGACCATTGCTCCCGATGGCAGCCTGATCCTGCTGATTGACGTGAACCGCCTGGTGGCGGGCGAGGCCATCGAGCATCGTCCCCTCATGACCAGCGCCACTGCCGGGCGTGTCTTTGCCCCCGGCGCCCAGGCTGCGGCCCGCGGCGCAATCCCGCGGGAAGCGATCGACTACGTGGTTCCGGAAAAAGTTGTCGTCCTGGTGGATGACTCGATCAGCGTGCGCAAGTTTGTGGGCCGCATGCTGGAGAAGGCCGGTTACCGCGTCCGTCTGGCCGCCGATGGTTTGGAGGCGCTGGAGATCGCCAGCCAGACGCGCTGCGATCTGGTAGTCACCGACCTGGAGATGCCACGCACCAACGGATACGAACTGTTGTCGCACCTGCGCCAGGACGAAAAGACGCAACGCATTCCAGTGATGGTGGTGACTTCGCGCGCCGGCGCCAAGCATCGCGAGCGCGCCATGAGAGAAGGAGCGGTGGCGTTCATGACCAAGCCGGTACAGGAAGAACCGTTCATCGCTGCGGTTACAAGATTGATTGGCTCGCCTGCCGGCGCTCCCGCCGACAGCGCGGTCGCCACAGTGCAGTAGGGAATGAAAGAGATGACGTACGCAGGCAAGAGAGCTCGGGTATTGATTGTGGACGATTCGGCCTTCATGCGGAAGGTCCTGCAAGGCATTGTCGCCTCGGACCCGCAGCTCGAGGTCTGCGGCGAGGCTCGCGACGGTCGCGATGCGGTTACGCAAACCGAGGTGCTCAAGCCGGACGTGATCAGCATGGACATCAATATGCCGCACATGGACGGCCTGCAGGCCATCGAGATCATCATGTCCAGCAACCCGCATCCGATTCTGATCGTCAGCTCGGAATCACGGGAAGGCGCGGAAGTCACGCTCAAGTCGCTGCAACTCGGCGCGATTGACTTCGTAGCCAAGCCCAGCGGCGGCGTCGACCTGGACATGAGCTCAATACGGGAAGAGATTTGCCGCAAGCTGAAGATGGCAGCCAAGGTACGCGTAGTGCGTACCGCGACCCGCTCCAAGCTGCAACAGGATGTGGCGGGCGGCGCGCCCAGAAGCGAGCCGACTCCGGCCGGCTTCGCTAACGGGCGAAATGGGCGCTCGGCGGCGGCCGCGGCCATTGCCGCGCGCGGCACCGGAAAGTTTCCCATCGTGGTGATGGCGTCTTCCACCGGCGGTCCGGCCACGCTGATGCAGTTTGCTCCCTATTTCCCGAGAGATTTTCCCGGCGCCGTAATCCTGGTGCAGCATATGCCGGGCAACTTCACCGATCAGTTCAGCAAACAGCTGGGAGAGGTCGCCCGCATACGCGTGAAGGAAGCCGAAGCCGGGGAGATCATTGTTCGCGGGCAGCTCTATGTTTGCCCTGGCTCGCACCACTTGCGCGTCTCGCCCACGGGAAGAATCTCCCTGGACGACAGTGCGCGCATTGGCGGCTACCGGCCATGCGCTGACATCACGCTGGAGAGTACGGCCGAATATGCCGGCCCCATGGCAATCGGGGTGATCCTCACCGGCATGGGGAACGACGGCGCCAAAGGCGTGCAGGCGGTGCGCGCCGCCGGCGGCTACACCGTCGCCCAGGATGAGTCCACGGCGGTGATCTTTGGCATGCCGCAAGAGGCGATCAAGACCGGCGCCATCGACCAGGTGTTGCCCATGGAATCCATTTATCACGCGATCGAAAAACGTATTCTGTTCATCTTCGGCGCCGCCAGGGCGGGAGCCGTATGAGAGAACAACCTCCGCGTCCGCGCCCCGGTGTGCACGAAGGCGTGATTCTGTTCAGTGTCGGTGGATTCAAGTTTGCCATCGCCGCCGGTGCGGTGAATGAAATCCGCGGAATGGAAGGACTGCAGGACTTTACCCTGCGAGGCATTTCCGCTCGCGTGGAGAAACTGCGGCACACGTTGGAACGAAGCGGGACAACATATTTCGTTGTAGATGCGGCGCGGCACTTCCACCTGTCCCAATCCGCGCCGACGCGCGTGCTGATCTTGCGCAACTCGCTCGCCGCGGTGCTGGTGGATTCCACGGACCGCATGATGGACATCTTTACGCTTCATGCCCTGCCCCGCGCCTTCACCGGGGACGAGCGCGTGTGGTATCGCGGACTGGCGGTGGTGAACGGGGAGGTCGTGCCGGTGGTTAATGCCGGCGCGTTCTTGAGTAAGGCCGAACAGGAGCTTTTGCGCGACGGTCTGGAACGGGTACGAGGGCTGGCGGCGGTATGATCGTGGAACAGGAAAACTCGTACGTGCTCTTTCCCATGGGGGAAAGGCGCTTTGCCTTGCCCGCGGAGAGGGTCAAGGAACTCGCCCGCCCGGACCACCCCCAAACCTTTCCTCATCGCACGCCTTTGCTGACCGGGGTGCTGGTGCGGCGCGGCAAAATCGTGCCGGTGTGGGACGTGGCTCAGTTGCTGGTAGGGCCGGAAGCCCCGCCGCGAAAGTTCTACTTGATTGCCAGCCGCACAGTCGAATCCCACATGGAGTGGACGGCCATTCCCGTCACCGGAGAATGCGAGCTGGCCAGTCTGGAGCCGGCGCAGCCTGAGAGCGGCCAGCCGGCCTACATTAGCGGCGTGCTTACCGCGGGGAAAGAAAACGTAGCCATCGTGGACCTGGAGAAGCTGCTGGGTGCGGAGGTACGGGAGCAAAAATGACGCCGTCCGTCTCCGCTACCGGCAAGATCCTGCTGATTGACGCCAACGTCTTCTTCGCGCGCCGAATCACGGATGCTCTCAAACTGGAAGGCTTTGAGGTAGTGCACAGCACCCAGTCCGCTTACGCGCTGACCATGTTGGAATACGATATGCCGTCGGTGATCCTGTGCTCGACCAGCTTGCGCGAAATCAACGCCCACGATCTGCCGCAGATCGTCCATGCCGACCCCAAGACCGCCCACATCCCCGTGATTGCCATGGGTGAAGGCGGCGATCAAGCCCTGATGGAAGCCTTTCGCTCGGGATGCGCCGATTATGTGGACCGGCGGCTGGGACCCGAGTTGATCGCTTCCCAAGTCAAAACTTTCCTGCGCAGCGCCGCCGAAGGCTTCCAGCCGGTGCAGATGCTCGGCTCTTCCGACACCGTGCTGACCGGCAGTCTTTCGCACATGGATCTGCCCGGTGTTTTGCAGATGCTGGCCCACTCGCGGCAGACCGGCTCGCTCTACGTGAACGCCGGTGCGATTGATGGAATCATTTTTTTCGACAACGGCAACGTGACCCACGCGGAAAGCGGCGACCTGATCGGCGACGAAGCCGTGGTCCACATTGTGAAGCACTGTAACGCCGCAGATACGGGCTCGTACAAGTTCCTGCCCGGCGAGAGCCCGGGGACGAGGACGGTGCTGCGGTCGGCGACCGAGTTGATGCTGGAGGCCCTGCGTGAACTCGATGAGGCCGCGCAAGACGGCGCCGAGGGAGGTTTTGTCCTATGAGTGCCATCCCGACCATCTATTTCATTGATGACAGCGCCACCATGCGCGAGGTCATCAAGATCGCCTTCCGGCGGGAGAACATCAACGTCGTCGCCTGCCATGACGCGGCGTTGGCCCTGGTTGAGATTGAAAAGACGCGGCCGGATATCGTCATCACCGACGTCATCATGCCCGACAAGGACGGCTACGATGTTTGCCAGTACATCAAGAGTCATCCCGAACTCAAGAAAACTCCGGTCGTGCTGATGTCCGGCGTGGTCAACCGCGCGGTCGCCGAGAGGGCATTTGCCGTGAGGGCCGACGAACTCCTGCGAAAACCGTTTCAACCGCAAGACCTCATCGCCCGGGTCAAACACCTGCTCAAGCCCAACGGGACTCCAAAGCCAACTCCAGCCGCCGCTGCCAACGCTGCCGCAGCGCTTAGCAGCATTTTCTCCGCCGCCGCGCCGGCAAGGCCTGCAGCCGCAGCGCCGCCATCGCAGCGCTCTGTCGCGCTGATCACTGAAGCTCCTGCGTCGGAGGCGGCTCCAGCCCCGGCCCGCCCGTCGGCGCCTGTTCCCGCGTCGGTGCCGGGCACCGTCCCGCCTCCTGCGATTGCCAAACCAAGCCCGGCCCCCGTGGCTGTGCCCGCGTTTGCGCCTGTCCCGCCCGCATCTCCAGCGCCGGCACCGTCCGCGATGGTCGAGGCTCTGGCGCCGGCTGCCGGCCCTGTCGCGCCTTCGGTGGCAGCTCCCGCTGTGGCAGCCGCCACGGCCAAGCCTGTTAACGGCAACGAAGCCGCCCGCCTCAAGATCGAGATTCTGCGCCTGGAAGGTCTCATAAGGAAATTGCAATCTGAGCTTCAGGCGGAGCGCGAATACACGCGATCACTGGAATCGCACGTCAAAAGTTTGCAGGAAACCCGATAGATTCCGTCCCGGTCTAGCGGAGCCCCCGTCCATTACGAATATTGGCTTTCTGGAGGCAAACCAGAGTTTCTGGATCACATCTAGATGAACGTGCGCACGGCCGGCCTGGGTGAATCTTCTCCGCCTTTCCGCAAGAGTTGAACCATGAAAAGCGTGTTCCGCTACAGTTATTTCGTTCTCGCCAGCTTTCTCTTTGCACTCAATCCTTCCCGCAGCTATGGACAAGGTTCTACTCCACCGCTCGGACACGTCGTGGTCGTGGCCCTGGAAAACCACAGCAGCAGTGACGTGGTGGGCAGCTCTTCCATGCCCTACTACAACAGTTTGATCAGCCAATATGGCCTCGCGCAGAACTTCTTCGCCAACGTCCACGGTTCGTTTCCTGATTACGCCATGTTGACCAGCGGCGAGCTGATCACCGCGGACGGCTCCGGACTTCCGGATGATTTTCCACTCAGCATCGACAACGTTGAACGGGAGCTGATCGCGGCGGGCAAGACCTGGAAAGTGTATGCCGAAGGATTGCCTTCGGTGGGATATACGGGCGGAGATTCGGGCCTCTATCTGAAGCGCCACAATCCCTTCGCCTACATGAGTGACAACTTGAACGGCTCCTCCCAGGCCAACAACATTGTGCCGTTCAGTCAGTTCGCGACCGACTTGGCCAACAACGCTCTGCCCAACTTTTCTTTCATTGTCCCGAACGCCGCGGACGATAGCGAGGATTGTCCCGGAGGCGGCACCGGTTGTTCGGATGCCACCAAGCTGGCTACGGCGGACCAGTGGTTGCAGACCAACATCTCCCAGCTCCTGAACAACCCGGCATTTCAGCAAGACGGCTTGCTGGTGCTGTGGTGGGACGAAGGCAACGCCGCCGACGGAAGCAACGGCGGCGGCCAGGTGCCGGTTGTCCTGGTTGGGCCGATGATCAAGCAGGGCTTCCGCTCTTCCACTTTCTATCGCCATGAAAACGTGCTGCGTACCATCTCTGAGGGGCTGGGCCTGGGCTTCCCCGGCGCTTCGATCTATGTCATCAGCATGGCCGAGTTCTTCGGCTCCAGGAACACGCCGCCGGGAGCCATCACCGGACAGGTGACCGATAGTTCAACCGGAGCCGCAATCACCGGGGCGACGGTCAGCTATTCCGGCGGGTCCACGACCACCGACAGCTCGGGTAACTACACGCTTAGCAATGTCGTTCCCGGAACCTACACCATCACCGCGTCTGCCACCGGCCACGCCAGCCGGAGCAGCACAGTGTCGGTCACATCCGGCAATACGGCGACGCTGAATTTCCAATTGACTCCGACTGCGTCGGGAGCGATCACCGGACAGGTGACCGATAGCTCGACCGGAGCCGCAATCACCGGGGCGACGGTCAGCTATTCCGGAGGGTCGACGACGACCAACAGCTCGGGCAACTACACGCTCAGCAATGTCGCTCCCGGCACCTACACCGTCACCGCGTCCGCAACCGGCTATACCAGCCTCAGCAGCACGGTATCGGTCACATCCGGCAATACGGCGACGCTGAATTTCCAGTTGAACCCGGTGCCCGGCAATGTTCCCGGAACCATCAAGGGCCGGGTCACTAACATTTCGACCGGCGGAGCGGTCTCCGGCGCGACCGTAAGTTTCATCGGGGGGTCAACCACCGCTGACAGCAGTGGGAACTACAGTTTCACCAACGTCACGCCCGGCACTTACAGCGTGACCGCTACCCATACCGGATACTTTGCCGTAACCCACTCAGCGGTGTTGGGCTCAGGCGCTACCGTGACCCTCAACTTCGCTATGGCGACAGGTGGCAAAATCGCTGGAACGGTGACGAGCTCGAGCGGCGCGGCCATTGCGGGTGCGACGGTGTCCCTCACCGGGGGATTGATCAACACGACGGTAAATACCGCCACCAACTCCAGCGGCGGCTACAACTCCAACTGGATGCCGGTCGGTTCCTATACCGTGACGGTCTCAGCCAACGGACACGCCACACAAAGCAAGACGGCGACGGCGAATACCGGCGCCACTACGACATTGAATTTCACTTTGCAGTAGCCGGTATCACAGGGCGGGTGCGGCTAGAGTTTAATGGGCTCAACTTTAACCGCCTCGAGAAACAAGATTGGGTGTTCTCGATGTGTGGGAAACTGGCACGCCGCAGGGGTCTGTCATCTCGACCGAGCACGAAGGAGCGCAGCGACGGAGGGCGAGTGGAGAGATCCCGAGGATGCGTCTGCTGCTATGTCGATACGAGGCGTTCTCCCCAAACTACCTTGGCCTTCTTCTTGAGCGGCGGTAAGTCCTCTCCAGGACAGGCCGGCACGCTTTACATCAGGAATCGCCGGGTTGTTGAAGCGGTTCCGAGGGACAGTTCCTGGGTAGAACTACCTGAATCAGCACGGTCGCGTAAACATTCTCGGGATCTCTCCACTCGCCCTCAGTCGCGTTGCTCCTTCGCGCTCGGTCGAGATGACAGACGCTGCTAGCGCGCTCGTTGAAGCCGTCACTTTCTGCGCCCGCTGAGTTTGTGGGTCCATACCAGATGAGATCGGCTAGGCCGCCTCGTCTTTCAGGAAGATCCAAGCCAGGGCCTCCTGCCGATCGCGGAACACGCGTATATGGCGGTCCCCGCGCAAACTGCGGAGCGTCTCAAAGATTCTTGCCAAGCCGAACGCGAGCGGGTTGGTGACCACGATGGCCCGGCGCGAATCGGGAGAAAATGGGTTCACCCATGCCAGCATTCGCACCTCGCCGGGAGTGATGTCGATGGTGGTGACAGCCGTGAAGTCCGCCAACTGGGCAAAAGTCGGATCAAAATTGCTGTCACTCAGGATTTGCCGTCGAAACTCCAAGGCATCATCAGCCGTGCAGGCGCCCCAGGCACACGTCACCACCAGTCTCTTCTGCTTGTCAATTACATAGGATGCCGGCATGCGCTTGGATTATGCCGACTCGGGACGCTGAACCGGGCTGGCATGCCAATCTAAGATTAAAGACTCACTCGAGCCGTCAAACAGCCCATCGTCTTTTGAATCAGAATCGATGCCATAAGGTTGCGTGAGGTTTTTCGCAATCCGCGCCGCGTGCCTGGTTTAGAATCCCGCCAGGCAAGGCACTGAGCGGCATTCATTGTTTTCTCGTCGTTTTCTCGTCCACGGAGGATGAACCGATTGCGAATTCGAGCTATTTGGCTGTTGATGATCGCTTTGCTCAGCGTTGCTCTCTGGTCAGGAGCGCAGGATAGCAAGATGCTTCCGTTGATGCCCATGCCCGCGCACATCGAGTCCGGCGAAGAGGATTTCGCTATCGACCCGTCATTCGCGGTCGACCTTCGCGGCCACACAGATCCCCGCGTGAGGCGCGCTGCGGACCGCTTCTTGAGCAAGCTTTCACGCCGAGTCAGTATGCCTCTGGGGACCAAACCCGAGGCCAAGGCCACCTTCATTATTACCTGCAACAGCGAAGGGGAGAAAATCCAGAAGCTGGGCGAAGACGAGTCGTATCGCCTGCAGGTGACCTCAACGGAGGTCCGGCTCGACGCCCCCAATCCCCTGGGCGTGATTCGCGGCCTGCAGACGTTCTTGCAATTGGTTCGGAGCGGGCCAGGAGGCGCCAGCGCTCCCGCGGTGTTGATTGAAGACAGTCCGCGTTTTCCTTGGCGCGGGCTGCTGATCGACGTTTCCCGCCACTTCATGCCCGTGGACGTCATCAAGCGAAATCTTGACGGCATGGAGACCATGAAGTTCAACGTCCTACACTGGCATTTATCGGATGATCAGGGCTTTCGCGTGGAGAGCCGAAAATTTCCCAAGTTCCAGCAGTTGTTGTCCGATGGGCTGTATTACACGCGGGACCAGATCAAGGATGTGATTGCTTACGCCCGCGACCGGGGCATCCGCGTGATGCCGGAGTTTGACGTGCCGGGTCATACCACCAGTTGGCTCGCAGCCTACCCTGAGCTTGCAGCCGGGCCTGGCCCGTACGAGATTTCGCGCCACTTCGGGGTTCACAACGCAGCCATGGATCCCACCCGCGACCACACCTATCACTTTCTCAATGACTTTATCGGCGAGATGTCACGGTTGTTTCCGGATCAGTACTTCCACATCGGCGGCGACGAGGTCAACGGGAAGCAGTGGGACGCCAACGACAATATCCGGCGCTTCAAGCGCAAGCACCACCTCAGCAACAACCTGGATCTCCAGGCGTATTTCAACAAGCGTTTGCAAAAGATCGTAAAGAAGCACGGCAAAGTCATGGTTGGCTGGGACGAGATCCTGCACGCCGATCTACCCAAGGACGTTGTGGTCCAGTCCTGGCGGGGCCTGCAGTCGCTGGCGGATGCGGCGCGCCAGGGGTATCGCGGCATACTTTCTTTTGGCTACTATCTCGATTTGATGCAGCCCGCTTCGCAGCACTACTCGATCGATCCCCTGAACGGCGCCGCAGCCAATTTGACTCCTGAAGAAAAGCAGCGCATCCTTGGCGGTGAAGCCTGCATGTGGGCCGAGCTGATCACCGCGGACAACATTGACGAACGTATCTGGCCGCGCGCTGCCGCAATCGCCGAACGGCTGTGGTCACCGCAGGACGTGCGCGACGTGGACTCGATGTACATTCGTTTGCAGGCCGCAAGCGAAAATTTGAAGGCTGCCGGAGTTCTGCACCAGACCGACTATCGCGCCATGCTGGAGCGCCTGGCCGCAGGGACCGACGCGCAGCCGCTGCGCGTGCTGGCCCAAGTCCTCGAACCGGTCAAGGGATACGCGCGCACCCACACCGGAACGTATGAGACCAGCACGCCTCTCAACCGCCTGGTGGACGCCGTCCAGCCCGAGAGCGACGCGGGCAGAGAGTTTGCGCGGATGACCGAGCGCGTTCTGAACAAGTCCGCCTCCGCGGAAGATATTTCTGCTATGCGTCGCCAACTGAGCGCCTGGCAAGAGAACGACCAGCGCCTCGAACCCCTACTGCAGAGCAACGCTCTGCTGCAAGAGGTGGTTCCCCTCTCGCAAAGCCTTGCCTCGGCAGCCACCGCGGCCCTGCGGGCGCTGGACTACTTAAACGCCGGCGGCGCCGCGCCGGCCGCCTGGCGCGACCAACAGCTTGTGCTTCTCAAAGACGCCGAGAAGCCGCAGGCGGAAATGCTCAATACCATCGCGCCTTGTGTCGAGAGATTGGTCGAAGCCACAATCCCTGATTCGGCGGATAAATAAGACTGACGCCGGCGGGGTGGAGCAGGCCTTCAGGCCTGCGGTGAGCTGCTATAAGGTTGGCTTTAGCCGCTGAGGCTGCTTGATCATCCCACAGAGCAGCAACAATCGAATCCGACT
>DATDGY010000215.1:0-1523 GCA_036521855.1 Candidatus Angelobacter sp.
ATGGTGCTGGAGGTAGAGGTGCAGGCGGGCAACCAGAGCGCCGCGTCCTACGCGCAGCCGGAGTTGTGGGCGTTTGTGGACGGGTTGCCGGAAGCGAGCCGGCCGGCGTTTCTGCGGGGAGACTGCAACTGGGGAAATGAGCGCCATGCGGGGCGCCGAAGAGCGGAAGCTGGCGTATGTGTTCAAGCTGAAGCAGACCGCCAAAGTGAAACAGCTTCTGGAGCGCCTGCTTGGGGAAGGCGAGTGGGTGGAGGCCGGACAAGGCTGGCAGCGCACTAAGCGCCCTCAGTTAATGGTTCAGATCCGCTTGCCAGTTGAGGACCACCGTGATGGGCGTCTGCACGTTCTGTTGGCCCTGACCGGGCGCGACCGTCATCAGAAACCGCGTGCCGTCGGCGGTCACGTCCCAGCCGCTGTTGGGCGAAACCGTGAATAATTGCTTGGGAGCGCCCATCTGAAACGCCGCGCCGCTTCCATCCACGTCCGCCGCCATCACTTGGTAATTGAGTCCGGCAAAGACGATCTCCTTGCCATCGCTGCGCCATTTGGGCCGTGTGGCGCCGTCTTTGGACACCTGCCATTTACCCTGGCCGAGAGACGGTCCGGAAGGTCCCGAAGCAATGAAGGGCCGCACGTAAATCTCATTTCGGCCGGTTTCGCTTGAGACGTAGGCGATCCAGCGTACGTCCGGTGAAAAGCTCCCGTATAGTTCGTTGAACTCCGTGCCCAACAGGAGCGCTGGCTTCCGTTCTCCCTCCAGCGGCAACACCCACAGATCGGAACCGGTCTTCGGGGAATTCGGCGTGTGGTAGAGCAAGAAACGCCCATCCCGGGACCAACTCGTGGGGATCTTGACCTCGCCCGGCTTGTTCAACAATTCTTTTTCGTCACCCGCACCGCTCGCGGCCTTTTCGTAAAGCGTGTCCAGATTGTTGCCGGATGCAAAGACGATCCGGCCGCCCTCCGGCGACCAGACCGGAAACGATCCGAAGTTTTGCCGGAACGTGAGCCGGGTACGAACGCCGCGCGCAAAATCCAGCAGCCAGATGTCGCCAAGGGATGTCTGAACGGCATCGCGTCCAGCCGCGCGCGTGGCATCCGAAGACAACGCCAGTCCCTGGTCGGGACCAGGTTGTCCAAAGGTGTCCGTCGCCTTTCCCTGGCGGTCGAACCAGGTAGTCTGGAACGCTCCCGCGGCAGAACTGGCTCCGGTGCGATAGGCAAGCACGCCGGCGGGAGATACCGAAAAGATGCCAATTGCTCCGGTAGTCGCGACGTGCTCGGCCACGGGAACAGGATCGCCGCGCAACTGGAGCTTGCCCGCATCGAAAGGCTGCGCCATTAAGGTATCGTCGCGCATGAAAAACACGTTCCCTGCTACGAGAATTGTCCAATGCAAGATGAGCATGAAATCGGACTGGTTTCCAATGCAAGATGAGCATGAAACTGGGAGGAGCGAGGTAGGCATGCTGCGGCCGGATGCAACTACAAATGCAGAATGCCGAGCAGCTCAGCCGGGAGCA
>DATDGY010000216.1:0-4350 GCA_036521855.1 Candidatus Angelobacter sp.
TTTTAACTTCCAAAAATCAGCAATCGCGCGAATATAGCCGATCCGACCCCTGATCACCCGATCACCAAATCACCAGATCACCCGATTTTGCCGTACTTCTTCTTGAATATGCAGAATTCTGTCACGTCCGATCCCGCAGCCGTCTCCACGTTCCCTGTTCTACAGTTTGCGCAGGAGGCGGCGAAACCCAGGCGAGCCCATGGCGGCCTTGAATTCGGAAGACTGGCGCTCGTCATAAACCACGAATCCCACCTTTTCGTACGCCTTTTGCGCTGGATCGTTGCCGATCAGGATCTGGATCTGGGCCAGGGAGCATTTGCGGTCGATGCCACGCTGGATTGCCTGGCGCATCAACGCGTCGACCAGTCCCCGGCGGCGAAATTGCGGAACTGTGGCGACAAACTCGATGCCCCAGTCGGCTCCGGCGTCGGGCGGCATGCAGGCCAGCACCGGGGCCAGCCGTGCCCGTGAAGCCTCCACGTCGGCCGCGGTCCAGCCCAGATCGTGTTGCACCTTCGCCATGGCTTGGCCAACAGCCGTCCAGCCGCCCTCGGCGAGATGAAATGTTCCCAGCCCGGCGGCCGGCTTCCCATCGATTTCCGCCACCAGAAAACTATCATGATGGCAGAGGGTTCCCGGCCCCGTCAGGGCAAGCCGCCTCAGGTATTCAAGGCAGCGGACGTCGTCGCCGCCGATAATCACGTCCCACGTCCCGCGTCGCCCGTGGCTGCGCGATGCTGCCAGCATCACCCAGGCCAGAAACCCGGCGTCGTCCTCCGTTCCGCCTCTGACGATCGCGCTCACGTGAGGAAGCCTAACACGAAGCGATTCAGGGGGAAACCGGGGACGGACGGGACGTTTCCCTGACTTTGAAAGCTGCGATCGGGAGCCACGAGGAGTGTCAGGGCGTCGTTTCGCTGCGCTCACCCAGACCTAAAGGTCTGGGCTGGGTCGCGCCGTCCAAACGGCAATGGAATAGAAGTACCGCACTGCCGTAGGCCGGAGCGCAGCGTTAGCGGAGCGACGAAAGAAAGAAAGGTTTATTTCTGCGCGCTTCGCTCCGCTGCGCGCGGGCCCATTCGACTCGCTTTTCGCTTTCGCTCAAGGTCGCTCAGGGCAGGCTCTTCGGCAGAGCGGTGTTTGTTTCTCGAACGCCTGGACGGCCCGACTCCGCTGCCGTCGGTCTCCCGCTTCGCGGGACCCTCCGCTGCTCAAGTCATACCCTGACACTACTTATCGGCCGGGTGGCCCAGGCTTTCCCTCTTCGTCCGTCGCGATACAAGCGGGTGCTGCCCGCCTCTCTATTGTGACTTCGCCTTGCACGGCCAGTACTCCGCAAAAGCCTGAGCTGCAACGCCGGCCGCTGTACGGTCCGCTTGCATTAGATCGGGATGGGCCCGAAGATAATCTGAGAAGACCTTCTCCAGCAAGACCGGCGTTGTCGTGTTCCGCACCGCACAGCTCTTACCGGTGTCTTGCGTTAGGTCATAAGCTCCCACCAGGTAGTACTGGGCCGCAATTCTCAGTATCGGCTTTCTCGATCGCTGCGTTGAGGCTGGAGGGAGTGTAATAACGGCCGGAGAGCAGCTCACGCTGCTGAATTTGCGTACCCGCCACGCCGACCAGAAACACAACTAGCAACATGGGAGTTGCACGATTCATTTTCTTCTGGCCACGCTGCCTTTGCGTTGGTCGTTGAACAAGATCGACGGCAGTTCGCACCCACCATCAGAAACCGGTCCCTGCTTGGGGGACCTTTCCCGCAAAGTCCAGGGAAATGTCCGTTTTCCCTTGACACTTACCTATCATGGATGTCCCCTTTTTACCTAAAATTTCTTTCCCCTGAGATGCAAGATGCTGTCGCGCGCAACCATACTCAGGAGAAGTTGCGGAGCCGGCTCCAGGCCTGCGGGATCGGAGCGTTGAGCACACAGAACGTGACCGGCGCTCCCTGCTCCAGGCCCTGCACGCCGTATGGGACCGTCAGGTGCCCCACAAGACTCGCGGATGAGCACATCCAGGCGACGTCCGACGGCTGGTAGTCGACCATCAGCGCCTTCTTTGCCACCAGATCGCTGGGAAGCCAGTACCAGTCGCTCAGTTGCGGGCTGACGACCGCGGGGAGCGATCTCTTGTCGCCGTAGATCTGCAGCGCCCCTGGAACACCGTAATAGGCTGAGATGATGATCGTTCCAGTTCGCTCCGAGTCGGGGAGATTGCCGTATATCGACTCGACCTGGTGGGCAACGTCCTCCCATCCTACGCTGTCCTTGAAAAGCTCGTTCTTGGCGTCGAGGCCGAGCGAGTGAATCCTGTCCGGCCGCGTGATGGGAAGCGTTAGCTGAGCAAACGTGAGCAGTTGGAGCACGCAGGCTACCACGACTGCCGTCTGGAAAGCGGTGCGCAGCCTCGGCCGCTTGACGCGCGCGACCGCCATGAGCCCCTGAGCAAGGGCGATCGGCACGGTACCCACCGAGTAGTAGGACTTGCCCACGAACATGAAAAGGACGAGAGGCAGAAGGCACGCGATCCCGATGGGCCGCAGCGTGGCGCTGCGAAACAGCGAGACCAAACCCGCCACCCAGAGCGGAATCAAGAAGAACAGATAGACCCCGACCAGGATCAGGTTAGCGACAAGGCCGCCCCCGGAGCCCTGGTGGTTGACTATGTAGATAAGCGAAGGGAAACCCTTCGCAACCTGCCACACAAGGTTCGGCGCACAGATGAGCAGCGCGATGCCGGCCGCGATCCACGGGTACCGCGTCCGCAGGTCCGCGCGCAGCGCGGGAGTAACCAGGACGGCGAGCCCGATGGCGGCCACCAGACCTCCGATCGTGTACTTGACCTGGAGGCCAATGCCGAGCGAGAGGCCGAGGTAGATCCAGTACTTGGGCCTGTGCTCTTGGACCAGGCAGAGAAACCAGTAGAACGCGACCATCCATGTTGCCTCATCGAACGTCACGGTCTGATAGACCCAGTTCGCACCGAGGAAGTAGGGCGCCGTGACGGCGATCAATAGGGCAAGGGCCTGCAGGCGGAGCGAGCCGCCAAGGCGCCGCACGTACGCGCCTGAGAGAGCAACCATGAACGCGCCGAGCAGGGTCGGGAGCAGGCGGAGGTTCCATGGCGTGGCTCCCAGGAGATCGGTCTCAAGACGCGCCAGCAGCGGGACGATCGGCGGAAAGTCAACGTATCCGAGCGCGGGGTGCCGGCCAGAATCGATGTAGTAGAGCTCATCGGTGTGGAAGCCGAGGGTACCGTTGGTGGCGAAATGCACGATGAGGACGATTACCGCCGCGCCCCCGAAGAGAAGCGGCGCGGCAATAGGCAGCGGGCGTGGGACGCTGGCGCTGATCGGCATCGCGGAATGAGGCAAGGTTCTCACCGCAAAATCTTCTGCTTCGGAGCTACTCAATGTCAATGATGCTGGGTAGGCCCGAAATCGAACGTCAAGCTGCAACGTGTTTCACTGTCCTATGGGGGAAAAAGGGACAGCCTGAGAGCGTGTCGGAGTAAAGCGTTTTGGAACGAAGAGCCAACAGCTTACAAAGCATGCATTCTCTGGAAGTGATTGATTCCACGTTCGAGAGATTCTATCTCCGACACGCTCCCAGGCTGTCCCCTTTTCATCCCCGTACACGAAGCGCCATGTACGTTTCAGATAATCGATCTCGAACTCTTTTTCTGCAAGTGGTCTTCGCAAATCAGGCTGACCCCTTTGCCCCACGAGCCGATTTCATCCCGAAGGCTGCGAAAAAGGTTTTTCTGAAATCGCGTGGAAGAAACCGCGCGGTTCAGGCTGACCCCTTTTTGCATCTCGTGAGTGACGATCGGGAATGCCACGATGGAATAACGAGGTAAATGCTCTGGCTGCCTGTTAGCCGGGAAGGCGCTCTGAGCCTACCCACAGTTGAGCCAGATCTCTGAGGTTGTCTTTGTATGTGCGCGTTACCAAGTATTCCTTCCCACCTTTTACACGCAGCCTGTACTCTCCCGTCGATAAAGGTTGGATCTCCTCCACGGCCGAAATATTCACGACGACCGAGCGGTGGATGCGAACAAAACCGTAGGGCTTGAGCTTCTCCGCCATGGACGAGAGAGACTCCCGCAGCAAACAGGGATTGGGCCGGTGTTGCAACGAAACGTAATTACCTTCGGCTTGCACTGCCACAATCTCAGCTAAATCCAAGAATAGGATTCTGCCCTTTACCTTGAACGCGATTCGTGGCGCCTGTCGTTTTGCTATAACGTCCAACTGCTGCAAGGCTCGGATTAGGTTTGCAGCATCAACTCGGGTTACCGGAAGCAATGATGTATCTACAGGTTCGTAGAACCCATCTTCTGCCGTCG
>DATDGY010000217.1:0-1625 GCA_036521855.1 Candidatus Angelobacter sp.
AGCAGCAGCATCACATTCTCATCTGCGACGAGGCGCAACTGCTGCGCCACCCGCGCTGGAGCAGTTGCCCCTGCTGCTGAACTTCGATATGGATTCGTCCCACGGCGCGCGTCAAGCATTTTGAAACACCCGGCATAGGAATTTACTGACTTTCTTCCTTTGTCTTTTCGTCGGGCGGGCCCGGCCTGTTGATCCAAACAGCCGCGGGCAGCGGCAGCGGTTTGGGCGGTCGCCGAACGAAGCGATCTGGGTGCGCCTGGTAGGCAGCATCGAGCACAACCTGCCGGCGAGCGAGGACGGTTTGGGCTTCCCCGAAGTGGACCATGGCAGGGGTGAGCAGCCCGATCCCGGAGTGGCGATGCTGCTGGTTGTACCAGTGGAAGAATTCCTGACAGAAGGCGCGGCTGTCCTGAATGGAGCCGAAGCGATCCGGGAAATCCGGGCGGTATTTCATGGTGCGGAACTGGCTTTCCGAATACGGGTTGTCATCGGAAATGTAAGGCCGGCTGTGCGTCTTGGTGACGCCCAGGTCAGCCATCAGAAAAGCGACTGGCTTGGAAGTCATGACCTTGCCGCGATCGGCATGGATGGTGAGTTGCCCGGAGGGAACCTGGTGTTTGCCGATGGTTTCTTCGATGAACTGCTTGGCCAGTTCGGCGCCTTCCCGGGGCGCAACCATCCAGCCAGCGACGTAGCGGCTGAAGACGTCCAGGATGACGTAGAGATAAAAGTAGGTCCACTTGGCCGGACCCAGCAGCTTGGTGATGTCCCAACTCCAGAGTTGGTTGGGTGCGGTGGCCAGCAACTCCGGCCGATGATAGGCCGGATGCACGAGCTGATCGCGCCGTTCGCGGGACTCTCCCTCCTGCTCCAGGATGCGATACATGGTGCGGCTCGAGCACAGGTACTGGCCTTCGTCTAACAGGGTGGCCTGAACGGCCGCCGGAGACCGATCCTGAAATCGCTCTTCATGTAAGACGGCCAGCACGCGGGCGCGTTCGACGGCAGAGAGGGATCGCGCGGGAGCCGGCCGCTCCGATGCTAAAGCCAACTCGGGCGCCGGCGATGTGGGTGGACCCAGCATCGGACGCTGGCGATAGAAGGAAGCACGGGCCACTCCGAGGACATCGCAGGCGGCCAGTACGCCGACCGTGGGGGCCAGGTGGGCGACAGCCTCCATCAGGGTTTCTCCTCGGGGTCCGCCTTCGGCAGGGGCCACCCCAACAGAGCGCCCACTTTTTTTTGAACATCAATGACGATGGCGGCCTTGCGCAGTTCCTCGGTGAGGCGCTGGTTCTCCCGACGCAGTTTCTGCATCTCCTCATCCAGCGGATTGCGTTTGGACTTGGGGCCGCGCTTGTGCGGGGTCAAGCCCTTGAGGATGCCAGTCTGCCGCTCGCGCCGCCAAGTGACCAAGTGGGAGGAATAGAGTCCTTCGCGACGCAGCAAGGCGCCGATGCCGCCGGGGTGGGCCGCGGCGGCATCCGCCTCGGCCAAGATGGCGAGTTTGTACTCGGCGGTGAAGGCGCGACGTTTGGCCGTGGGAACGACTTCCGGATCCGGCTGTGTGGGGATGGGCGGCTCGGGCGCGACGGTTTTGCCCACCGCTCCACTCCGGTGGGGCG
>DATDGY010000218.1:0-38798 GCA_036521855.1 Candidatus Angelobacter sp.
GGACCGCCCAACGGTGAGACCCCCGTGACCGTGAGTGTGTAAGAGCCGGCCGTCGTGGGAGTGTAAGTTTGGTTTGTCGATGAAGGATCATAGAGACGAGCATCGAGCGTCGGCTGCGTATCCTGGATGTTGTCGAGGTGATCGGGGGATTGGGCCGACAACTGTACTCCAGCGACATTGCCCGATGTCACTGATAAACCGGACTTGACGGCAATCACGAGCGGAACTCCTACCTGGACTATGCCGCCACTCGGAATGCGTAAGTTTTGTGAGTTGAGAGTGAACATCCGGATGTCAACCTGCGAAGGAGGCGGAGGTGGAGCGACAGGAGAAAAAGTGAGAGTTACGCGGCCGATATTGCGGTATGTGTTCTCAAGGCCTTCCGTTATTAAATAGGTTTGATCGTCGGTCTGCACGCCATTAACCTCTTCTGCGGTAGCATGCATGGTCGGACCACCGTTCGGGGAAATCGCACTGATCGTGCGCAGGCCCCCGCCCAGTTGAGGATCGAATATCGTGAAGGTGCCGCAGGCATCGCTCGTAATAGCTACATTCTGTCCGGGGCTGTCCCCTGAGCCTATCCAGACCGTCGCCCCTGCAAGCGGTGTGAAGGTCGGCTCAGTTTGTCCGGGTCCCGGAGGAACGGTCTGCAATGCCCTTCCAACGATTAATCCCTGAGAACCGATCCCCGGCTGGTTCGGGTCTGCCGAGGGATTCAAAGCATTCTGAACGCGCTCCCACACCAGGAAAATATTGTTGGAGGCGGCCACCGATGGCACAAAGCTGGCGGATGCCACCGCGTTGAAATTTCCGTAGCTATTCACGTAGCCACAGAAAGGAGGCGAAGCAGTAACTACCTGGGCTGAGCTTCCGGTCCCCTGAGCAAAAGCATGATCGATGGTTTCGAAGTAGACGTTGCCGTTCTGATCAGTGAGTTGGCGATAGACATAGTAAAAAGCCAGACCGCCATCCGGTGCATCTGCCGGCTTTGAGAAAGAAAGCTTCACTTCCTTCTTAAATGCAGGCATTGACGGCGTGTTAATTTGCATCCCGCCGCCGAAGGTCGCTCCCGGAAAGTTAGGCAACTGCGGGAAAGCATCCGCCCCTAGTGGCTTTAAGCTAAATACCGCGCCTTGGGTAAGGGCACCCTCGGGAATGACCATGGAAAGACCGCCGGGCCCGGTCACGGTGCCGCCGCCCGGACCTACTGCCACGGAACCATCCGGCGCCACGAACTGGCTCCGGGTAAAGCTCGCGGTGGCCCCGTTCGGATCCGTGACCGTAACCTGCAGTACATCGTTGATGGTGCCGGGGAAATCGCCGGACAGAGAACCATCATTAAAAGCCGTAATCGAAAGGACCACGGCGTTGGTTTGATCAACGATCAGAACCTTGGTGCCCGACGACAACGAACCCGCAGGCGCGCTTACGTGGATATTGCCGTTCTGGTCAGGGAAGCCAAAGGTAATGGCATTCGGATCGAAGGTGAGCGGCTGGTTGGCCTTGGTGGTGAAAGTGGAGGTCGGTACGACGATCGCGCCTCCGCCCATATCCGCTAAGCCGGTGACCTGCGCCGTGTACTGTGCTGCCGCATCAAGGTTCTGGACCGGAGCGAAAGTCAATGTGGTGCCGGAAGTCGAGAGAATGAAAGGTTGCAGGGCCACTGGCGCCCCTGGCGCCGAAGAGGTGCCCTTGACCAACAAAAGGTTGTTCTGCACGATCGATTTGGGATCCAGCGGAACCGGCGACGTAACAGTAATGATCGTGCTAACGGAGACCCCCAGGCTTTGATCGGCGGGCGAAATCGTGGCCGTATTTACGGTCCCGTTGAGCTGGATGTTGACCGTGGCTGTCTGGCCCGCCGTCAGTTGCGTGGAAGCTGTGCCGGTCACCGAGCTGGTTGTGCCATTGGCCCTCAGATTGACCGTGCCGGCAAGCGCGGGGACGATGTAACGGCCATCCGCCCCGGTAATATTTACGATTTGCAGCGAATCAGTTCCCACCAGCACCGGGACCGGTCCTGCGCTGGAGGCAGCCACTCCTTGGATGAACCCGGCGGGAGCGGCCACGTCATAAAAGATGTACTCGCCACCCCGGATCACTCCCGGCAACCCCGGAGACGCCACTGAAGTGAGATTGCTGCCGTTTACTTGCGCCACCGCCACAGCAACGATATGGGGCACGCCGGTGATTCTCTGAACTTGGGTCAGCAGGAAGGTGTGGGCGGGGTTCAGGCCGGCCGCCGAGATCGAAAGCTGCGCGGGCGTGCTGAGCATCTCACCGGAGAAATCAACCAGGATTTCCTGCAACGCGCTTAAAGTGCTCGACGTAGGCACAAAATCTTCGAGCGAAGTGCTTACCACGGAAATGGCGGTATCCTGGCTGAGCGCTCCACCGGGCACCGAAAGCGTCGCGGTACCATCGCTCACGGTTACGGGATCATTGCCGCCGGGCTGGCCGCGTACGCCTTCGCGTCCGGCGAGAATATCCAGGTGAACTTTGCCGGTCAGCAGTTGCGCGTTGGAATAATGATGCGAGGGGCTCACTGGAAACACAGCGCCCGAGGAGGAGGTGGCCGGAGCCAGCGCGTTGTAGAGCACAATGTCCTCGGAGCGGGTTTCCTCGGAGACCACATCGCCTGAGGCAAGCGAGAAGGTCTCAGATATGTTGGCCTGAATGACGGTTCCTGAAAGCAGGGGCGTTGGCGACTGAACTCCCAAGGTCGCCAGGGCTGTGCCGCCGCTTGGGGGAAGAGTCGCCGGGTTCAGGCTGCCGCTACTGGTGGCCGAGGGGGAGAGCATTTGCACAGGAACACCGCTGAGCGGACTACCCACATCCGGCAACGGGAGCGGAGGATCAAGCGTATCCGGGGTGACCAGCGCGAAAGCGCCCGTTCCCGGCAATGTGAAACTAAACGCGCCATTCACGGGCTGTAGGTTTTGGGCCAGCATCGTCCAGGCATGCAAAGAGAAGTCGTAGGTGACCAAGTGAGCCACCACGTTGGGCAGGCTGGTAACGCTGGCAGAGAGTCCTGAAGCAGACGATGTGGAGCGCAGATCAAAAGCCGCCAGCGGCGACCAGCCCAGCGGCAGCAGTCCAGGAAGCCCCTGGCCGGACAGATACGTGAGGCGAAACGCGGAACCTGCAACCGCGGCGCCGGCCGGGACTGAAACTGATACGGTTCCGGAACTCAGAGTTCCACCGGAAGAACTTATGGTGACGGGATCCCCGAGCGTGGTAAGCCGCGCATCAACGGGAACCGTCCCCACGCCCAGCTGCACAAAGACTTCGCGTTCAACATTGGTCGTCGGCTTGGCTGCGGCCGGCGCCGTGAACGTGACAAAAAGATGAGAGTCGGCGACTTGCAGCGAGTAGCGGCCGTGATCGTCCGTTTGATCCAACAGGCCGGTCGCAGAAATCACCTGGACGCTCGCGTTTTGCACCGGGAAACTGGTCCCATCGTCGAGCACCTGGCCGACGATCACACCGCCGTCCGCGGCCACGATCACGCCCCGCGAGGCGGTCTGTGTGTTTCCGGCCTGGTCCGTCGCCACGGCGGTCACGGTGAGGGTATCTCCGGGGTTTGCGCCGGCTGGTACTGTCAGATTGGCCTGATAAGGAGCGCTGGTAAATGTCCCCAATGGAGACCCGTTCACACTGATCACAACTTGCGTCACCGTGAAATTGTCACTCGCGGTAACGCTCACTTGTCCGCCGTGCAGAGGTGAGATCTGGCTCGGAGTGGACAGCTGTACGATAGTCGGCGCAGTTTTATCGATGCTAAGTGAGACGCTGGCAGTTGCAACGTTCCCGGCGACGTCAGTCGCTTGTCCGGAAATAAGCTGGTTTTGACCTTCACTGGCAACGACCGTGGGGGAAGCTGGGCAGCTGGCTACTCCTGACAAGCTGTCACTACATGTGAAAGTAACCGTCACGTTGCTGTTGTTCCATCCCGCGGCATTGGCGGGAGGGGCCGCCGTGGCCGTGACCAATGGCGGCGTCTTATCAATCTTGACGGTGACGCTGGTCTGGGCGGTGTTCCCCGCCTTGTCGGTTGCCGTTCCTGTGACAATTTGATTCGCGCCTTCCGTGGTCACGGGCACCGGGCCCGAACAAGTGGCCACGCCCGAGTTATCATCCGAGCAGGCAAAGTTGACGGTGACGTTGCTGTTGTTCCAGCCCGCGGCATTCGGCGCAGGCACGATGGATCCGATGATGGTCGGATTCACGCGATCGATGTTGACCGTCACCGTAGCGGAGGAACTGCCACCCGCGCCATCGGTTGCCGAGACATGGATGACTTGTGTGGGACCGGCGCCCAGAGCAGTCGTCGCCGAGAAAGTACTTCCCTGCACTGGAGCATTTCCGCCTTCGACGGTGACCGTAACCGGAGCAACGCCGCCGCTCACGTTGCCACTGATCGTAATGGAATTCGCGTTCGTGTAAGTTCCGCTAGCGGGCTGCGTAATGGAAATCTGCAGTGGAGCCGTCGTGACGCTAAAGGTCGTGGTTGCGGAATTGGTGTTTCCAGCCAGATCCTTCACGGTGGCCGTGATGACGTGCGCGCCGCCTGCCAGCGCAACGACTGGTGTTCCGGTTGCCCCAGCGGCGGTCGTGGTAAATTCCGCGGTGTGGTCCGCGCCGTCAATCAAAAGAGTGAACGTAGTAACGTCAATCCCGCTTCCCCCATCGGCGAACGTCACTGCGATTGCAGGCGGATTGCTGGCGCTTTGGCTCGCATTCGCCGGAGAGATGATGCTGATGGTGGGCGGAGTCGTGTCTACCAAAAACCCTTCGGTTAGCGCTGGGGCTGGGTTGCCCGCCCGATCCGATGCTTGGACCTGAATCTGGTGCGTGCCATCGGCTACTGCGCTAAAGGTTCCCGAGATACCGGTCGAAGTCGCGCTCATTTGGCTCGTGACGTCAACGCCATCGAGCTGAACGACAAACTTGGTGGGATCGATGCCACTACTGTCGTCCTGACAACTCACTGTCAGGGCCGGAGTCGCAGTGTTCAGAAACTGGTTGGCGGCCGGCGCCTGGATCGTACAAACCGGAGCGGTGGTATCTACCGCAAAGGCTGAGTTGGCTGAGCCTTGATTTCCCGCGCGGTCTCCGACCACAGCACGAAGGTGATAGGTCGCCGCTGCAAGCGGCGAGCCAGCGGGAATGGTGGCTGTTGCCTGTACCGGGCCAAGGGCGAACAAACTCGTAATCTCGGTTTCTGCAGCATTGCCTTGCTGCAGAAAGACGTGTATCGAGGTCGGATCAACTCCCGATCCGGAATCCTGGTAATTGAGCACGAGAGAAGGTTGCGTGTTATTCGTAAAGGAGTTATTGGCCGGGCTCAAGAACGTGACCGACGGCGGGGTAACGTCCACCAGGAAACTCGATGACGCCTGGGCCACATTACCGGCCTTGTCGGCCACGGTGACCGCAAATTGATGCGTGCTCTCGCTCAGCGCGCCCCCCGCTCCCAGGATTCCGGTTGTGGAATCGGAAGCGACACTGAAGGTGCTGGTTACGTCAATTCCATCCAGGGTAACGTGAACTGATTTGGGATCGATGCCGGATCCAGAGTCCGAATACTGCGCCAACGCGCTGGGCGCTGCTGTGTTGACAGCCCCGCTGGGAGACACGATGGAAAGCTGGGGTCTGATGGTATCAATGAAGATTTGACTGGAGGCCTGTCCAATGTTGCCGGTGGAGTCGGCGATCTGTGCCGACAAGGCGTGTGTCCCCTCCGCCAGCGGGCTTTGCAGGTTCGCCGAAGCGCTGGTTGGTCCCACGCTGAAGAGCGCGGTCACATCCGTTCCGTCGATGGTGAAGCGGAAGGAAGAGAGGTTGACATTCTCGTTGTCGTCGTACTGCACCTGAATCTGCGGAGTAGAGGCGTTCAGGATCGCTCCCGGAACCGGTTGAACGATATGCACATTGGGCGCCGTGGTGTCGACCGAAAACGTAGAAGATGTGGTGGCCAGGTTACCGGCCTTGTCTTTGATGGACGCACTAAGAACGTGATTGGCATTGTCCGCCAGCGTGACCGATCCGGAGGCGCTGCTCGGTGCAGCCGTTGCCGGAACCGGGTTGCCGTCCACGGTGACTGTCAACGACGTCAGGTCAATCAACTGGTCATCGCTGTATTGGATGAGGTATTCGACCGTCGCCGACCCATGTGTGGACCCCGTAGCGGGATGCACAATACTGATGACGGGCGGTGTGGTGTCGACATTGAAGACAATGGACGCAGTAACCGGATTGCCCGCCTGATCGCTGATGGTGGCAATCATTTGATTTGCACGCTGCGGCAGTGCCGGCAGGGTGGCCGTAGCTCCCGTCGCCGTCTTCGTGAACAACGAGGTATAGTCGGTTCCGTTGACGGTTACCTTCAGCGACGAGAGATTCAAGGCAAAATTGTCGCTATAAGCCAGTTGAATTTGCGGGGTCGCGGTCTTCAGGTACGAGCCCGCGACCGGTTGCACGATCTGCAGGGTCGGCGGCGTGGTATCCACCTGGAACTGGACAGTCGCCTGTCCGGTATTGCCGGCGTTGTCCTGAATCGACGCGGTAACCTGGTGCGGCCCCTGGCCCAAGGCCAGCGAAGCCGGCAAATCCGCGGTTGCCTCGTCGGACCGCACGGTAAACAGACTGGTACGATCCACTCCGTCAATCAAAACTTGTAGAGTCGTGGTGTTTACGCCCGAGGCGGCCGGCTCGCCCGTTCCCGGCAAGTCCTTGTACTGAATATCGAAATGCGCCTGCGGAGTGTTGATCGCGGTGGCAGGCGCGGCAATGGTGACGGCCGGCGGCGTGTGGTCTCCATTCACTCCCGCCAGGTTGATGCGAAGATACGATCCCGGCTTGCTGGCCAGCGTTATCGCCAGCGTTGTAGTGGGCGTGAGAGTAACGCTGCGGTCCAAAGTAAATACGTTCTGATTGAAGTCGGAGGGCCCGGCTACTTGAAGGTTATTGACGCTGATGGTGGCTGAGGAAACACGGAATGATCCGTCCGCCTCTCCGTTTTGAACATGCAGATTGAATGGATTAACCACCCAGGCCGGCACCTGGACCGTGGTTGTGTAGGTGTTGGGATCACCGGTTGTGCGCGCGTATTGCTGGGGACCAAAAAATGTTGTTGTGGTTCCCCCGCCCGACACTTGAGCCGTCGCTATTGATCCATTCATCGCCGCGACACTGGCAAGTGTCTGGGGAGCCGACGACCGTTGGAGGCTGCCGGATAGAGGATGGAGGTCTTTGGCGCCGGCCGACGCCACATGGAGCAGCGGATTCCCGATCGGGCTCCCGTTGGTGCCCAGCCTCACTCCGGGAAGAGCAAGCGACCAGACCGAGCTGGCGAAGCAAGCGTAAGCTAAGACGAAAGCGACGACTTTCCTCATCATCAAACCCACTGACCCCTTGTTAACGAAAGAGAATCCAAAACCATTCACAAATTTCCACCGCAGCTCATCTTGCTTCCTCTGCCAAGGAGCCCGCCCAGACTTGATGGACGTAACTCCTTACTCCGCGTGCTCAAGATCGACTTTTCTGTAGTTTCGTTTGGGAAGAAGACTGCTGAGGCTCTTCTCCACGACTTTCTGGTCCAAGCCTCCGATTCCTGGATATCGCCCGCAAGACGGCCTTCCGTGAACCGTGCCCATGCGCCGCAACGAGAACATCTGGTTCAAGCTCACCGGCCGGCGATATGCTTGCGCTTCCCGGGAGCAACGGCGTGCCACTGGAGAAACGATCCAGCCGCGCCCAAGTGAATTTCGCCGGCGCCACGCCAAGATCCGGAATCACGATCCGGGCAAAGGGAGAGGCAACGGCCAGCACCGTAATGATGGTAGCCGGGCTGCGATTCTCGGCTTCGTCGATGGCCACGATGGATACCGTGTCACCTTGCAGGGCCAGAACATCGACGGAGAAGCTTCCATCAGCGGCCGCCACCGTGATAGCCCGCAGCCCGCTTGTGAGATCGGTGACCTCCACGGAAATCGATGGCGCTACAGATCCTGCCAGGCCATGCACACGAGAAACTCCACCGATCGGCGGCTCCGCGAAAACTTTGGTTGGATCCGGCGCTGCCGGAAGTGTGTGGTCCACCACGATATTGAGCTGTGCTGAGACAGACGTTGCGTCAAAGCCAAAGCCGGTAGCCGTAATCGTTTGCGCCCCTTCGGCCACGCTGGTGAGATCAAAGGTGGCTTGGAAGGGCGGCTGAACCGCGCTGATTGTCTGCGAGCCCAGGGTGAAATCCACTCGCTGCACTTCTTTGGTCACTGCCGCGGAAACCGTGACCTGGCCGTTAACTCCCGTTCCTTGCGGAGGCGCGCTAAATGAGACAACCAGTGGGAGATTGGGCTGCTTGATCGGCAACTGCTGGTCCAGCTCGCTGATCTCCGTCGCGCTCAGCACCCGTCCTTTGTAGATCGCCAGATACGCCATCCGCCCGTTCAACGACGCCGACAGATCCACGCTCACCGTCCCGATCCGCAACGGCTGGTTGCTGGCTCCGCTGAAATCAACCGTGCCCGATCCATCCACTGCCGTCGCCTTCGTCTGCTCCACTCCGTTCAAGTACAGGTGCGCCGTCGCTGCCGTCGCCGCCGTTCCCGCCGTCCCGTCCCAGGTCGCCGCCACCTGCACCCACTGTCCCGTCGGCACCACTCCGGCGGTGGCCGCCAACATCGCCGCTGACGATCGGCTCACACGCAAACGCAGCGCCCCCGTGCTGTCGAATTCAAAGACAAACCCTGAGCTTCCGCCGCCGTTGTTCTTCTCCGCGATCCCTCCGCTCAGCGCGTTCACGAAGATCTTGCTTACGATCGTCATCGGCCCCGGCGTCAACTGGTCAAAGCTCAAATCCGTCCCCGCATTCAGATAGCTCACCTGCGATCCCCCGCCCCCGAACACTAGCGACGGATCCAGCGTGTTCCACACCGGCGGGATCGATCCCGCAAAGCTCGCCGGCTGCGAATCCACCAAGTTGATGTCTGCGCTTCCGCTGCCTTCGTTCATCAGGTACAACCCGGCCAGGCTCGCCGCCAGCGGATTGCTTGCATCCAGCGTCGCTCCCGTCGTCCGCGACGGCACCACTCCCAACGCCAGGCTCACCGTGATGCTCCCCGCCGTCCCCGAGGTGATACTGATCAGGTAGCTCCCCGTCTGCGGCAACACCTGCACCGGCAAACTGAAGCTCGCCGAAGACGATGTCGTGCTCACCAGCGTCGTCTGGTCCGGATTCACCACCGCCACCGTCACCGTCCCCATGGTGTTGTTGCTGAAAGAAATGCTCGCCGGCTGTCCCGCGGTCCCGTTGAAGCCCAGACTCAGCGTCTGCCCTGCCGTGCTGCTGCTCACGCTCTCCGACGTGCCCGGTGCGATCAACCCCACCGCCCCCGCCAGATGCTTGATCGGCAACTGCTGGTCCAGCTCGCTGATCTCCGCCGCGCTCAACACCCGCCCTTTGTAGATCGCCAGATACGCCATCCGCCCGTTCAGCGACGCCGACAGATCCACGCTCACCGTCCCGATCCGCAACGGCTGGTTGCTGGCCCCACTGAAATCAACCGTGCCCGATCCATCCACTGCCGTCGCCTTCGTCTGCTCCACTCCGTTCAAGTACAGGTGCGCCGCCGACGCCGTTCCCACCGTCCCGTCCCAGGTCGCCGCCACCTGCACCCACTGTCCCGTCGGTACCACCCCGGCGGTGGCCACCAACATCGCCGACGACGAGCGGCTCACACGCAAACGCAGTGCCCCCGTGCTATCGAATTCAAAGACAAACCCTGAGCTTCCGCCGCCGTTGTTCTTCTCCGCGATCCCTCCGCTCAGCGCGTTCACGAAGATCTTGCTCACGATCGTCATCGGCCCCGGCGTCAGCCGGTCGAAGATCAAATCCGTCCCTGCGTTCAGATAGCTCACCTGCGTTCCCCCGCCCCCGAACACTACCGACGGATCGAAAACGTTCCAACTCGGCGCAGTCGTTCCTGCGAAGCTCGCCGGCTGCGAATCCACCAGGTTGATGTCCGTCGTCCCAGTTCCTTCGTTCATCAGGTACAGCCCCGCCAGGCTCGCCGCCAGCGGATTCCCCGGATCAACAACCGAACCGAGCGGCCGCGGAGGCTCCGCCGCAGAGGCGCTGCTGGTGGCCACCGTAACGTTGGTGACGGCGCTGACGTTGCCCACGTCATCGGTACTGGTGAGCGCCAGGGTGTCGCCCAGCGATCCGGCCAGCGTCGCGGTGAATGATCCGTCAGCAGCCACAACTGGGGAGACCGTCGCGGAATTCGCCAGGTTGGTGATCTGCACCGACACAGCTCCCAAGGCGGCTCCTGGGAATCCGGTTACTTGCACCAGGCTGACGCCCTTTTGAGCCAGTATCTTGGCCGAGTCAGGCGGAAGCGGCGGGTTGTGTTTGACATGGATGGTTACTGACGCAGTTGCCGGCGCGTCGCCAAAACCATTGGCGGTGGCGGTGATGGTCTGCCGGCTGTCAGGCAGCGCGGTCAGATCAAACGTCGCCGAATACGGCGAAGCCGTGACCGTGAATGACTGCTGGCCCAGCGTGAACTGGACGTTTTGAACCGCCTGATTGGTGACCGCAGTGACGGTGACGCTGTTGCGGAAATCTGCGCCATTCTGAGGCGACGTGATGGCGACCGTCGCTTGAATGTTGTTCACCTCTATACTCACGGCCGGACCCACAACGCCACGATTGCCCGCTGCGTCGACCGCTTGAGCGGCAAGCTGATGAATGCCCTCACTGAGCGTGGCGGTATTGAAATTGACAGTAAAGGGCGGAGTTACTGTGACATTAGGGTTGCCATCCACTAACAACTGAATGCTGGCGACGCCAGAAGTGGCGTCGGTCGCACTCAAGGTAAGGGCAACGATCCCCTGCACAACCTGTCCATTGGTGACACCCGACACCTGCGCAGCCGATGGCGGCTGCGTGTCCACCGTAAAGCTCCCGCTGGCCGTCCCCACGTTCCCGACCCGATCGGCGACCGAGGCCGAGACCGTATGCGGACCCTCACTCAGGCTGGTTGGGGGCGTAAAGCTCAGCGTCCCCGTGGCGACTTGCTGGCCATCGAGGTTGAGTTTGGCCGTGGTGAAATCCACACCGCTCAGAGCATCGGTGGCGCTGAAGGAGATTCCGGGGCGGCCTGTCGTGACAAAGGACCCGCTGGCCGGAGAGACCAATTGCACTACCGGCGGAATGGTGTCCACCGAAGCAAACGTAGATGTGAACGCGACGGTCTGTTTGTTGCCGCTCGGATCTGTCTCGCCGTTGACCGTCACGGTAAAGGTAGTGTTCGCCGGCAGCGGCGCCGCTGGCGTAAACGTTGCCTGGGCGGGTGCGGTCAGAGCCGTTGTCCCGGCAATCGGCCCGGCCGAACTGGTAAGCGTGATGAGAACCGAGAGATCGCTGGCCGGATCGAGCGGTTCACTGAACGTTACGATCACGGTCGCGTTGGCCGGCACCTGGCCCTGTCCGCTCAGGGGAGCAACGGAAATTACGTGCGGAGGCGTCAGGTCCTTCGTCTGGAACGTGGCAGTAGTGGGCAGTATCGGGTTGCGGCCAAAGATATCGCTCACGCTGGTGGTCACGGTCACGGTAATCTTCGCCGAATCGGGCAGCGTGCCAGTGAAGGTTGCCATCCTCCCGTCCGGAGACAGGCTGTTCGTCAGCGACAGGGAGCCGCTGGTCGTAGCGAATTGAATGCCTGCAACCGATTGCAAGGGATTAGAGAACGTAATAACGATGGGTTGCGTAATCGACTGACCCGTCGCTCCATCCGCGGGAGTAATGGAGATCACGGACATGGGCGTGTCGTTGAGAAAGATCGTGCCCAGGGAAACAGTCTGGCCTTCGGTGGTCAGACTCTGACCGGTAACCAGCGCTTGACCGGTACTCACGGGGTCATTGATGCGCACCGTAAAGTTCCCCAAGGGAACTCCGTCGGCCTCGAATGTTCCGTCGGTTTGCGCCTGAACGACGATGGAACCGCTGGCAAGCGCAACCGTTACATTGGCTCCCGCTGCGGGCGTCGTTTGGTCGGAACGATACACAGTCCCGGTAACCGAACCGGTCGACTGCAACAAGACGTCGATATCGGTGTTCGCGTTCGGCTGCACGCTGGAGAACGCGGTTCCGGAAAGCGTCAAGTTGTTCGACGCAACCGTCAACCTCGCCGTAAAGGTACCCGCGAGCACCTGGGGAAGCGAGAATGCGCCGTCGCTATTCGTGTCAACAACAAAGGTATAGGGGAACGGGCCGGTCCCGGTAATGGTCAGGTGTCCGGCGATAGGCTGACTAGCGCCGTTGCGGGTATGCCCGGTGATCGAACCTACGCCGTTGAGTGGGATTTGGACCGACGCGGTTGAACCCGCAGCGACATCAACAGCAGCGCTTCCTTGATCGATACTACCGAGAAGAGCCGCATTCAACGTGGCGATCCCTTCCGGCACTACGGGGAAGGCAAAGTTGCCGTTTGAATCCGTGGTGACCGATTCCGTACCGCCTCCCTGGCCACCAACGGTAGCCGTTACCAGCGACCCGGGGGCCGGGGTGTGACCGTCAGACTGAACCACTGTTCCCTGGATACCGCCCGAGCCGCGCAGGGCGACATCCACCTCAAGTTGGGTTCCCTCGCCGGCAAGTGTTCCCGAGTTGGTGCCCAGCAGGAACCCGTTCGCCAGGCTGGCATTAACCACAATGTGGCCTGCCGGCACCCCGGAAACCGTGTACATTCCAGTGGGGTCGGACACAGTGGCTGCATGGTAGCTGCCGGAGAAGATATCGACGCTGGCGCCCGCCTGGGGTACGCCGTCGCTGGTAACCAAGCCTTTTACCGTGCCCAGACTCTGGGCAGTCACGTTGAGTGTGATCGTCTGGCCGTCAGTCGAAATTGTGCCTGCGGCAACTCCCACGCGGCCGGTTGCGGGATCCTGCGCCTGGACCAGTACCGGCCCGGCAGGGACGAAGGTAAAGGTGAAAGAACCCGAGGTGTCGGTTGTTTCCTGGCCGATCTGACGGCCTCCGGCCACCAAACTTACACTCGCAAAGGGAATGGGAGTGGTGTTGTCGGGCATCACGAAACTACCTTGAACGGTGCCCGTGCTGGTGAGTTGGACGACCACGTTCACCGTGGCGTCCGGTCCGGGGAGAACCGAAGACGCTCTTCCCCCGCGGCCCACGTTGTCCGACACCACTACCGAGAATGGTCCTTCGAATACCTGCTGGAAGGTTACCGTTCCCTGATTCGCCGGCTGAATTGCGCCTTCCTGTTCGTTATTCGGGAACGTATTCTCCGTCAATTTCACGAAGGCGTTATTCACGGCGTTGTTCGAACCATCCACGACTTGGACCGTGACCGTGCCTTTGCCCTTGAGACGGAAGTTGTGAGTGACGTCCGGCGCAGGATTCGGCGGCTGGCCCGCGGGCAGGAAGACAGTGTCGCGCACAACCCCGCCGCTTACCGGATCGCTTACCGTCACGGTATAGCTACCCTGCGGGAATATCTTGGCGAACTTGAAGTTGCCGCTGGCATCCGTGCTGACGGTAACGTCGGGCAGAGGACCGTTTGCTGTGACCGTTACGCCGGCGCCGGCCGGGGTAACGCCATCGGGCAGGAAGACCGTTCCGGAGAAGACTCCGGCCGTGGTGTTGATCAGCTGAAGGTTGAAATTGAGGGTCTGGTTCGCCGACAGATTGCCCTGAGCGCCGACTTGTACGGGGAAGAACACTTGGGAGGCCGTCACACTGACCGGCCCGGCCTTGACACCATTAAACTTGAAGCTCCCTGTCAAGTCGGTCTGCACTTGCTGCGCCGGGCCAGGTATCACCTCGCAGGCAACGGAATCAAAGATGTTGGCGGTGAGCGCCAAATTGGCCCCGAAGGACGGTTTGCCGTCAGGATCTACCACCGTGCCAATCACCGTGCCGTTTCCCTTGAAGCGCAAAGTGGCGAATCCGGTAGCGCCATTGGCGGGAATCGAGGCGCTACCATCAGCCACATCAAGCGCGGACGAAACAGCCTTGGCGCCGATGGAACCGACCGGCATGTTGGTGAACACAGCGTTTCCATGCACATCGGTCAGCACCGGGTTCGACGACACCGTGACCGTACCATTGCTCACCGTCGTAGTAACGGGGTTGCAACCGCAGGCGGATGAACAGCCATTGGTAATAGCTACGGCCTGCCCCACGACTGGGTTGCCATTTGCATCCAGAACCGTAAACTGTGCCGTACCCAAGCCTGACAGTGTGATGTTGATGCCGTTGACAACTTGTCCCGGCTGATTCACCAGGACTTTGGCTGACCCGTTTTGCAGGCCGTCGCGGGTAAACGCTTGAATGGTCTGGTTGGTGGTGCTGATCGGGATCCCCGTCAAGGAATACGTTCCGTTAGGGTTGCTAAGTACGCCGCCACCCGGGCCGTTCACGATGACACCTGCCGCCGGCGAGTTATCCGGGAAGAAGACCGTTCCGTTCACCGTTCCCAGGCTTTGCGTGTTGATAGCCACGGTGATGTTTTGATTGGTGAGGGTTTGGCCGGCGATGGCAAAGTTGCTGGCCAAGCCCGAGTCGGTGGCCGTCAACTGTGCAAAGACCTCAAAGTTTCCTTCGGGCACACCGGTGAACGTAAAATTACCCGCGCTATCGGTATTGACCACAACCAGAGGCGTGGATGGCGGTCCCACGGTATGCGGGCCGAGACCGTACACCACCGGCCAGTTGGGGACAGGAGTAACCGGTCCGTTGTTGACAGTCTTCGCGAGTGTGCCGGAGACACTCACGGCTCCGCTATCGAGTGTGACATCAACCGTCGCCGTGTCTCCTGCCCTGGGGATATTGCCGGCGCTATGTCCCAGGCCGTTGCCTTTGCCCGCCTGAACTGTAACCGGTCCAACCGTGATTCCCGACACCGAATATTGTCCGTTGCCATCGGTCACCGCCTGGCCTGTGACCTGGACTCCGAACGTGGCGATGTCTGTATCGCTGGAAACCAGCACCTTTGCGCCGGACATAGGATTGCCATTGAGGTCTCTGACTGTGCCGGCCACGTTTCCGCGTCCAAACAGCGCGATGTCAACGATCAATTGCTCGCCGCCAAAGCGGACAAAATTGTTCACCTGGCGAAGTGCGCCAGTATTCGGATCCTGCGTGGAAATGGTGAAGGGGCGCCCGCACGGATCCAGGACCACATAACGAATCTGGTAGCGGCCCTGGGCATCAACCGTAATCTGGGAAACCGGGCTCGGCGGACCCTGTCCAGCGCAATCGTCGCCCGGGTCAAATGCGCTATAGGTCACGATGGCGCCAGCGACCGGCGTTCCATCCGCATTGATGATGTGCCCTGAGACTACCGCACCGGCATTCGAGAGCAAGGACTGTACCGGCTGGTTGCCGGTCGAACCGATTACCCCTCGGGCGTCCGCGATGCCGCCGACGGTCACCGATGTCGGCACATACGGGCCCTCCGGCTGTTGCAGGTTGGCGATCACGATTCGGCCGGAAAGCTGCGGCTTGGCCTGAAGGATTACATTCGATGGAACCTGGTAGTTGCTCACCTGCTGCGCGGTGGTGCTGTCGACTGGGCGGTCGAAGAGCAGCGCCATATGCACGCCCATCGGACTTGCGCCTTGCAAAGTTGCGCCGTCAATCACGCTGGCCGTCAGGAATGTCGGCCCCGAAGCAGCGATGATGCTGGTGCTGAGTGGCAGCTGGGTCGCAAACGTTCCATCGCCGGCGGTGTCTTGCTCCAAGACCAGCCGGTCAGGCTGAGACAAATCCATCACCACACGCGATTGCAACCCCGCAGAAACCGCAGCTCCGGAGATGGTGCCGCGGATGAACCTGCCATCCGCATGCGGCATGGTTACTGCCAGGTCGACCGTGCCTGCACCGGTACCGGTCAGCCGGAGGGTATAGGGGAAGGAACTGGGCGCCGTCAGCAGGCCCAAGCTCGGTGAGGCGTCCACGTTGCCTAGCGGAGCCTGGGCGAAGCCAGGGACAGCATTGGAAAAATGCGCAGTCGAACTTAGATTTTGCGAGACGTTGCCATTGCCATCCGTGAGACTGAAGGTGACGGGCGGCGCCGATGACCCGCTAGTGAGCGCGAACGAAATGAAGTCCGGGCCCGATGCGAACACGTTGGAGAGTGTGCCCTGGAAGTTCAGGATTCCATCCGCCGCAGCCGGCTGAGCTAAGGCAGCGCCAACCGCACGCTCGAAGTCCTGGCCGGCATCGGTGGTTCTAAGCAGTTGATCGAAACCCGGATCCAATGGCTGGCCGCCGTAAAAGTCATCCAGCAGGTCGCGCAAGGCGGCCTTGAGTGACTCGCCCAACTGCACCCGTAACCCGGCTTCCGCCAAGGCCAGCGCCTTCTGCGTCACAACCGACTTGTTCGTGCGAATCACGCTCGCCGGCAAAGTCCCAGCAGGCGCATTGGCAATGCTCCACCCTTCCCCGAGCACGCGCATCGCAGCATCGACGACGGACTCAGGAAGGTTGTCCACGGAAGCCGGCAACACCAGAGTGTCCGGCGAAAGCGGAACACCGCGCGGGTCCACGCCCAACGTAAAATTCAACTGCCCGGTGGTCCCGTCTGTGGTATCGAAATGCAGATAGGTGGCGACTACCTCGCCCGTGCGCTGGCTTATAAACGAATAGGTCAGCGTCTGCGATGCGCCTGCGGCCAGCGTTGGCATGGTCTGGGTTGGATCGCCCTGGAGTGTCGCTCCGCTCAGCTGCCCTTTGTCCAGCGACAGCGTCACCAGATTAGCCGTAGTCTGGCTGATGTTCTTGACTGTAACGAAAACCTTGAACGGCTCGCCATTGCGCACGATGGCAGGGACGGCGAACGTCATATCAAAGAATGGATTGCGGACTAGAACGCCGCCTTGTGCCACTCCGCTGATGGTTACGGGGCCGGTGACCAGCCCGTCCAACGTCCCCTGAATGTTGAAGCTCATCGTATGGAAACCTTCTTGGTCCCCGCGGATGGTATAGTCGGCCTCGCCCTGATCGCCGGGATTGAGAGCATTGACATCATCGGCGGTTCCCGGTTGACCATCCGGTCCAACGCCTTTCACCGGCATCGTGGCTGGCTCCGGTCCACTTTGCAGGGTGGGAAGACTCAACGGGTCATCCGAGGTCCCGACGACTCCATCCGCGCCAGGAGGCAGGACGATGGTTGAGGTTACGTCATGAACAACCAGCCCCGAACCACCCGGCGCCCCGTTGGCCACCAAGAGCTGAGCAGAAAAGAACTGCTTGAGGAAGCCAACATTGCCGGGAATCACCAGCACACCAGGGATCTTGAGCCCAACCACTTGACCATCCGGCGTCTTGATGTCTTGCGGCAACAACTGTTGGCCGTCTGAGCTGAACACGTTGAGCATCACCGGCACAATCGTGGGAATGGGAACCGACTGCAACATCGGAGGCAACGGAGGAACCAACGGCTGCGGCACAGGAACCCCGTTACGGTCGAAGACCACCGGGAAGGAAATAGTCACGGCATTGGACTGCAAGGCCAGGCCGATGGTGAATTGGAAGCCGGTAAAGTCGCTGCTGTCGAGGACTACGCCCGCAGCTTGGATCTCATCCAGCGTCAGCGGTCGCGTCTGAACGGAGGTGATCAGGACTTGGTCGATCACTGTGATCGGCACGGTCGAAGGTGTTACATCCAGCGCGGCTACGCCGTTCACCAGGATCTTCAGACCGCTCAGCGTGTAATTACCCGGCTGGGTCAGCGCGGGAATCGGCAGGATCAGCGGATCGACAATCGGTGTTCCACCGCTCGAAGCCGGCGCCGGGAGACTTATCGCTCCGCTCAGTCCCGGCCCGGAAAGCTCCCCTGTCACCGTGATCGTGCCGCCCAGAAACTGGGCCACAGCGGCGGAACTGAGTGTGCCGGAAGCTGTGGTTACGACGATCTGAACTCCCGCAGGTGTGTTCTTGGGGATCGTAGGATTGGCCGGCTGAACCGTTGCCGAGATACCTTGAATCTGGAGATCAAGTTCCCCGATCTTCCTCAGTGGTGCTTGAGAAAACGCGGCCTTACCTAGCAGCCCGATCACCAACGCGGACAACAAAGCCCGTGAGCGCACTCGGTTCCTCCACAGAAATCCAAGACTACCCGGGTCTACTGACGACTAAATGAGGCTCTTGCTCTTGCGGCCAATGAGACTATTGTTCTTGCGGTAAGTGTCGATATAGCTTGCACGAGCTAGTCCCCAACTAAAGATATCTATGAATTAGTTCCAGGATTGTAATAGATAACTTGCGAATGTCAACCCAAATCTATTTGGCATTTTTGTAGCACGGTTTTGACCGTCTAAACTCGAGTGATAGAGTCTTAGCGGATACATCCAGTAAAACCATCTCAATGGGAAATCGAAGGACTGCCGGCAGGCGAGAAGCTTCTCCTCGACGTGAAGACCAGGGAGATAGTCACCACCAACATCACGGTCACCGCCAATCTCTACAGCAACGCTGACAAGACCGGCAAGAAACCTGCTTTCGGAAATCGAACAAGATCGCAATACCAGCCGCGCTCACGGATGCCACGCCGCCTCCTCTTAGGCTGTACTTCGATGACAAATTCCCGGGAGATTCGTGACTAGCTCTCAGCTGGGGCAGGGCTTGATTAGCAACGATGGTCGGGCGATGGAAGGGATATACACCAAGCAGGAGTGATGGCAACGACCGGCCCTCGTCCGATGCTGCTGAGCGAGGTCTGTCCTGCTGCGCGGCCTTGGGGTTGGCCACGGGCGATGGCGCCTGGCGCCCGCCGAGGGTTGGCTTCTTCGGAGCCCGTCGCCATAGCCTTAGGGCTCAGCGGCCGAACGGTTGCCGGTCAGTTGCCGGGCAAAAGAGAAATGGCCCCCGAAGCTCTTGTCCTGGGAGCCAACCTCGCTGCCAATGCGTGCGTATCGACGGCTGCTCACGGAGTATGTGCAGCCACATTGCGGGCCGGATCAGGCGGCCTTCATCTTCTTCTTGCGCTCAGCCCAGGTCTTCCGCATCGCGTCGCCGATCTTCTTTCTGGAAGCGGCGCTCAGATGCCGGCGCCCGCGGCCGGCGCCATGTCCGGACATGCCTGACCTCGATAGCGCTTCAATCGCGGCCGTAATGCGGTCCCGCTGCTGTTCCAACTCCGTGATGATGTGCTCTGCGTTCATACGCCTCCTCATATGTAAAGCAGGAAGGATACCACGAGCGTCCCGTGCGATCGAGAAATTTGAGGGGCTATTTCTAAAATTGGCGCCTCCTCCATTGTCCGGACTACTCCCGCGTTGTTGTTCCAAAAGTGGAATGGGCCCTGTGGAAGCAGCCCATTCAACGCAGTTGCCGATTGCCAATGGATTAGCTGGCGCCTGCAAGTTTGTCAGGGAAGTTTGGCGGCCAACACGTCCACCTTTTCGATGGACGGCGGCTTAGCCAGGAGATCAGGCGCTTTGGCCATCAACGCTGCGGCCACGCGCCCTGAGAGGTGGGCTTGGCGACCTGCATCGTTCGGGAATGCATCGAAGATGCCGAATGTCGATGAGCCCATGCGAATAGCAAACCACGCGATGGTGGCTGGTTCTTCCTGAACGATTTGTAAACCCGAACGGAGGAAGCTTTCCATCTCCGCTTCTTTTCCCGGTTTTGCTTCGAGACGAACGTATAAGGCGACCGTAACCATGCACTGCCTCCTTGCTTTATTGTCGTCCAGTCTATTACGCCGACAAGCAACATGGTACGGGTGCAGCGGAAATCTTCCGCGAACAATTCACCTCACTCTTGTCCCCAACACTTGCGCCGCCGGAAGCCCGGAGTGGCGATCAGTGCACCACCACCTTATTGACGATGTTGCGATATTGGGCGTACGGCGAAACCAGCGCCAGCACTCGGTCCATTTGCGCTTTGCTCTGCACACTGCCGGTGAGAGTGATGTTCACGTCGTCAACGCTGCTCTGCACGTTGGCGCCGCTGAGCGTCGGGTCGCTCGAGAGGGCGCTTGTGATGTTGCTCTGCATCTGCATGTTGGGCCCAGACTTGTCCTGAGGGTTCGCCTGATTCTGGGGGGGCTGCTGGGTCTGCGCCGGATCCGGGGTTGGGCCTTGCTGCTGGGCCATTGCCAGAACCGAAGAAAGCGCCAATACGGCGTACGCGAACATGCGGGGCATGGTTCACTCCTTGTTCTAAAGAGGGTTGGGTCTCATAGATGAGATAGCTTCCATGTCCCTGCTGTTGCCTGCACGGATTCAGCGTCAGTGCAGGTGTGAGCTGCCGGCGGCATCTACCAGCAATAGCTTTTCATGCCACCCTTTCCGGAGCCGGCGTGCTCTTCTCCGCGGCGGCCGAGCCGGCTACTCGCAATACGATTTTTCCGCGATTGTGTCCACCGGCGCCGTGTTCAAAGGCTTCCCTTGCCTTCTCCAACGGGAACGTCGCCTCGATAATCGGACGCAGCTTGCCGGCCTCGATCAGACGCGTGATCTCCTTGAGCCCGGATCGGCTGGGCTTCACGATGAAATCCACGCCGCGCACACCGTGCTGCACGGCTTTGTCCGCAGGAACGCTGCCTACGATGGTGACGAGAACTCCGCCCCGGCGCAGCACGCTCCAGGACCTCTCCCGCGTGTCGCCGCCGACCGTGTCCAAGACCACATCGGCATCGC
This sequence comes from Candidatus Angelobacter sp., assembly GCA_036521855.1. Lineage (GTDB taxonomy): Bacteria > Acidobacteriota > Terriglobia > Terriglobales > Acidobacteriaceae > Angelobacter. The sequence goes on from DATDGY010000218.1 coordinate 20,683, forward strand.
GGACCTGATCTTCGAAGCGGACCGCCCGGTAGTCGATGACCTTGTCCGCGCCCAGTTCCCGCGCCAGTCCGGCATTTTCAGCCGCAGTCGTGCCTACCACAAAGGCTCCCCGCCAGTGCGCGAGCTGAACAGCGAAACTTCCGACGCCGCCGGCGGCGCCATGAATCAATACCTCTTGCCCCGCCGTCAAGCCGGCATAATCAAACAGAGCCTGCCAGGCGGTGAGCGCCGCAAGCGGGACAGCCGCAACCTGGACATCATCAAGGTTGGCCGGCTTGGGGGCCAGGTCGGCGGCGTTTACGGCCACGTATTCGGCGGCGGCTCCGTCGCGCCAGAAATCCGTGAGGGCATAGACCTGGTCGCCTGCCTTCACGTCCGCCTTCGGCCCCGCGGCTTCGACTACGCCCGAGACTTCATGGCTGGGGATGCTGGGCAGGCGGTCGGCACCCTCGCGCGTAGTGTAAGTTGGGGACCAAGTGAGCTCGGTGTAGGTGATGGCGCAACTTTGAACACGAACCAGCGCATCGCCGTCCCTCAGCGACGGCTTAGGAGCATCTTCATAGAAGAGCTGCTCCGGGCCGCCTCGCGCGTGCAAACGAATTGCCTTCATGACTCCTCATTTCCGTAAAGATGGAACGGACGCGGTCTGGGTGTGATGATCGTGGCAGCAATCTTGTTGCTCAAGACGTACCGGCGCTCAGATTGCTACTTCCAGTTCCGCTCCGCTCCGGCCAGAATTCCGGCGAAGATTTCGATCCCGTCCCACAGGTTCTGGAGGCGCAGGTTCTCGTTGGCGGCATGCTGGTTGTTGTCATGGTTGACGATGGGCAGCCCCAGCACCGGAGTTTTCAGAAGGTCGGGGAACAGGTACATGGGGACGCTTCCGCCCAGCAGAGGCATCTTCACCACCGGCGCGCCCAGGGTCTGTTCGATGCACGCAAGAATCGGGCGGACCGCGGGATCATCAATCGAAGTGCGCTCGGCCGGGTAGCCTCCCGCGCCCCAGGTGAGCTTGATGATCCTGCCGTGGGCACGACGGGTTTCGAGATCCGGCGCCTGGCGGACGATATAGAAGCCTTGCTTCTCGATGAACTGCTCCACCAGGGCGCGGATTTTCTCCGGCTTCTGGTCGGGCACCAGGCGGAAATCGAGCGAGGCCTTGGCCTCCGTGGCGATAGCGTTCTGCGCTTTGCTCTCCACGTGCCCGGCCTCCAGGCCGCGGATGTTCACCGACGGCTGACTGATGGCCGCAGCCAATGGCTGGCCGCTACTCTCCGTCCAGCCCAGGCCAAGCTCCTGCCGGAGCTGCGGATCAACGTCGGGAACCTGCGCCAGCGCGGCGCGTTCCGCGGGGCTGAGCGGGCGCACGTCGTCGTAATAACCGGCGATCAGGATGCGGGAGTTGGCGTCGCGCATGGCCGCCAGTAGATTGACCAGCAGCGCTGCGGGATTGGGCGACCAGTTGCCGTAGTGGCCGTCGTGCAATACGCGCAAGGGGCCATAGACAGTCATCTCCAGGTCGGTCACGCCGCGGGCGCCGAAGTAAACCTGCATGCGCCGCGTCTGGTGGACGGGGCCATCGCTGAGCAGCCATACGTCACCGTGAAGCGACCCGGCGTTCTCGCGCATGATGGCCTCGAGATGCGGCGATCCGGCCTCTTCTTCGCCTTCAAAGAACACCTTCAAGTTGACCGCGAGGGGCAGCTTGGCCGCACGCAAAGCATCGAGCGCAGTGAGCAGGGCCTGGATGGGTGCTTTGTCGTCGCTGGCGGCCCGCGCGTACAGACGCCATTCGGGATTGAGCGGAGCCCGCAGGGAATCGAGCGGGATGGTCTTGCCCGCCTCGGTGGTCAGGCCGTCGCGCAACACCGGCGTCCAGGGATCGCCGGCCCACTGCGACTTGTCCACAGGCTGGCCGTCGTAGTGGGCGTACCACAGGATGGTGTGTTTCGCGCCAGGCGCGGGCAGCTCCCCGTAAACCACCGGCGGGCTTCCCGGAACCGCGAGCAGCCGGGTCGTGAAACCGCGCTTCTGCAACAGCCCAGAGATGAGATTGGCGTTGGCGCGGATGTTGGCGGCATCACTCGCCAGGTTGGGCACGGACAGCAACTCGGCGTAGCTGCGCACGATCTCCGCTTCGTGCTGCTGGCGATATTCGCGCACCGCACTGCGTACGGCTTGAGGTGAGGGCGCTTGTGCAGCAGCAAGACCGCACATCAACAACGCCGCGAGTATTCTCCATGCTAGAAGTGGTTTCCTCATGGCCGACATAATAACCCCTGGCCATGTGCGATCAGCGTCTGTGCCTCCGCCATCGAGGGCTCGGCGCCCAGCCGCCTGCTGACCAGCGCACATCTCCCATCTCGCCGGCCGCCATCCTACTTTGTTGACCATGACTGAAACCGGCCCAGGCGGCGGACTTTCGACCTCGGACCAATTGGGTGTGGAGCGCACACGCTTGGCTCACGACCGGACATTGATGGCCAACGTGCGCACCTCTACCGCTCTCATCACCTTCGGCTTTACCATGTATAAGTTTTTTTCCGAAATGGCGGAGAGCGGCCGGACTATGTTGCCGCGTCACCCGCTGGGGGCGCGCAATTTTGCCTTCCTGATGATGACGATCGGGATAATTTACCTGGTGCTGTCGTCACTCACCTACATGCAGCAGATGAAGCAGCTGCGGGAGAGATACGGCGCATCGATTGACAAACTCCCGCTAGCTTTGGCCGCCATGGTTTCGATTTTGGGCGTCATTGGCCTGCTGGCGATCTTATTCCGGCAGTGAATTTTGGGCCTGGCCGCGCCCATGGCACGCGCTTGCACTCTTGCCGATGCGCTATCCCCATAAGAAACGCGGCCGTCACTTCAGCTCAGGAATTTTTTCGAGATCACCAGCGCCGACGTGGCCCAGCTTCAGGTGTTGCTGGAGCCAGCGCACGCGATCAAGCCGGGCCGGAGCGTTGAGGGCGTGGCCGGATTCATAGAACTGCAACTTCTTGTCCCGGGCGCTCATGAGATCGAGGAAATGCTGCGCCCGCACCGGAGAAATCGGATCGCGGCTGGCGAATTGCAGGAAGACGTGATCCGCATCCGTGTGTCCTAAAAAGTGGACCGGGTCATCCCACGCGTAGTCACTGAAGTACTCCTTCATCTTTTGATCGCCGAGCTCCTGCCGCCACTGGACGATGTCGTGGTCCTGGGACTCAAGAACATATTCCTGGTCACTATAGGCGCCAGCCATGAGGACAAGGCAGTCAATTCGCGGTTCGGCCGCGGCCAGCATCGGCCCCAGGTGCGCGCTGAAACTATGGCCGACATAGGCCACACGGTGGGGGTCAACATGATGATGGGAAAGGAGCACATCCAATCCGCGACGCAGGTCGACGATCATCTGCTGGTCGTCCAACGCCGACTGAACGGCCCATCCCAAAGGATCTTCTTTCACTGACTTGGCCACGTAGCCGGGACGGACCATGGGTGCGTCAATCAACAGGGAGACCACGCCGGCTCGTGACAAGGCTACAGCCTCCTCCAGGAACTCGCCGCGATTGCGCATCGGGGACCCAGCCATCATCCAGTGTCCCCAGAGAATGCCGGCATAAGGGCCGCCTCCCTCAGGAACCACCAGGTAAGCCGGCACACGCGCGTCCCCGAGGCCGGCGTAGTCGAAGTCAATGATCAGGGTGTGGCCGCGCTCCTCTACGCCATTTTGGCGGAAGTCCAAAGGATCGTGAGCATTGTAGGAGAACTTACTGACCAGCTGGTCGATCTCCGGGTTCTGCGACTGGCACAGGCTCGCCGGCGAAAAGAGTACGAGCGGGATGAAGATGAAAGCGAGAAGAATTCGCATGGCCCCTTCCCGAGCAAGCTGTATCGATCTACAAACTCTACCCTAAGAAACGCGCCTTTGGGAGTTTCCCTTGTGCACTCTACAATGTCGATCATGCATCCTTTGGACAACCCGGCCTGGACCGCCCTGACCACGCATCAGTCGGGAATCGCCCTGGTAGAAGGCATGGCGCGCCGTTTTCCTCCGGAGATGGCCGTCTACGGAGCGCTGGCTTTGTCCATGCCGCAGGCCTGGGAGTCGCTGGCCCGGCTGGCGCGGACTCCAGTGGGCCTCTTCTCCGCCCAGCCGCTGGCCTTGCCGCCGCGATGGACGGTCACCCGCCACGTTGAGCTTCTGGAAATGGTGCACGAAGACCTGCCGCCTGCACCGGGCAGAGACGCGCCGGAAATCAGCGAGTTGAAGGAATCCGACGTTCCCGAGATGTCTGTGGTCTACGAAGCCACGCGGCCAGGGAGAAAGATGTGCCCGCGCAATCAAAAGCTCGGGACCTTCCTGGGTGTCCGCTGCGAAGGCAAGCTGGTGGCCCTGGCCGGGTTGCGCATGCACCTGCCCGGCTATCGCGAGATCACGACGGTGGGTACCATGCCCGGCTTCGAGGGCCGCGGGTACGCTTCTGCGCTAGTGACGGCGCTGGTGGAGCGCATCCGCCTGCGCAACGAGCAGCCGTACCTTACCGTGACCATCAACAACGCTCGCGCCATCGCCATCTATCGCCGGCTGGGCTTCCGCGAACGCACCCAGTTGCACTCCACCTCGGTGGCCTTCGCCGGAACGTAGGCATTCGCGCGCTTGTAGCCTGGAGATTTTGCATGGTTCACCCACACCCGCTACAATTCAGGACAAATTGGTCCCTCGCCAAAGAGGAGTATAGGAGCAAAAAATGATTTCTGTCCGAAGATTTGCGGTAACCGCGGGGCTCGTGGCGGGGTTGGCTTTGAGCGCGGCAGCTCAGGATAACGCCAAGGTGGGCGTCACTTCAGCGGCGGCAAGCAAGTTCGCGCCATTGCCGGGGTTGCCGGCTTGCGCCACGCTTTCCGTTCAGCGCGGCGATCCAACCAAGGGAGCGGCTGTAATTCTCATCAAGATGACTTCCGGTTGCAAGATACCCTGGCACTGGCACACGGCCGCCGAAGGCCTCATGATGGTGAGCGGCAAGGCCAGACTGGAAATGAAAAATGGGGCCATGTCCATGAGCTTGGTGGCGCCTGGAGACTATGTTTATCTCCCCGGGAAACATATTCACGAGTTCACCTGCGTCGCCGCGTGCACCCTCTTTGACGTGATTGAGGGCGCGTTTGACATCCACTACGTTGACAAGGACGGAAAAGAGATTCCACCCGACCAGGCGCTGAAGCCTGCCGCGAAGCCCGCCGCAACCAAGGCGGCGCCTAAAACGAACTAGCCGCGCGACCCAGGGGCAGCAGGATCGTCGCTGCCCCTATCTTCTATAACTGCCTAGTCTGCTTGATTTCACCTTGCACCCTCAGGCAATCTGCTAGTCAGGTTAAAACCACCCCAAGAACCGGAGGAAAACCATGCGCATGAAAGCGATGCTGTGCATGCTGGTCATCATCATCATCGGCAAATCCATGAGCCTGGTCCAAGAGGACGATCCCGCAAAAAAACTGCGCGCTTTCCTGGGCAAATGGAAGACCGAAGCCACCTTTACTGGCTCGGACAATAAAGTCACGTCGGCGCTGGAGTGCCGCTGGTCGCCGCAAGGCGCATACCTTGTCTGCGAACAAGTGGTCAAGATGGCGGGTGAGGACCATCGTCAGCTCACCGTCTATTCCTACAACGCGAAAGACGGCAATTACAGCTTTACCACCATCTCCGATCCCGGCGCCAAGCCTACGAGCGGCACACTCCAGATCAACGGCTATGTGTGGGTTTATTCGTCGAGCTTTGACGCCAACGGAAAGACCACCCAGATCCGCATCACGAACGAGTTCCCTACACCCAGCACGGAAACCTTCAAGACCGAGTCCTCTGACGATGGCGGCGCCACCTGGAAGACCCTGCTGCAGGGGACAGCGCACAAGACCGGCCAATGAAGAATGAGGCTTAGGACTTTCGCAGCGCCCGTATGAAGCTTCAGTTCGCCGTGGGCACTTTATTGGCGCTGTCAATCACTAAAATTTCCAGAGGTGCCTTGTTCGCCTTGAGATCGAGCCCCAGTTGCTCTCTCAAGGCCTGGGGAAGAAGAGGAGCGGGAAACGGATCATTTTCTGGGTCATTGGCGTCTCGACCATCCAGTGGACTCTCTTGTCTCGAATACTCCAGCGTGAAATCAAAAACTCCGGAGAGACCGTTCATATCCAACACCGGACGGTCTATTTGGCTGGAGAGGACTTCTGCCAGCTGGGCCATTGAAGTCTTCTTTGCGATGATTTTGCCTTTATCTCCCCCTATTCCAGAGGGGCCATGCGAATCAACTTCGTGAATTTTTTCGCCGTTTTTTGCGACCACCAGTTCGTACACTGGAAGCACTTTTGTTTCACGGTGCAGAGACATTTGGAAACGGTCCATTAGGAGCGTTTGCAACATCTTCCAGACCTGCTTTGTCCCCACACGCGGCCCTATCGCAACGATGTCGTAGTGTTCCGACTTGATCCAGGCCGGTCCTGACACCTGGTACTCTCGTAGTCCATATGCTCTTTCAATACAGGCAAGGAGCGTGGCATTGGTTATCGTAAGCTTGACGCCATCGCTACTTGGCGCCATGGAGAAACCCGTTCTTGAGCCTCGTGGGTCCGAAGGCTGGACCGGCTTCACTGATGCTACGTCGAAAGCAGGCGGGGATGATACGTCTTTTTGAGATTGCCCGTCCGGAGGCGTAGAAAGGAGGACAAAAACCGCCAGCATACCCGCTATTCCAATTCGCGGGCCAGCATGAGACTTGCCTCCAATGCTATCCATTTATTTTGGTTCCTCCCGATTGTACCGTTGAAGATTGTACGCAGGGGACCGCACGCTTCGAGACCGCTTCACTCCTTCATGGTGACCAGCAGGGATGCCACGAGAACATGAATTGTCACGAGCATGATTGCCCAGCGATGGCGCATGGCAGATTAGACACCGTCTGGACCCTCTATTTGCCAGACTTGGCCGCAACCAAATGATCGCAGCAGGCCGTTTTCGCAAGCTGTAGACTGGGTAGATGTTAGCCGCGAAGGGTACCCTGTTGCCGCGTATCCGCGCCACGATCCTGAAGATCCCCCGCGGCAAAGTCTCGACTTACGGCGCGGTGGCCCGCGCTGCCGGTTTTCCCGGCGCCGCTCGCCAGGTAGTACGGGCGCTGCAACGGGCGCATGGCCTTCCCTGGCAGCGCGTGGTAGCCGCCGGGGGACGTATCGCCTTGCCCGGCGAGCGCGGACTCGAGCAGCGTTTTCGCCTGGAGGCCGAAGGCGTGAAGTTCAGCGGGAAGAAGGTCAGGATGAAGGAGTTTGAGTTTCGATTTAGGAAGAGCAAGTAGCAGTTAGTCGATCGCGAATTGCCCTTTTTCTGAAATCCCGAGGCCGCCTCAAGGCGAGCCCCGGTCAGCTAACTGCGTCATGCGGCCGAGGGACCCCTTTGATCGGAATGATTTTCTCGGGGCTCGATCACCTGTCGGTCGCGCGTCCTGATGATCGCCGGGCTCGATAGGGATCCGTCGCTGCGCTCGGGATTTCAGAAAAATCCCTCACGCCGCCGCTGCCGGGGGAACCGGAGGCATGGACCGACGCGCCGCCTGGTGGATAAACTTTTTCATGACGTTCGCCCACATCACCTTCTTGCGCAAGGCGCTTTCCTTTATAGTCCGCCCCTGGGCAAACATGCCCAGCAGAACTCTCATTTTGAGCACCCTCAGAATCGCGGCTTCCGACGACGTGATCCCATAGGCGTCGAGGAAGCTTTCTTGAATCTGGCTGGTAATGGCGCGATTGCAGAAGGGGTATTTCTCCAGCGCCTCCACCGACGCCAGGAAGGTGGCCAGGTCCTCGAACGAGTTGTCGCGCCGCTTCATGCGGGCAAATTCGCAAAAGCCTACGCCATTCTCGGTGACCACGATGTTGAGCGGCGTAAACTCGGTGAGCACCGCTGAGCTGGGCAGGGACTTTTTGGCGCGGGCCAATACCGTGCGCGCTCCGCCCAGGATCACCCGGATCGAAGCGTCGTCCAGACCCTCATCGCGGCAGCTCCGGCACAGTTTTTCCAGCCCGGTCATTACCACGGCCCCGTCGAAGGGTTCGGGCATGTCGGCGGTGGCTTTGTGGAACGCGCGCAGCCAGGCGCCGGCGCGATGCGCCACCAACGCGATGCTGCCGTTATCGGCAAAGCCGGGCAGCAGGGCGGCCTTCATGATGATGGATTGCAGCGGCAAGCCCGAGATCTTGCCGGTGACCACCGCGCCCAGTTCGCTCACATCCGCCAGGGGCCGCGGCACACCCTCTTGCTTCTTCTTGAGCATGGCCTGGTAAGCGTAGTGCAGGTTCGCGAGCTCCTGTTTGGCGATCGGACGAGAATTCCCGCCGCATTTGGCGGCGCGATAGATCTTGATGGCCATCCTCTCGCTGCCCTCGGCGAAATCAGCGCAGACATCGTAGATCATGTGGTCGTTCCGGGGAGTGTGTCCGACCACGCGGAGGTTCTTAAGTTCGCCCCGGTCGGTAAAGTGCGGTACCCCTGCCTTCCTTAACTCCGCCAGAACTTGGTCCAGGATCGTCTCGGCCATCACTGCTGCTCCTCAAGAAAGGGTTCGGCCCGCGTTCACGACCGTGACTTGCAACAACTTTTTTTGTCGGTTATGAGTTCAGTGTTTATAAAGTGACGAACTGGCCTGTGTCGTCTGATGTGCAGTTTTGCTGCCACGAGTGCGGGCAGCTCTGGATTCTTAAGTTGCGATGAAAGAAGAGGTTACAAAAAGGTAAACAGGCGCGAGAACCCGCCCTGAGCACGCATGTGCTCAATGTGGGAAGGATTACGCGACAGGGTTGCACGCCTGCGCTCAGGCGGCGCTACGAGCGCAGTGCGCAGGAATGTTTCCACAAGGGAAAATCTCCCGGGCCGTTGTGGAGAAGTTGCGTCGGGAATCCGTCGCGCAAGACGCCACGCGCCCCCGCGGGCTCGCTCCGAATCAACAAACAATGCTGGTGTTTTTGGAAATCTTCTTTAGCCCTGGGTTTCCTGAGCGACCCGGGAGGAGCTAGGCGCTTTTCTTGGATGTTTCCCCTTCGACGAACCCATTCCGAGCACGAGCCGGGAACTAGCGTCGCCCGTTTGCATGCTTCTTGGGCGAGGGCGAGGAACCTGCTCCGCCGCGGTGTCCTTGAGCGAGACAATTTCTTGGCTTACGCGTAGCGGCAGCGGAGCCGGTCCCTCACCGCGCGCCCCTTCGCAAGCTCAGGGGCGCGGGATTCGGGATGAGGTCTCGTGGTGGATGGGCCTTGCGGAGTTCAGTCCCGCTGACGCGGGCGGCGTAGTCAGGAAAAGCTCGATCCTAGTCTCGGCAACGCCAAAGAATCGGTCAGTAGAACAGGTACTTCCTCCACTTGATATCGGACCGGCCGATCATGCGCATGATGTGCCGGCTGGTGTGGAGGGTGAACGGACGCGGCTCCTTGACCAGCTTCATTTCCGTTTCGGAAAGCAGATGATTGCCTTTCCTGCGGTTGCAGGGATGGCAGCAGGCTACCAGATTTTCCCAGCTCGACGAGCCTCCGCGCGAGCGCGGGACCACGTGGTCCAGCGTCAGTTCGCTCGATGGCAACACCAGGCCGCAATACTGGCAGGTATTGCGATCGCGCAACAGGATGTTCTTGCGGGAGAGGGCACGCGTCTGGTGGGGAATGCGGCGATACTCCAGCAGACGGATGACGGAAGGCACACGCATGGCCAAGCGGGCGGCATGAAGGTAGCTCCCGTTTTCTTCTTCCGACATGGCCAGCCCTTTTAGCACCAGCACGATAGCACGGCGGGCGGCGCAGATGTTGATCGGCTCGTACGAAGCGTTTAGCACCAGCACCGGAGTCTGCATAAGCAGGCTCTTGCGCGGCGCAGGCGCTTCATGCGGCTGCGCCTCGCTGTGATGATGGCGTTTGTTTCGTCCCCGTTCATGCATGGCCCGTTGTTCCTCCCCCAAAAGCTCCGGCTGCCTGCGCCAGGACGCTCTCCGTTTCGCGGATGGCCCTGGCCACGGTAGCTACAAAAACCGCGCTGGCTCCGGCGCGCAACAGCACTCGAGCACACTCGCCGGCGGTAGCGCCGGTGGTCATCACGTCGTCCACCAGCAGAATCCTCTTTCCGCGGACTCTCTCCGGCCGGGTCACAGCGAAAGCCCCGCGCAGATTGGCCTGCCGCTGATGGCGCGTCAGCCCGGTTTGCGAAACCGTCTCCCGGACCCGCACCAGTGATCCGGTATCCAATTGGATGCCCGCGACCGGCCGCAGGCGCGCGAAAGCACGCGCAATCCCCTCCGCCTGGTTAAAGCCGCGCGCTCGCTGCTTCGCCGTCGCCAGCGGCACCGGAATCAGCAACAGCGGCACCGCAATCCCGGCGGCGGCAACGGCTCGGCTCAGGAACCCCCCCAACAACGGCGCAGCCGCCCGGACCTGCTGATATTTAAAGACATGCAACAAATCGCGCAACGCGCCGGCATATGCGCCATAGGCGACCGCCTTGACGAATCGCGGCCTAGCCCGCCGGCAAAGCTCGCACAATGGAGCCGGGTCGGCCGCAAAACGCAGGCCTGCGAGTTTCTCGCCGCAGACTGAGCATAGGGTCCCTTCGAACGGGACGATCCCGGCCAGACATGGCTCGCAAACTGGGAGAATTGAAATCGTTGTAAGGGCCGATCGGCAGATTCGGCAGTCGGCCGGAAAAAGCACAGAAAACAAGCTGGCTGCGGCGGAATGAAACGCCCTTTCCACCCTTCGAGACCGGCTTAGGTCACCACTACTGAAGACGACCCTCCTCGAGAAAACCGTGCGGGAAGTGTTCTAAGTATAACGGGGATGCCGGGCAGGAAGCAATCCGACGTGACGGATGTCTTCCGGAAGGCTGTGGATTAGGCTAAACTCTTGCTCTTGCATAAAGAAGCGTCCCAGGCGGTTTTCCGCCGATCTCCCAGGCACGGGCCCAGTTGGCCGAAGCTGATGGAGATGTTTCAGTTACGGCCGCCAAAGGAACTCAGGGTGGTATGATCGAGCGCCCAGGAGGATAGGATGAGCCAATCGCCAGTCACAAGCGTTCCCAAGTATCAACCGTTTGTCCCTGAAAGCGCGTCCATGAAAGAGCTCACGCTGAGAGCCCTGCTGCTCGGCCTGGCGATGTGCGTAATACTGGGCGCCGCCAATGCATACTTGGGTCTGCGCGCGGGCGTTACTGTGGCGGCGACCTATCCCGCAGCGGTGATCGGGATGGCCGTGCTGCGCGGCATGAAGGGTTCCGTCCTGGAAGAGAACATCGCCCGTACCTCAGGTTCGATCGGGGAATCAGTCGCCGCAGGCGCGATTTTCACGCTGCCGGCGTTTCTCATCGCCGGTTCCTGGTCCTCTTTCGATCCTAAGGTAGCTTATTGGAAATCAACCGCGCTCATGTCCGTGGGAAGCATCATCGGGGTCCTGTTTGTGTCCCTGGTGCGACGCGTCATGGTGGAAGACCCGACGCTTCCTTTTCCCGAATCGGTGGCGGCAGCCGAGATTCACAAGGCAGGCCGGCGGGGAGCGGAGTCGGCACGCTATCTATTCTGGGCCATCGGCCTGGGAGGCCTGGTTAAGCTGCTGGGCGACATGAATCTGTTTGCCGAAGACAAGAGTTTCTTCATCCGCATCGGAGAGATGGGGAAGAGTTTTGTCCGTCTCGGAGACAAATCCAGCACGAACCTGCTCTATGCCGGCGGGATTTCGACGATTGACGCTCCTTCGGTCAGCCCCGCCTATATGGGAGTCGGCTACGTGATCGGACCCGAGTTGGCGGCACTGCAGTTTTCCGGTGGCGTGCTGGCGTGGGGTGTATTGGTCCCCCTGTTCATGTATTTCCTGGGGCCCAACATTAAGAATTTCATGCCCGCCGGATCGGGCGATACCGGCTGGGCGGCGCAGACGACGGCCATATGGCGCTATGTGGTGCGTCCCATCGCAGTGGGCGGCATGCTGGTTGGGTCCGCCTACACACTGTTTCGCATGGGCAGGAATCTGACCTCCAGCCTGGGGCGCGCATTCCGCGAGATTCGCCACGGCGCTCCTCCTCTTGAATCCATGGCCCGCACCGAACGTTACTTGGGATCCAAGACCGTCTTTTCCCTGATCGGCGTGATGTTTCTGCTCATGATTGCTCTGTACGTCTATATTTCCGGACAGGTGCTGGCCGGAGTCGTGGCGGCCATCGTCATGGTGATTGTTGGCTTCTTCTTTGCCACTGTGTCGGGGAACCTGGTTGGCATGATCGGGTCGTCGAACAATCCCATCTCCGGGCTCACGCTCTCTACCTTAATCATTGCCGCCCTGCTGATGGTGAGTATGGGCGTTTCCGGACCCAGCGGAGTTGCTGTGGTTCTGGGTGTAGCCGCGGTAGTCTGCGTTTCTTCGGCGGTTGCAGGCGAGCTTCTGCAGGACTTCAAGGCAGGCTATATTCTCGGTGGAACACCACGCACCATCCAGATCGCGGAGTTGATTGCAGTGGTGGTGGCAAGCCTGGTCATGTATTTCCCCTTGTACATTCTGCACGTCGGTAATATCAAGGCAGGGGGCACCGGGTTTGGCGATAAGGCCCTCCCCGCCCCTCAGGCGGGATTGATGGCTTCGCTGGCTCAGGGGATTGTCGGCGGAGAAATGGCCTGGCCGCTGGTGATTGCCGGCGCATTTTTCGGCGTCGCAATGATCATGCTCAAGGTGCGCAGTCCTATGCTGGTTGCGGTAGGAATGTATCTGCCCTTGCCCACCACGTTCGCCATTTTTGTGGGCGGCATGTTGCGTTGGTGCTCCAATACGCTGAGCAAGCGTGCTGGACACAACGAGGCGCAACAAGCCCGCGTGGTAAGTGTGGGCATCCTGATTGCCAGCGGTCTGATTGCAGGGGAGGCTCTCACGGGTCTGGGCATTGCCACCGTCCGCTTCTTTGACAAGCCTATTTTTCAGTTCTTCAAGGATCCGTCTTATCTTTTCGGATTCGGTGTAATCGTGTTGCTGGGGGTGATCATGGTCTTGCTGCCGCTGTCGAAGGCTGGACGGCCTGAAGACCCGGCGCCACCGCCCGTCATGATGTAGCGTCCGCGGACTGGTTCCCGGTGAGTGCTTGCCCGCAGCTTCACAGCAGTAGGGGTAAGGGCCGGGCATCGTCTCTCTCGGAGGCGCGGGTCATATCTCTCGCCAGGTTTCACGCGCATCTCCGCGTTGAAACCCTAGCCCTATAATGCCGAGTATGTCGATCGCCGAAAACATCGCCCGGGTCCGTGAGCGTATCGCGGCGGCGGCGGCCCGGGTCGGGCGTGACCCGCACTCCATCACCCTGATGGCGGTGACCAAAACCGTGGATCGGGAGCGCATCCGTCAGGCGGTCGAAGCCAGCGTCCGCGTCTTCGGCGAGAATCGCGTACAGGAGTTTGAAGAGAAGTTTCCTGACGCCGAAGACCGCAAGGACGCCGACTGGCATCTGATCGGCCACTTGCAGAGCAACAAAGTCCGAAAGGCCGCGGAGATTTTTGACGCGGTCGATTCCCTGGACTCGGTGCGTCTGGCGGAGAAGCTTGACCATGCTGCGGCGGTGGCAGCCAAGGTGCTACCGGTGCTGGTGGAGATCAACGTTGGGGGCGAGGAGTCGAAGACCGGCATTCCCTTGGACTCGCCGGCGCTGGACGATCTGCTGAGCGCGATGCCGCGCTTCGAGCATCTTCAAGTGCGTGGACTGATGGCCGTGCCGCCATTTACGCCTAATCCCGAGGCCGCGCGGCCGTACTTTCGCCTGGTGCGCGATCTGCGCGACTCTATTGCCGCCCGGAGGCTGCCGCGCATTCAGATGGACGTGCTCTCCCTGGGCATGTCCCACGATTTTGAAGTCGCCATCGAAGAAGGCTCGACCTGCGTGCGCGTGGGCACGGCCATCTTCGGAGAAAGGCCTCAACCATGAAGACTCTCGACCGCGTTCTTGCCTGGGTGTTGCTAGCTTTCGGCTGTCTGCACACCGCAGTCAGCGTGGTTCTGATGTCGAGGACCCTCAATTTGGATTCGGCGTGGGTTTTTTCCGGAGGCCTGGCCGTGATTTTTTGCGCCTTCCTGAACCTGATCCGCACCTATCGTCCGCCGGATAACGCCATCAGGCGGACCAGCTTCCTCGCCAATCTGCTACTGCTGATCCTGGCCGTGCTCCTCTACTGGGTGCAGCGCCATGACCTCAAGGGAAACCCTCAGGTAGCGCTGTTTGTTCCCTTAGTCGCTGCGCAGCTTATACTCTCGGCGCGGCAATGGTCGCGGTAAGGGACACTACCGGAGGCGTGACCTTCGCCGTCAAGGTCCATCCCCGGGCCCGCAAGAACGCCATCACCGGCGCAGTGGGCGACGCGCTCAAGCTGTCCCTGACCGCCCCGCCGGTCGAAGGCCGGGCCAACCAGGCGGTGATCGAGTTTTTTGCGGATTTGTTTGAAATTCCTCACGCCTCCGTTACCATAGCCAGCGGCGCAACCCGTCATAATAAGGTAGTCCGGATTGCGGGCCTCAGCAGGACAGCCGTAGAGCAACGCCTTATGGCGCTCCTGCCGAAGATATGAAACCTTAGATATAAGACATAGCCTATTCTGGAAGCGGCACGGGTCCCTCGCGGCCCCGCCGCTCGGCTCCCGAATCGCAATACACCGGCCCAGCCGGCAAACAAATTATGGAAAACACCGCAACCGCCACTGCGTCTCCACAGCTTGACACCAGATTCTTTGGCCACCCTCGCGGCCTAGCCACCCTCTTTTTCACTGAGATGTGGGAGCGCTACAGCTATTACGGTACCCGCGCCCTGCTCATGCTGTTCATGACCGCCAGTGTGGCTACCGGCGGCCTGGGATTTTCGGCGATGAAGGCGGGAGCGATTTACGGCTTCTTTACCGCTACGGGTTATCTTCTCAACCTGCCCGGCGGCTGGTTTGCGGATCGCGTACTCGGACAGCGCCGGGCCGTGTTCCTGGGTGGAGTCTTTATCTCAGCCGGCAACTTCTGCTTGGCGGCGCCGAGCATCACGGTGTTCTACGCCGGACTGGGCCTCATTATGATTGGCACGGGCCTGCTCAAACCCAACGTGAGCACCATCGTCGGCCAACTGTATTCGACCGGCGACAAGCGCCGTGACTCCGGTTTCTCCATCTTCTACATGGGCATCAACCTGGGAGCGTTCATTTCCCCAATACTCTGCGGATGGGTGGCGTCAAAGTACACATGGCGATGGGGATTTGCCGTTTCCGGCGTGGGCATGGCTCTAGGGTTGATCCAGTACGCCTTTAGGGGCAAACTTCTGGGCTCCGCGGGTCTGCACCCCTCCACTACCGGTGATGCCGCCCGCGACCGTGTCCAGAGGCGCAACGGCGTAATCATCGCTGTGGGCCTATTGCTGGTTCTGGTCGCTGCCGCAGCGCTTGCCTCCGCCGGAATCATCCAGGTTACAGCCGCCGGTATCTCCACTGGCCTGGGCTGGGTCCTGCTCGCCATAACGGTGGCCGTATTCTCCTGGATGATCTTCGGCCGGGGATGGTCAGCCGAGGAACGCAAGCGCGCCGTCGCCATCTTCGTGCTCTTTGCAGCCGCGGCCATCTTCTGGGGCGCCTTCGAACAGGCCGGCTCGTCTCTGAATCTCTTCGGCGAGCGCAACACTAACCGCCACGTCTTCGGCTACGAGTTTCCCGCGGCCTGGTTCCAATCCGTGCAGCCGATCCTGGTCATCATTTTCGCGCCGGTGTTTGCATGGATCTGGTTGCGTCTCGGGCGGCGTGACCCTTCCAGCCCGTCCAAATTCTCGCTGGGGCTGATCTTCGGCGGTCTGGCTTTCGCCATCATGGTTCCGGCCGCCGTGGGCATGAACGTCTCGCTGTGGTGGCTGGTGGGCTGCTACTTTCTCCAAACCGTGGGTGAGCTGTGTCTGAGCCCGGTGGGCCTGAGTGCCATGACCAAGCTGGCGCCCGTGCGCGTTGGCGGTATGGTTATGGGCATATGGTTTCTGGCCAGCAGTGTCGGAAACTGGCTGGCCGGCAAGGCGGGTGGGCTGTTTGAATCCATGCCGCTACCCCGGTTGTTCGGTTGGGTGGCCGCGATCTGCCTGATCGCCGCGGTGGTTTTGGCCCTACTGATCAAGCCTACCAAGCGCATGATGTCCGGGGTATCGTGAACAACCCCTGTTCACGAAAGCCGTCGCCCGCGCGGGTATGATTAAATAGAAGATTCAAGCTATGGACCTGAAAGCCATCCAGTCAGCCCTGCTCGAGCGCAGCCTCGATGCCTGGCTCTTTTACGACCACCATCATCGCGACCCCATCGCCTACAAGGTCCTGGGACTACGTGAGGACCAGATGGTCACGCGGCGCTGGTTTTACGTAATCCCCCGGGAGGGTGATCCGGTGAAGCTGGTGCATCGCATCGAAGCCGGGCACCTGGACTCACTGCCCGGCAGCAAACGCGAGTATTCCTCCTGGCGCGAGCTGTGGGACAACCTGCAGGAGATGCTGGCGCGGCATCGTACCGTGGCTATGCAGTATTCGCCCAACAACCTGATTCCCTACATCGGGCTGGTGGATGCGGGCACGGTCGAGCTTGTGCGCAGCTTCGGCAAAGAGATCGTGAGCTCGGGCGACCTGGTGGCGCGTTTTGAGGCGGCCTGGACGGAAGAGCAGATCCAGAGCCATTTTGCCGCGCGCGACGCGATTGACGCAATCGTCCCCGAGGCCTTCAAGGAAATCGGCCGCCGGGTGCGGGCCAACGGCGTGACCGAGTACGAGATCCAGCAGTGGATTGTCGAAAAATTCCGCCGCTCCGGGTTGATTGCCGACGATCCGCCGGTGGTGGCCGTGAACGCCAATGCCGCGAATCCTCACTACGAACCGCGGCCGCAAGGCTCAGCCCGCATCAAGAAGGGCGATTTTGTTTTGCTCGACATTTGGGCTAAGCAGAACACGCCTAACGCCGTCTATTACGACATTACCTGGACGGGGGTGATCGGCGCGCCTTCGGAGAAGCAGGCCGAGATCTTCAAGGTGGTGACCGGTGCGCGTGACGCCGGCATCAAGAAAGTCCAGGACGCCTTCGCCGCCAAGCGCCGCATTTGCGGCTGGGAGGTGGACCAGGCCGCGCGCGAGCACATCGCTTCCGCCGGTTTTGGCGAGTACTTTACCCACCGCACCGGGCACTCCATCGGCGTGAGCGTGCACGGCAACGGCGCCAACATGGACAACCTGGAAACCAAAGACGAACGCGAAATCATTCCCAACACATGCTTTTCTATCGAACCCGGAATTTATCTGCCGGGCGAGTTCGGCGTCCGCAGCGAGATCAACATCCTTACCCGCAACGGCGCCGCGGAAGTTACTGGTAAAATCCAACGCGAACTGGTTTTGATTTAATGGCAAATACTGAAACGAGCTCTTCTCCAGCGCAGTCCGCTACCGCTGCGCCTGCTTCATCGATGGCGCTCCTGGCGCCGGTCGTGGGCTGGCTGATTCCCGGCGCCGGCCACCTGATCCAGAAACGCTGGATACGCGGCTTCCTGCTTATGGTTTCGGCGGTGGCCATGTTTGCCTGCGGCCTGGCCATGGACGGCAAGATCTACAAACCCAACACCGGCGATCTGCTGGATATCCTGGGATTCGTCGGCGACCTGGGCTCGGGTGGACTGTACTTTCTGGGCCGCCTGCAGGAGTGGGGCGGCACGGCCATCACCAACGCCACCGCCGACTACGGCACCAAGTTCATCGTGGTCGCGGGATTGCTTAATGTAATGAGCATGGTGGACGCATATCATATCGCCATCCGGAAAAAATCATGATTCTCCTCGCCATGCAGGTCTCCCACTTCACCGCCGCGATCACCTTCGCCTTCTTCGCTTCCCTGGTTTTCGGCATCACCCAGCGCAATGATCCGCGCGCCATGGTCCGCTACACCGGCTACTGCTTCGCCTGGTTCATGGGCGGATTGTTCGTGGCCGGCTGGTTGATGTGGCTGCTGCACCACTGAGGAAATTTGGTAATTGAGTAAGTTGGTAAGCGGGTAATTGTGAGTGAGGACAGTTGGTAATTGGGTAATTTGGTAATTGGGTAATTGTG
>DATDGY010000219.1:0-28784 GCA_036521855.1 Candidatus Angelobacter sp.
GCGCGGGTCCGGGAGCCGAAGCATGAGATGGTGCAGGATTCGCCCTCCTGTGGCCATGCCGCTCGAAGAGACGATGATGCAGGGATAGCGGACTTCATTGATGGCTTTGGACTCCTCCTGCTTCGCGGCGAAATGAAATCCCGCCCAGTTCAGCGGCGAACCATAAGTTTGGATCAAATGGCAGGCCTCATCATTGAAGTCGCAGATGTACTTCAAACAAATTTCCACCGCCTTGATGCCCATGGGGCTGTCGACAAACACCGGGACGCGGGGGATGCGTCCCGTCTCCATCAACTCCTTTAGCAGAAAAAGGAATTTTTGCGTTCTTTCTACGGCAAACGCGGGGACCACGATTGAGCCGCCGCGGTGGACGGTGTCGCTGATGAGCTTGGCCAGTTCCAGACGCACGTCCTCATGGGGATGAACGCGGTTGCCGTACGTGGACTCCATCACCAACAGCTCCGGGTCTTCGTTTGGGTCTGGCCCTTTCTGCACAACCCGGCCCGGGGCGTTGGGGTGGAGAGGCACGCGCCCAATGTCGCCGGTGAACAGGAATTTGCGCGACTGGCCATTCTGGCGCAGAAATACTTCCACCATCGCCGAGCCCAGAATGTGCCCGGCGTGAACGAAACGGAAGGAGAGCTCGGGGCTGAGCTGTACGGTTGCGCCGAACTCAGCGGGCTGAAACAAGCTCAGACAATCCGTGGCTTCCTGAGCCGTGTACAGCGGCAGGGCAGGACTATGTTTGGAGCTGCCCTTCTGATTGTGAAAGCGCGCCTCTTCTTCCTGAAGATGGCCGCTATCGGGCAGCACCACCGAACACAAGTCAATGGTGGGCGGTGTAGCGTAGACGGCCCCGTGGAAGCCTTCTTTGACGAGGCGCGGAATCCAGCCGCAGTGGTCCAGATGCGCGTGGGTCAGGATGACGGCGTCGATCTCGCGCGCCGGCACCGGCGTGTCCTCCCAGTTGCGGACGCGCCATTCTTTTGGGCCCTGAAACAGCCCGCAGTCAATCAGCACTTGCAAGCCCTTACGGCCCGCGGTATCGCCCGAGGTGTTGATGAGATGTTTCGATCCGGTGACAGTACCGGCAGCGCCAAGAAATTGAAGGTAGGCCACAGTTCTTCCCGGAAAAGAGATTTTTGATCGCAGCAGATTATTTCACAACCATGCGCCGGTATTGGGTTTTTCAAGCACAGTACTCGGGGCCAGGAATTGCTAGAATCATTCCGCAAGAAAGGTCCCGTTCGCGCGTTCACAAGTTTGGGCTAAGCCTGGGCCGTGTCCTCTTGAAAGGAGCTGCATGGAAACTCTGCTCCAGGATCTTCGCTACGCCTTGCGCTTGTTGCGCCGTTCCCCGGGCTTTGCCGCGGCTGCGATTCTGACGCTCGCCCTGGGCATGGGCGCCAACACCGTGATGTTCAGCGTGCTCGACACGGTTTTGTTGCGTCCGCTTCCGTATCCCCAGCCGGACCGGCTGGTACAAGTCTGGGAAACCGACTCGCGGCTTAATTTCAACCGCGGCCCGGTTTCGCCTTATCACTTTCTCGAATGGCGCAAGGCCAGCCAGACATTCGCGCACATCGCGACCTATGATTTCAACAGCATGGTGCTGACCGGCCAGAAAACCCCGCGACGATTGGGTGCGTTGTTTGTTACCGCAGAGTTCTTCGATGTCTTAGGAGTCAGCCCGCTCAAGGGGCGCACGTTCTTGCCCGGCGAAGACGAGCCGGACAAGAGCCACGTTGCCGTTCTGAGTTACGGCGCGTGGCTACGGTATTTTGGCGGCGATCCCAAGATCGTGGGCCAGGCGATGACGCTCGATGACCAGGTGTATTCCGTCATCGGCGTCATGCCTGCCGATTTTGCCTTTCCTGGTACGGGCACTGAGGTCTGGTGTCTTCCTGGATTCGACCGAACAGCGGTCAATCGCCTGAGGAGCAATTTCCTCTTTGCGATTGGCCGCATGAAGCCCGGCGCCCACCAGGATCAGGTGCAGGCCGAGATGAATGCTATTGCCGGCGCTCTCAACCAGCAAAATGGAAGCACCAGCGGCGTCAGGCTAGTGGGATTGTTGGAGGAAACGGTCGGTAATGTCCGGCGCAGCTTGCTGGTGTTGTGGGCAGGTGTGATTGCGGTTCTGTTGATCGCCTGCGCCAACGTGGCCGGACTGCTGCTAGCACGCGCCGTGTCACGCCAGAAAGAAATTGCCGTCCGCTCCGCGCTGGGTGGGAGCCGGGCGCGCCTCATCCGACAATTTCTTACAGAAAGCGTCCTGCTAGCGATCATGGGCGGTGTGCTCGGCGTAGGGATCGCACTCGCTGCCGGGCGATTTGTAATCGCCAGCAGCAACGGCGCAGTGCCGCGCCTGCACAATCTTCATCTGGACGGCTGGGTGTTGGGTTTTTCCGCTCTGGCCTGTCTCATCACCGGCCTGATGTTTGGCCTGGCACCGGGTTTGCATGCTTTGCGCATGGATCTGGAGACTTCCCTAAAGGGAGGTGGTTGGATTTCGTCGCGACCTTCCGAACGGTTGCGTTTGCGCAATCTTTTCGTGGTGCTCGAAGTTTCGTTGGCCATGGTGCTGCTCATCTGTGGCGGTTTGCTGACCAAGGCGCTGTGGCGACTGCAGCGCGTGGATGCAGGATTTCAGGCGGAAGATGTTCTCAGTTTTCGCTTTTCCGTGCCTCGCGGGAAACTCGACGCGCGCCAGAAAGCGGATTTGTACCAGCGGATTGCAGAGCGGCTGGCTGCTCTTCCCGGAGTTGAGTCTGCGGGCGCCACCAACGATCTGCCCTTTGCCGGGTCGCGCACCAGCAAATCTTTTGATGTCGAAGGCCGTCCGCCCGATCCGGCAATGGCGCTGTATTCGGACTACCGCATCGTCAGCCCGGATTATTTGCACACCATGCGCGTTCGCTTACTGGAGGGACGTGAATTTACGCTGCACGACGATCAGCAGGGCGCCTTGGTGGCGGTCATCAACCAGGCGTTTGCCAAGAAGTTCTTTCCTGGAGAAGAGCCGATCGGCCACCGGCTCAAGAGTAATGACAAGCTGTATGAGATCGTTGGCGTGGTAGCCAATGTCAAACATGAAAATCTGGCGGCTCCAGGTGACCCCGAATTGTACGTTCCGTACTTGCAGGCGGAACCGGCGAACTGGGCGTTCTTCGTCGTTCGCAGCCATACTGAAGCCACGGCCTTGGCGGCTTCGGTCCGAAACGCAGTAAAAGAGATTGCGCCCGGAGAACCCGTCAACCGCATTAATACCATGAGCGATCTCGTCTCATTTTGGATGTCGCCGCACAAGTTCACCAGCCTGCTGCTGAGCATCTTCGCTGGGCTGGCCCTGGCGCTGGCTTCCATCGGGATTTATGGAGTGATCGCCTACAGCGTGGCCCAACGCACGCATGAGATTGGCATACGCATGGCGCTCGGCGCCGATAAGGCGGCTGTCTTGCGCCTGATCCTGCGCCAGAGCGCCAGGATCGCGGTGCTCGGCTTGGCTAGCGGAACCGGGGCCGCTCTCCTGGCTACTCGAGCGCTCTCCAGCTTGCTGTTCGGCGTGAGAGCTGACGACCCAGCCATCTTTCTTGGGGTAGCGGCCTCGTTACTGGTCGTTATTTTGGCTGCCAGCTACCTTCCGGCCCGGAAGGCGACTCGGGTTGACCCTCTGATCGCCTTGCGTTATGAATGACTTGTGTGCTGTTCGTTTCCGAACAGAGGATTGCGCTAGCGAACACCAGGAAACCCGCTTCGATGGCCTTTAAGACGAGCAATAACCTTTATTTACATACACTTACATGCTACGCCGATTCGGCATGAAAAGTGCGAATCCTGACTTTGTCCGACCCTGCTTTTGGAGGGCACAGCTGGGAGTTTAGTGTTGTCGGCTGTGTTTTCGCCCGAAGGGGAGTTTATGCGTAGATTGGGAATAACAGGTTTGGTGTTGAGTGTGGCGGCGGCCATGTTCGCGTTCACCGGGTTCGGCTCCGAGCGCCTGGCCGCGAACGGAAGCACAAAATCGCATACCGAGGCCATTGCCAATCATATTGCAATGCTGAGATCAGGCAAGCCGCAGGAGCGAGCGGCTGCCGCCTATTGGCTGGGGCAGCAACGTTCGGCGGCCGCAGAGGCCGTGGAGTCGCTGGTGGAGTTGTTGGGAGACGCAACCCAGATCAATCCCGCGCTGTACCGGGCCAGCCGCGCCTTACAGAAACTGACCCTGGGCGAGGAGGCGGCCGCGGCCCTGGTCAATATCGGCCATCCATCCATCGACCCTCTCATTCGCGTGCTCAAGACCTCGCCGATGCCGGAGGCCCGCAAGAATGCCGCCTGGGCGCTGGGCGCGCTCCACGATACCGGAGCCACTAGCACGGAGATCTGAACGATTGAGTAATTGGGTAATTTGGTAATCGAGTAAATGCGGAGCCGCTTGTACCTGGCTTTTCCGTGCTGGGGTACGCTCTGAGAAACAAATTACCCAATTGCAAAATTACCTAATTACCAAATCTGGAAACCAATGCAAACTCTTCTCCAAGACATCCGCTTCGGCCTGCGCATGTTGCGCAAGAATCCAGCGTTCACGCTGGTAGCGGTGTTGACCCTGGCGCTCGGTATCGGCGCCAACACAGCGATCTTCAGTTTGATCAACGCGGTGTTGCTGAAGATGCTGCCGGTGAAGAATCCCGGGCAATTGGTAGTGATCGGCGACCCCACACAAGTAGGAAGGCGATCCTCCGGTACTCCCCAGGTGGACATTCTTTCCTATCCCTTATACCGGCATTTGCGCGATAACACCGCGGCTTTCTCGGGCATGCTGGCGTCCGGGGGTGTACACCGGATCCAGATTTCGATGGGGAACTCCGATATCACCACCGATGCTACCGGCGCCCTGGTCAGCGGAAACTATTTCTCTGTTCTGGGCGTGGATGCCTTGATCGGGCGCACCCTCAGCCCGGAGGACGATGATGCCAAGGGCAAACATGCCGTAGTGGTAGTCAGCTATGACTTTTGGACGCGAAAGCTCTCGCAGAACCAACAAATCGTTGGCCAGACCGTCCGGCTGAACAACTACCCATACACCATCGTAGGCGTAACTCCGCCCGGGTTCTTCGGGGACACGGTTGGCGAAGCCCAGGACCTTTGGGTCCCCGTGATGATGCAGGAACAGATGATTCCAGGACGCACCTTCCTGGAGACTCCGAACGTGTCGTGGCTGGGGGTGTTGGCCCGCTTGAAGCCGCGGAACAGCGTTGCCCAGGCCGGCGCAAACGTCAACGTGGCCCTTCAGCAGTTCCTCAACGGCCCCGTCGGCCAATCGCTCGAGTCGGGTGACCGCAACGAATTACGCAAATCCAAAATCGAAGTCGGCTCCGGCGGGCGTGGATTTTCCTATCTGCGCGGCGACTTCTTTGCGCCGTTGGTTCTGCTCATGACGATCGTGGGCCTGGTGCTGCTCATCGCGTGCGTTAATGTGGCCAACCTGCTGCTGGCCCGCGCGGCAGCCCGGCAGAAGGAAATCGCGGTCCGGTTGGCGATGGGAGCAGCGCGCGGCCGCCTAGTTCGCCAATTGCTCACCGAGAGCCTGCTGCTGGCTTTTGCAGGCGGCGCTTGCGGACTCTTGGTCGCGCACTGGGGCACCCGCCTGCTGTTGACTCTTAGCCTGGGCAAAACCGGCCCTGACAGTCTCGATGCGCATCCTGACCTGCGCGTTCTGGCATTTACCGCGGGAGTCTGCTTGCTCACCGGGCTTCTTTTTGGATTGATTCCCGCGCTGCGCTCGATTCGTGTGGCAGTTGCGCCTACTCTGAAGGACACTTCCCATGCCGCTCTTGGCTCCGGCGCTTCTGGATGGAACTGGGGACGGATCATGGTCGCTTCCCAGGTTGCCATTTCTTTGCTGGTGCTGTTCGTTGCCGGCCTTCTCGTCCGCACCATGCAAAACCTGAAGAACCTGGATCTGGGATACAACCGCGAACATCTTCTCCTGATCCGAACCGACCCCCTGGCCGCCGGATACAAAGACCAGCGCGCGGTGGACTTCGCCAACGAGGTGAACCGGCGCTTGGCTACTCTGCCGGGCGTCCGCGCCGTGACTTACTCCAAGAATGGCCTGTTCAGCGGCAGTGATTCGGGAGACGACCTGACGGTAGAAGGATTTGTTCCCAAGAGCGATGACGACAGGGCTGCGCACTACGACTATTCCGGTCCCGGCTACTTCTCGGCACTGGGGGTTCCTTTGATCTTAGGCCGCGACATCGGCCCGCAAGACACCGCGACATCCCCGAAGGTAGCCGTGATTAATGAGACCATGGCCCGATTCTATTTCGGGCAAGCCAGTCCTCTGGGCCGAAGAATCTGGATCGATGGCAATGAAGGCCGCAACAAGCCTATTGAAATCGTGGGCGTGGCCCGCGATGCCCGGGGTATGGAAATGCGCGGACAGATGGAACGCCGCTTCTACGTGCCTTTTTCGCAAAACGCTCCAGGCTCCAACGTGGTTTTTGAAGTTCGCGCCGGGGGCGATCCCGCAGCGCTTGCGGATTCAGTGCGAAAAGCCATCTCCAGCTTTGACCCAAATCTGCCAGTGACGTTTGTGCAAACCATGAGCCACCTGGTGGACCGGGCCATGAACAACGAGATCCTGGTCGCCAGGCTCGCGGGCTTTTTTGGAATTCTGGCGCTGCTGCTGGCATGCGTGGGCCTGTATGGAATTATGTCGTTCACCGTCGGCAGCCGCACCAAGGAGATTGGCTTGCGCATGGCTCTGGGCGCGCAGCGGTCGGCAATGCTCTGGATGGTCCTGGGCCAGACGGGAAAGCTGGTGTTGCTGGGAGCGGCCGTGGGAATCCCCCTGGCTCTGGTGGGCAGCCACCTTTTGTCATCCATGCTGTTTGGATTGTCGGAGACAGATCCCCTGTCGATGGTCATTGCTGTGCTGCTACTGGCTCTGGTTGCGCTCCTGGCGGGATTGATTCCGGCTCGCCGGGCTACGAAAGTAGATCCCATGGTGGCGCTCAGGTATGAGTAAGAGGATGTCATGAGAAACCTGTTTCAGGATGTCCGTTATGGCCTGCGAATGCTGGGAAAAAACCCAGCCTTCACGCTGGTTGCCGTGATCACGCTGGCTCTGGGCATCGGCGCGAATACCGCGATCTTCAGCATCGCCGACGCATTCCTGCTGCGGCCGGTTACTTTCCCTGACACGGACCGCCTGGTCATGGTCATGGAACTGTCACCCGGCCAGACCGACGATTGGAATACCGTTGCTTCCGGTAACCTGGAAGACTGGAAGCAGCAAAGCAATTCTTTCGAGCCCCTGGCCGCCGGCCGCTGGAGCAACTTCAACCTGACCGGCTCCGGCGATCCCTTGCGGGTTCACGGATTTGAAGTCACACCTAATTTTCTGGACACCTTGCGCATGAAACCGGCCCGGGGACGCGGCTTCCTGCCGGGCGAGGACATGCCCGGCCACGATTCGGAGGTGGTGCTGGGCTATGGACTATGGCAGCGCCAGTTTGGGTCCAACGAGCACATTGTCGGCAGCATCATCGAACTCAATGGCGAAGCCCACACCGTGGTGGGCGTGATGCCCAAAGGCTTCAGTTTTCCGCCGTCGGCCGAACTCTGGGTGCCGATGGCCATGAGCGGCCGGGAAAGGACGAGCCGGAACAATCATACCCTGTACGTGGTGACCCGCCTGAAAGCCGGCAGGGCACTGCCGGAGGCGCAAGCTGAGATGAATGCCGTCTCTGCGCGCCTGGAAGCGTCTTATCCCAAAACCAACCAGGGCTGGCACGTGCACGTGATTCCCATTGCCACATTTGTCACCGGCGATTTGACCCGCTCTTACACCTTACTGTTGCTGGGAGCGGTGGGTTTTGTCCTGCTCATCGCTTGCGCCAATGTCGCGAACCTGCAGTTTGCCCGCAGTACCGTTCGCGAGAGAGAAATGGCGGTGCGTCTCTCTCTGGGTGCGGGGCGCTGGCGGGTTATCCGCCAGTTGTTGGCGGAAAGCGTGGTGCTCGGCCTGGGTGGGGCGGTGTTGGGACTGCTGCTGGCGGAGTGGGGAGTGAAACTCATCCTCGCCTACATGCCGCCCGATGTCGCCAAGTATCTTCCCGGTTGGGACACGATCGCGATTGACTGGCGCGCGTTCATGTTTACCCTGAGTATGGCGATGCTGGCCGGCGTTATCTCCGGACTGGCGCCCGCGGCACAAAGCGCCAAGGTGGATTTGAATGAAGCGCTGAAGGAAGGCGCTCGCAGCGGCACCACCAGCTCGAGCCGGCACCGTTTGCGCAGCGCCTTTGTGGTGCTGCAAGTTATGTTGTCCCTGGTGCTGCTGGTGGGCTCCGGCTTGATGGTGAAGAGCGTGCGAACGCTGATTGCGTTGAACCACGATTTTTCGCCCTCAACCATGCTGACTCTCCACCTGAACCTGCCTGATACCAAATACAAGAATGCACAGCAGATGTCCGCATTCTATGACCGCATGCTGGAGGAAGTTTCCACCGCCCCTGGGGTTCGCTCCGCGGCCATTGCCACGCAGTTGCCTTTCGCCGAAGGCGGCTCTCTCAACCTGTACACCTTCAGCATTGAAGGACGTCCGGTTTCTTCCGCCCAAGACATGCACACGGCCGTGGGCCAGTGGGTAAGCCCTGGTTATCTGCCCCTGATGGGCATCTCTTTGCGTGAAGGCCGCTTGCTCAGCGACGACGACACGGCGTCCACGCTGCCTGTGGCGGTGATTAGTCAGCGATTGGCTGCGAGATACTGGCCCAACGAGAGCGCGGTCGGCCAGCACATTCGCCTGGGACCGGAGGATGCGACCGGCCCTTGGATGACGGTTGCCGGCGTTGTCGCCGACATCCAAAACAGTTGGATCAGCACTCAACCCGAGCCAACCATCTATATTCCATATCGCCAGTCAACCCCCAGCTCTAGCGCAGTCGCGGTGAGAACGGAAGCCTCGCCGTCGTCGGTGATCTCAAGTGTGCGCAGCCGCGTTGCCCGCGTAGATGCCGATCTGCCGTTGTACGAAGTCAAGTCCTATGCCGAGGTGGTCCATGAAAGCATCCTTGGACTGGAGTACGTTGCGGTCATGTTGAGTGTGCTGGGCGTGATTGCCCTGATGATGGCCGCGGTCGGACTTTATGGGGTTATGTCTTATCTGGTGACTTTGCGTACCCGGGAAATCGGCATCCGAATGGCTTTGGGCGCGCAGCGTTCTGAAGTCCTGGCCATGGCCCTGCGCTGGTCGCTGCCGCTTGTCGGCCTGGGCATGCTGGCCGGGGTTTCCGGCGCTGTCCTGCTCGCTCGGCTGCTTTCCAGTCTGTTGTATGGCGTCAGGGCCACGGACATCGCGACGTTGTTGATCTCGGGCGCGGCTCTCATTGCCGCTGCGCTTCTGGCTACTTTGATCCCGGCCCGCCGCGCGACGAGAGTGGACCCCATGGTCGCGCTCAGGTACGAATGACCTGGTCAGGAGATTTGGTAATCTGCGATTGAGTAATTGAAGAGCGAAACGGATAATAGCGAAAGGACAATTTGACTCGACTTCCCAAGTAGTGATTAGAAGTCGCGTACCGACAGGACACATCGAATGATTGACTTACGCAATGTAGAAAAGACCGTCAAAAGCGCGGCTGGGATGGTATGGCTGCTTCGCCGCATCAACGTGAGCGTGAAAGAAGGCGAGTTTGTGACCGTGATGGGCCCGTCCGGGGCCGGGAAGACCACCCTGTTGAGCATCATCGGCATGCTCGATGACGGCTGGGCCGGCGACTATTTCTTTGCCGAGAACGCCGTTCACAAACTGGACCGCAAGAAGCGGGCCGAGCTGAACCGCAGGTACATCGGCTTCGTGTTCCAGAGCTATCACCTGCTCGACAACCTTACGGTGCAGGAGAACATTGACGTCCCGCTCTCGTATCGCGACATTCCGCGGGCGCAGCGGGCCTCCATGGTCGCCGACATCCTGGATCGGTTCCAGATTGTCGGCAAGAAGGACCTTTATCCGAACCAGCTCTCCGGCGGACAACAGCAGTTGGTGGGAGTGGCGCGGGCCGTGGCCGGCAATCCCAAGCTGATCCTGGCCGACGAGCCCACTGGCAACCTGCACTCCGCGCAGGCCAAGGAGATCATGGAGCTGTTCCGGCGGCTGAATCAGCAAGGCACCACCATCATTCAGGTAACGCACTCGGAGGCCAACGCCGCGTACAGCCACCGGGTCATTCAGCTCAAAGACGGCTGGGTTGTGGACGACGTGGTAACGGCGGCGAGCAACGTCACGGCATGAACGCGGTTCGGGGCGCGCACAATATGAGTTTTCGGGAGCATTCGGGTGTCAACCAAGACTGAAGAGTTTGTAAGCGCGGCGCCGGCACGATTCGAGCCGGTGCGCGTCCTTGTGGCCGACGACCAAGTGGATGTGCGCGAGGCCTTGCGTCTGCTGCTCAAAGCCGAGGGGTACTCGACCGAGATCGTCAGCAACCCTGGTGCGGCGCTGGAGGCTGTCCAGAGCAATGAGTTTGACATCATGCTGATGGACCTGAACTATCAGCGTGACACCACGTCCGGGCGGGAAGGCATGGACCTGCTGGCCAAGGTTCAGAACGCGGACAGCAAGCTGCCGGTAGTCGTAATGACGGCCTGGGGCAGCGTGGAGCTGGCAGTGGAAGCCATGCGCCGCGGCGCTCGCGACTTCATCCAGAAACCATGGGACAATCCCCGCCTGTTGAGCATTATTCGTACCCAGGTGGACCTGTACCGCACCATGCGCCGCGCGGAACGACTGGAAGCGGAGAATAGCCTGCTGCGCGCGCAAAACCGGCCTATCTTTATTGCGGAATCCAAGGCCATGCAGCCGCTGCTCACCCTGATCAGCCGCATCGGGCCCAGCAGTGCCAACGTCCTTATTACTGGCGAGCACGGCACCGGCAAGGAAGTTGTAGCCCTGACCTTACATGCTATTTCTCCGCGCGCTACACGCCCCATGATCACGGTGAATACCGGAGGACTGCCCGAAGGCACTTTCGAAAGCGAACTGTTTGGGCACGTGAAGGGCGCGTTTACCGACGCTCGCGCGGACCGCGTGGGACGCTTTGAGCTGGCCGATCATGGGACCCTGTTCCTGGACGAAATCGCCAATGTCCCCCTCAAGCAGCAGGCCAAACTGTTGCGCGTACTGGAAACCGGGGAGATGGAGCGTGTTGGTTCCTCCAAGACCAGCCGGGTGGACGTCCGCGTGATCTCCGCCACCAACGCAGACCTCAAAGTGGAGAGCGCGGAGGGACGCTTTCGATCTGATCTTCTGTTTCGACTGAATACGGTTGAGTTGCACATCCCTCCCTTGCGCGAACGGCGAGAAGACATACCTCTGCTGGCTTCCCATTTCCTCCGCCAGTATGCCCAGCGCTACCGCAAGCCGGTCAAGGGCCTTGAACCATCAGCGATGGAAAGGATGCTGGAACATCCCTGGCCTGGCAACGTGCGTGAACTGGACCACGCGGTCGAGCGCTCGGTGCTGATCAGCACCTCAGAGATGATTCATCCCGGCGATCTCGGGCTGGAAAGCGAAAGAACGACTCCTGCCAGCATAGAAGACATGAGCTTGGAGGAAGTAGAATACCTTCTTATCAAGAAGGCGCTGGCGCGGCACTCCGGCAATATCAGCCATGCGGCAGAGGCGCTGGGCTTGAGCCGTAGTGCGCTCTACCGTCGCATGCAAAAGTATGGCCTTTGATCCGTACGAACCCGAGCTCGCGATTTTTCCCGCCAAACCGCCTAAGAGGAGCAAGCTGAGCTTCGATACCCGGGTGTTGTTCACCAGCTTCATCATCAGTTTGCCCGGAGTTGTGGCGGCTGAGATCCTGCTCTGGATCAGAGACTACTCTCCGGAAACCAAGTGGACGGTGACGCTGTTCATCGTTCTGGCGTGGATGATAGGCAGCTCCATGCTCCACGGCCAGATCGTCCGCCCCCTGCAGACGCTCTCCAACATGGTAGCTGCCATTCGTGAAGAGGACTATTCCTTCCGCCTGCGCGGCGGCAGCCGCGACGATACGCTCGCCGACCTCATCCTGGAAATCAACCTGCTGGCCAGCCGGCTGCAACACCAAAAGATCAGCGCCCTGGAGGCGACCGCCCTGCTGAAGAAAGTAATGATGGAGATCGACGTGGCCGTCTTTACGTTCGACCAACAGCAACGGTTGCGGATCGTGAATCGCGCCGGAGAACAACTCATGGGGCGGATCGCTCCCCGCATGCTCGGACTCACCGCGGAAGAGCTTGGGCTGCAGGAATTTCTTCAGGCACCCGGGCCGCAAACGCTGCAAATGACATTTCCCGGAAAACATGGCCGCTGGGCCATCAGCCACACGGCGTTTCGCGAAAACGGCGTCCCTCACACGCTGCTGATCATCTCCGACCTGAGCCGGGCCCTGCGCCAGGAAGAACGCCAGGCCTGGCAACGCCTGATCCGGGTGCTGGGGCACGAATTGAACAACTCGCTGGCGCCGATCAAGTCCATCGCCGGCACGCTGGCTTCTTTGGCGGCGCGCTCGTCCTTGCCGGAAGAGCTTACCCAGGACATGCGCCAAGGTCTACGCGTCATCGAGAACCGCGTGGAATCGTTGAACCGGTTTATGCACGCGTACACGCAACTGGCGCGCATGCCGGCGCCCACCCGGACCAGGATGGAAGTTGGCCCCCTGGTTGAGCGTGTGGCTACCCTGGAGCGCCGTCTGCCGGTCAAGACGCTCGAAGGCCCGCTGGTGGCGATTGACGCCGATCCCGACCAGTTGGAGCAGTTGCTGATCAACCTGATCCGCAATGCCGCGGATGCTTCTCTGGATCCTTCCCTTCGCCAGGCCGGGTCCGTGGAGGTCGGCTGGCGCACCAACGCCCGCAGCGTGGAAATCTTCATTCGCGACGAGGGCCCCGGCCTGCTCAACAGCGACAATCTCTTCGTCCCGTTTTTCACCACCAAGCACGGCGGCAGCGGCATCGGGCTGATTCTCAGCCGGCAGATCGCCGAAGCCCACGGCGGCGTCCTGCAACTGGCCAATCGCCTCGACCGCGGCGGTTGCGAGGCAGTGATCGCGCTGCCGGTGAGCTATTGAGGAAGTTCCCCACCCTCCGCCAACACCGGGCGAAAGGGTGGCCACCCGTCGATTTCTGCCCGCCCCGGGACAACGCCAATTCCGTCAAGACTAACCGGCCCGCTGCAAGCCAGTGGTCCGATCGGAACGCCAATTTGCCCAAAGTTGCATCACACCATGGCAAGCGCAGCACAATTCGTCCACTCCGAATCTGTACGGCGGGCCTGTGAGAAAAGGACGGGTTCGGGTGAACGGCTGTCGTTCTGCTATCGGAGTGTGTGGGGATCTCCCAGCTGAAGGGTATCGCTTCTGTGGCAACATTCCTTGCCGGCGATCACCCCCATTACATCACCGGACAGGTTATCGTTGCCACCGACGGCAATCGGATCTGAAGGTTAGTTGTGGAGGGCAACAATGCCGGATAAACAGCAATTTGACTTACTTATCATCGGCAGCGGTGAGGCGGGCAAGAACCTGGCTTGGACGATGGCCAAAGCCGGCCGGCGCACAGCTGTGGTCGAGCGGAAGCTGATTGGCGGATCGTGCCCGAATATTGCCTGCATGCCCAGCAAGAACATCATTCACAGCGCCAAGGTGGCGGAACTGGCCCGCCGCGGCGCGGAGTTTGGCGTTATCAACGGAAACGTGACCGTCGAAATGGCCGGGGTGCGCAGCACGGAAGCGCCGGATGGTCGACGGTGACCTCCGTCTTCACCTCGAGCTTTACAAAGCCAGCGGCGCCGAGTTGATCATGGGCGAAGCCCGCTTCGTAGCGCCTAAGACGGTCGAGGTGAGGTCAAACGAAGGAACCATGCGCGTGCTTGCAGGCGAGCAGGTTGTTCTGAATCTTGGCACCCACGCAGCCGTTCCCGACGTGCCCGGTCTCAGAGCCGCCAAACCGCTGACTCATGTCGAAGCATTGGAATTGGATCACCTTCCGCAGCATCTAGTCGTGCTTGGCGGAGGTTTCGTGGCACTCGAACTCTCGCAGGCGATGCGGCGCTTCGGAAGCCGGGTTACCATCGTGGAACGTGGACCACAGCTCGTTGCCCAAGAAGATCTCGACGTGTCTGAGGCCCTTCTTCACCTGTTCCAGGATGAAGGTATCGAGGTGCTATTCAATACCGAGCTTCTTGAAGTCGAGGGCTTGTCCGGTCAGCGCGTCAAGATGCGTCTGCGCAATCCAGAGGGGGAGCGTCCGCTGGAGGGCTCCGATCTTCTCGTGGCTACCGGACGGATCCCGAACACACAAGGTCTCCGGCTGGAGAAGACTGGTGTGGAAATAGACGACCGTGGCTATCTCCGGGTGAATGAACGGCTCCAGACTTCCACTCCGGATATTTGGGCGATGGGGGAATGTGCCGGCAGCCCTCAATTCACTCATGTCTCGTTTGACGATTTCCGGATTGTGCGCGACAACCTAAACGGAGGGAGCCGAACCACTCAGGGCCGGCTCGTGCCATTCTGCATATTTACCGACCCGGAATTGGCTCGCGTAGGTCTGAACGAAGCGCAAGCCCAGCAGCGGGCGATCCCCTACCGTCTCACAAAGATTCCCATGGCGAAGGTCCGCCGCGCGCATACACTTTCCGAAACGCGCGGGTTCATCAAGGCCCTCATCAGCGCTGACAGCGACGAGATCCTGGGACTCACGGCCTTCGGGACAGAAGCAGGCGAGTTGATGTCAGTCGTGCAGACAGCCATGCTTGCCAAGTCGCCATACACGCTGCTTCGCGATGCTGTCCTGGCGCACCCGACCATAGCCGAGGGCCTGACGGTCTTATTCGCTGCGGTTCCGGCCCGATCCAGGGCGCGCACCACACAGTCTCCTCAAGGAAGACGGGACGGAGAAGCTGCTGCTTGATGGTTTCTACTAACCCTCGCCTGGAACTCGCGGCTGCAGATAGATGAGCAATACGCCACACACCAGACCAAAGCCAAACCAGGGGTACCAGTATGTCGTGCACGCTGCGGCGACGAAGATCCCTAGAGTGATGAGCGCTCGCACTGATCCGGCGGTCTAAACTGAATAGAGCCGAGGCCGCATGCCGCAGATATCGGAACGAGAATTCGAGGCGCTGCCGTTGCGCGTGCACACATTTCTCGAGGACGTTCCGCTGCACGATGTCTGGGCCGTCGATCTGCCGCGGCCGCGCGCCGGGGTCACGCTCGACGAGTTTCGCCGCCTGGTCGCCGGCCCTCGGCTGTTCACGCCGTCTCCGGCGGTGCGAGCGCTGGTCGCCGTGCGCCTGTTCGTCGGCCGGCTCTTGGGTTGGGACCGCACGCCGTCGGAAAGGACCTCAGCACCCTTCGCGGACCGGCTGACGCCCGCGGACCGCGCACTCTCGCTGGCGCCCGCGGGGATGCGCGAAGGGACCGACGGGCTCTTCCGCGTCGTCTACCGGTTCGAGAACGAACAGCTCGACGAAGTGATCAACCGCACCGCCCACGCCGCTGCGCTGAGCGCGCTGGTCGAAACAGCGAACGGCTACCGCTTCTATTTCGCTGTCTACGTGCGTAACGTCGGCCGGCTGACGCCGCTCTACATGGCTCTGATCGATCCCTTCCGCAAGCTGATCGTGTACCCGTCGCTGCTGCGCAGCGTGCGCGCGAACTGGAACCGAACCATCGGTGCGGTTTAGCGCCGGAGTTCCCCCACCCTGCGCCAACACCGGGCGAAAAGGTGGCCACCCTCCGACCAGCCACTCTCTTTAGGCCTGGACTTAGGGAACGCGATATGATGTTCTTTACCGTCCATGGAACAAGATCTGCACAACTTGAAAGACGACATGATCGCCTTCATCGAAGGCCACGGTCTGCGACGCTTCAACGCGTATATTAGCGACGATGTGCCCAGCGTTTCCTGGACCGTGGACGAGGACCATTCCGATTCCTGGAAGGACTTCGTTGAGCTGGCCAAAGCTTCCGGTGTGCCCTTTGTCACCATGAATTACGTTGACCTGGAGAAAGAAGATGTTGACCTGCTGGTGAACCGGCTCCAGGAAATCGAGTACATGAACGATGAAGATATGGAAGAGGCCAAGTGGCTCCGCAATTTTGCCGGCAAGGTCGGCTTCGTCCAGATCGGATTTCCCTGCCAGGGCGTAGTGTTCGTCTATGAGATCGCCACCGATTGGTATGAGAGCTACCAGCGGCTGGAAAACGCCGCCGACGACTACGACGGCATCCTGATCGATGATTCCGATACGGAAGAAGAATAGCCGCTTCGCACATCTCTCATGCGCTGGAAATTTCTCGAGCCCGATCCCGCCGTCGTTGCGAGGCTCGCCGTCGAGGCCAATGTTTCTCCGCTGATGGCGCGGCTGCTGGCGCTACGCGGCGTCCGTACTGCCGCGGAGGCCGGGGCGTTCTTGTCACCGTCGCTGGAGCAGCTGCACTCCCCTTACCTGATGCGGGGCATGACGGAAGCGGTGGAGCGCGTCAGCGCGGCCATCGCCAACCGGGAAGACATCCTGATCTACGGTGATTACGACGTGGATGGCACCACCGCGGTCGTCATCTTGAAGACGGCCATCGAACTCTGTGGTGGCAAAGCCGACTTCCATGTGCCCCATCGCATCAAGGAGGGCTACGGGATCAGGGATGACGTGATCGAACGGGCCGCCACTGCCGGAGTCAAGGTGGTGATCAGCGTGGACACCGGTATCCGCGCTTTCCAGGCGGCGGAAACGGCACGGCGCGTGGGCGTGGATCTGATTGTTACCGACCACCATCTGCCGGAAGCTCATGAAGGCGTGCCCAGTGCGCTGGCGGTACTCAATCCCAACCAGCAAGGATGCGATTATCCTTGCAAAGCGCTATGCGGAGCAGGGGTGGCCTTTAAGCTGGCCCAGTCGCTCTTTGCCCGGTTCAAAGATCAGGGCGATCAGGCAAGACTGGTCCCCTCGTTTCTGAAAATGGTGGCCATCGCAACCATCGCGGACGCAGTTCCGCTCAAGGGCGAAAACCGGACCATGGCCAAGCTGGGACTGGAAGGTTTGCGGCGTCCCGTCAACGGCGGTCTCAAGGCCCTGTTCGAAGTCTCCGGGCTTTCCGGCGCGGGGCGGGCGCTGGCTGCGGGCGACGTGGGCTTCCGCCTGGGGCCGCGCATCAACGCCGCCGGCCGCATGGACGTAGCCCGCGACGTGATTGAACTGTTTACCTCGAAGGACCAGGAACGCTGCCGCGAGATTGCCAGGAAACTCGACCTGCTTAATAGCGAACGGCAAAGCGAAGAAGCGCGGATCGTAAAGGAGATTGAAGCCCAGCTCGCTCAAGAACCTGACCTCAGTGACAAATATTGCCTGGTCTTTGACGGCGACGGCTGGCACCGCGGTGTTGTAGGCATTGTGGCTTCACGGGTGGTCGAGAAAACCGGGCGGCCGGCCCTGGTGGTCGCCAAAGAGGGCGATCAGGCGCATGGTTCCGGCCGGTCGATCGCGGCGTTTCATCTGCTGCAGGCCTTGGAATCGTGCCCGGAGCTGTTCACGCGCTTTGGCGGACACCAGCACGCGGTGGGCTTTGCTCTGCCGGTTTCCCACCTTGCCCAGTTAAGACAACGCTTGAATAACTTTGCCAAGGAACGGTTGTCTCCAGAAGACCTTGTTCCCGAGGCCCGTATTGACGCGGAGATTCCTCTGTACGCCGTGACACCCGAGTTGAGGCAAAATCTATTGCGGCTTGAGCCATTCGGCCAAGGCAATCCGGAGCCGGTCTTTTTGAGTCGCGCAATCAACCTGCTTGTTCCGCCGCGAACCATCAAAGAGAAGCACATCAAGTTGCGCGTGAACCAACCGCGTCCTGAGGGCAGGCTGGGCTTCAGCTATGAAGCCATGGGCTGGCGCATGGCGGAACGCGCCCAAGCCGAGGTTCTTCAGCCGGGTGATCAGCTCGACTTGGCTTTCAAGGTCACTGTCAATGAACACCCCGATTTCGGCGGACTGGAATTACTCTTGGAGGACTTCAGGAGGTCTGTCCCGGCGGCTGCCGCTGTTGGCACGTGATCTCGACGCAGCGTATATTGCAGCTATGGCCGAGAATGTTCTGTTTTGCTCTCAGTGTGGCGGCCAAAACACGCAAGGCGCCGTGTTTTGTCAGAAATGCGGCGCGAGTTTAGGGCCGAGCCTTCCCGTAGCGCCTGTGACTTACGCGCAAACGGTTTCTTCGGCCGGGTACGGCGGGTTCTGGATTCGCTTTGTCGCTCTTATCGTAGACGGCATCATCGTCCGCATTGCAGTTTTTCCATTTGCGGCCGCGCTCGGTGTCATGGGTCTGCGCCACCGACCCTTCGTGTTCGACGGCCAGATCGATCACGCGGACATCCCGGCGATGCTGGGCGTCGGTATCGCTACCTTCTCGATTTTTGCGGTCATCAACTGGCTCTACGATGCCCTGCTGACGAGCTCCGCGTGGCGAGGAACGGTGGGCAAGAAGATACTCAACCTCAAGGTGACGGACGAAGCCGGCCATCGCATATCTTTCGCGCGCGCCACGGGCAGGCATTTTGCCAAGTATTATTTGTCGACAATCTTGTTCATCGGTTTCATCATGGCCGCCTTCACCGACCGCAAGCGCGCGTTGCACGACATCATCGCCGGGACGTTGGTGCGGAAAGTCTAGATTCCGGTATTGATCCGTTCCCCCCTCCGCTTCGGTTAAGATGAAGTCAGATGCCTCTCGATCCCAGGTTGCTCAGGAAGCTGTTCGCCGCAGGGGCGGTCCTCGCCGTGCTGGTGGCTGCGGGCTTCTACCTGCTGAGCATCGTGAAGAATCGGGGGCAAACGACGGCTGTTCCGCCAAGCATTCCCCCCAATGTTGCCCAGTTTGCCAAAGAGTTCACGTTTTCGAAGTCAGAAGGCGGAAAGACCCTGTTTACGATTCATGCAGCCAGCTTCCAGCAGTTCCAGGAAGGAGAGCGGTTTGAGTTGCACGATGCCAGCATCACGCTATACGGCCGCGATGGTCAGCGCTCCGATCACATTTACGGCTCCGACTTCAAGTACGACAAGAACACCGGAGAGGTAACCGCCGACGGAGAAGTGCAGATCGATCTTGAAGCGAACTCTCCAGTCGCGGCCTCGCCCAAGGAAAGCGGATCAGGCGCCAGCAACGTGATTCATTTGAAGACCAGCGGCCTGAACTTCAACGAAAACACACGCGTTGCGCAGACCAGTCAACGGATCGAATTCCGCATACCGGATGCCACCGGGTCCGCGGTTGGGGCCATCTACGACTCCGCCAGCAACAACCTGGCGTTGAAATCGGCGGTCAGGATAGTAACCACCGGCAGGCAAAAAGCAACCATTACCGGGAACAGCGCCAACCTCGTGAAGAGCCCGCAAAGGATCATCATGCAGGGAGCCAAGATCGAGCAGCCGCCGCGTGCGGTGACCACGGACAAATTGACCGTGTTCTTGCGCGAAGACAACACCGTGGACCACATTCAGGGCGCCGGCAACGTGCATGCGGTGCGCGAAGGGTCCAAGGGCTTCGATGTCACGGCCCAAGAGAGCGAATTGGTGATGGACAACGCCAGCCAGTTGAAATCAGGCACGCTTTCGGGAGGCGTGGTGTTTGCCGGCAAAGGAGACAATTCGCCTCCGCAAGGCCGGGCCGGACGGCTGCTCCTCTCGTTCGGCGGCAAGGGGAAATTGGAGAAGGTCCGCGCCGAGGATTCTGTCGAATTCAAACAGGGTCCGGCTGAGAAATCGCAAGAGATGAAAGCCGCCGCCGTCGATTTTTATCTGCACGAGGGCAAGGTCCTCGAGAAAGCGGTAACTTCAGCGGGACCGGCCCAGATCGTGCTTACCCAGGGGGCAACGGTCTCCACGATCAGCGCCGGCCAGTTTGATGCTAAGTTCAACGCGCAGAACCGGCTTGAATCCATTTTTGGAAGCCCCGGCGCGAAGGTTGTTTCGTCCACTCCCAAACAGCCGGACACCGTAACCAGCAGCCGGGATGTCACTGCCACGTTCAACGCGAAGGGTGAGATTGCTTCGGCCGAACAGGCTGGCGACTTTCACTATCAGGAAGGCACGCGTGAAGGCTGGGCGGAACGTGCCCGTTACAATCCGGCTGACGAGAGCTACGGCCTTACCGGTTCGCCCCGCCTGGTGGATGCCGACCGGAGCCTGACTGCGGACAACATTCAGCTCAACCGCAAGACCGGCACGGCGTTTGCCCAGGGGAACGTCAAAAGCACTTATAACCAGAAAGGCGCTGAAGGCGGCGGGGCTATGTTGGCCCCGGCCGATCCCATCCACGTGACTGGCGCCACCATGACAGCCAATCGTGGCAGCGGGCTGGCCCGGTATTCCGGCGCCCGGCTATGGCGGGGCGGGGACATCGTCGAGGCCCCGGTCATCGTCTTCGACAATACCCATCGCAGCCTTCAGGCCCAGAAGGACCAGTCCAGCCGCGTGAGCGCAGTTTTCAGCCAGACGGACCAGAGCGGCAAGACTATGCCAGTGAATATCAGCGCCGACAAGCTGTTTTACGCCGAGTCAGACCGGAAAGCGGTGTTTAGCGGGAACGCGCTGGTGCGAATCGAAGGTTCGACCATCACCGCGGATTCAGTCCAGGCATTCCTGCTCGAGCGTGGCGGTGAAAACCCGGGTCAGACCGGGAGTCAGCTGGATCATATTGTCGCGCAAGGAGATATACATATCCAGCAACCGCAACGGACGGCTACCGGAAGCCAGCTCGTATACACCGCCAAGGACGAAAAATTTGTATTAACTGGCTCGCCCACCCGGCTCCCTAGCATTTTTGATGCCGAACGGGGTCAAATTCTGGGCGATTCGTTGACTTTCTTTAGACGCGATGGTAGGGTGCTGGTAGGTAACGGAGAAAGTTCCCACACCCAAGCCCCAACAAAGGTTGAAGACGCGAGCAAGAAGTAAATGCAAACCCTGGCCACCGACGAGATTGCGAAATCGTATCGCGGTCGCCGGGTGGTAAATGGCGTCAGCCTGCACATCAATCAGGCGGAAGTGGTCGGGCTGCTGGGTCCCAACGGCGCGGGTAAGACGACCACGTTCTACATGACCGTCGGCCTGATCCCGCCGGACAGCGGCCGCATCCTGGTGGACGGAGAAGATATCTCGGACGAGCCCATGTACCTGCGGGCCCGTCATTATGGAATCAGCTACCTGCCGCAGGAGCCCTCGGTGTTCCGCAAGCTCTCCGTGGAAGAGAACATCATGGCCGTGCTCGAGGTGCAACCCCTCTCCTGGCAGGAGCGGCGACGCAAGCGTGACCAGCTTATTGACGAACTTGGCTTGGGACACATTCGCGGCAATATGGGATATGCGCTTTCCGGAGGAGAAAGGCGCCGCGTGGAAATCGCACGCGCCTTGTGCATCTCGCCCAAGTTTATTTTGCTGGATGAGCCCTTCTCAGGGATCGACCCGATTGCGGTCCTCGATCTGCAGAAGATAATCTTTGATCTGAAGGCCAACGGGATCGGCGTGCTGGTGACCGATCACAACGTTCGCGAGACGCTCTCCGTGACCGACCGCGCCTACATCATCAATGAGGGACGCATCTTCCGCGCCGGTACACCCGAGCAACTGGGCAACGATCCGGAAGTTAAAAGAGTTTACTTGGGAGAAAGCTTCTCCTTCGTTTAGGCAAGAGATTTTGGCGGCGGCCCTGGAGAGGCTCCGGCCGCATGGACGCAAATTACGCCGGTACTCTTGGGCTTTGCCGCAGGCAGTGATAAGGTTCAATACTAGATGGTCCTACTCCAGCACAAACTTAATCTGAAAGTAACGCAGAAGCAGATTCTCACCCCGGGTCTGGTGCAGATGGTGAGCGTGCTGGCGCTCAACAAGCTGGAACTGCGTGAGATGATCAACACGGAAATGGTGGAGAACCCGGTCCTGGAGGAGTTGGATTCGTCTGTCCCCTTGCTGGACGAGGTTGCCGGCCGCGAGGAAGCCAGGGACCGCGAAGAGGCGCAGCAGACCAAAGACCGCGAGGAGCCGAAGGAAGAGGGGCCGGCGGAAGCGGACAAGAAAGATCCCTTTGACGAGATCGATTTTGGCTCATTCTTCCGCGACTATCTCGATCCCGGATATCGCAACTCCGCCGATCTTGAAGAAATTGAGCGTCCATCTTTTGAGAATTTTCTCTCCAAGCCGGCGACTCTTAGCGATCATTTAATGTGGCAGCTGGGGGCGATCAGCGTGCGCACGGAAGTGTATGCGGCGGCGGAACTGGTGATCGGCAATCTCAATGAAGACGGTTATCTGACCGCCTCCGAGGACGAACTGCTGGGCCTGGCACGGTCGGATTCCGAAGAGCCAGCGATTCCCGAAAACAGCCCGGCAGGGCCCGGCATTCTTAAGCACGAGGATCCGGTCATCCACGAGAACGGCGATACGGCCCATTTGCAGCTTGTGGTTTCGCATGCGCCCTCGATCGAGCCC
The DNA here is from genome assembly GCA_036521855.1 of Candidatus Angelobacter sp. GTDB lineage: Bacteria > Acidobacteriota > Terriglobia > Terriglobales > Acidobacteriaceae > Angelobacter. The sequence continues at coordinate 22,538 of DATDGY010000219.1, forward strand.
GCTGCGCCCGCGCGGAGCAACGGCCTGGTTCCGGTGGTGCAGTTCAGCCGCCCGGAGCTGCGGGAGGCCATCGAGCTAGTGCGGCAGTTCGATCCCGTGGGCGTGGCTTCGCGCGACCTTCGCGAGTGCCTGCTCGCCCAACTCGAGTACCTCAAGAAAACCCGGGACATGGAAGGGTCGGACGACCCCGAGAACGACCAGGTGGTTGAGGACGCCCTTAAGATTGTCGATGGCCAGCTCCATTTTTTGCAAAACAAGCAGTATAAAGAGATCGCCAAGGCGGTCGGTCGGTCCATCGAGGACGTGATTCAGGCGCACGAGTTCATCCGCACGCTCGATCCCAAGCCAGGCCTGCGTTACAACAAGACCGAACCCAAGCTGATTGAGCCGGATGTGGCTTTCGTCAAGCAGGGCGATGAGTACCTGGTCCTGATGAACGACGAAGACGTGCCCCAGCTGCGCGTCAGTCCCACATACCGCCGGCTGTTGCACCAGAACCAGGGTGTGGAGAAGGACGTGCGCACGTACGTGAAAGAGCGTTACAAGTCCGCCGTGCAACTCATCAAGAACATCGAGCAGCGGCGGCAGACGATCCTCAAAGTTTGCTATGCGATCATCGGGCGGCAGCGTGAGTTCCTCGACCACGGCATTGATTTGCTAAAGCCCATGATGATCAAGGAAGTGGCGGAGGAGATCGGCGTGCATCCTTCCACCGTCAGCCGGGCGGTGGCTTCGAAGTACGTGCACACGCCGCAGGGCGTGTACGAGCTGCGGTTCTTTTTTTCCGAGAGCGTCCAGGGACCGGAAGGCGCGGCGACCTCACTGCTGATTCTGAAGCGGCGCGTCAAGAAGCTGATTGAAGAAGAAGACCGGGCCCGCCCTCTGACGGACGAGCAGATCACCAAGATTCTGCAGTCCCAGGGAATTCAGGTGACCCGGCGCACAGTTGCCAAATACCGTGAGGACATGCGCATACCCAGTACTCACCAAAGGAGGATGAAGAACTGATTTCAGGAGCGCAGCCGCACCGGGCCGGCGCTTCTTGATGGCACTAAAGCCGCCTGATACTCGATGCCGTTTCCTTCAGGCACCAGTCAGACGACATTCAATGGATCGATCCCAGGAGGGAGTCAATGAATGTGGAATATACTGGCCGGCAATTTGAAGTCACTCCTGTCACCCGCAAGCAAGTCGAAACCGGACTTGAAAAACTCCAAAAAATCTTAGGCAGCAATTTTGACGCGCACGTAATTCTCTCTTTGGAAAAACGGCGCCACATCGCCGAAATCACGGTGACAGTGCGTAACCATCCGCCCATCGTAGGCCTGGCGGAGGCCCCCGACATGACCGCGGCCGTGGGCGATGCCCTGGATCGCATTGAACGCCAGGCGGTTAAATACAAGACCCGGTGGAAGAGCAAGAAACGCCTGGCGCGCAAGCGGCAGGAACAAGCTCCGCAGCCGGAGGTTTCGCTGGCGGTTGCCGTGGGTGGGGACGCCACCACGGCGGTTCCCGTCAAGGTGCACTCCTTTCCCAACACCGTAACTTATATGGAAGCGCACATCGTGAAGAGCTCGGATTCGATCTCTTTCAAAGCGCTGACCGTGGAAGAGGCGGTGAAGGAGGCCGAGTTCCGCGACCGCGAAGTCTTCGTCTTTCGCGATCCGCAAGGCAAGGTAAAGGTATTGCACCGGAAGAAAGACGGCAAAATGGAGTTGATAGAAGCGCCATAACGCAACACAGGGAAAGAAGAGGGCGCCTTCGTGGCGCCTTTTTTAGCAGTGTCGTGGAACGTGACAATCTAATACTTCAATCTCGGGTACCAGTCTGTTCCTCGTCCTTCGGGCGTGAAATCAAACAGATTCCAGAGGGGCCAAACCAGGTCCACGTGGCGTCCGTCCTGCCCCTTTTCTTGCGGAGCGAACAGAAGTTCCGTGCTGTAGAAGTGATGAATCTTGCCGTCGCGGCGGGTGAAGACATTGAGCATGGGAAGCTGGTCTTCTTTAAGATTCTCGCCGTGATAGTCGCGATTATAAGTGTTCCCGTGGGAAGAAAGCAGGCGCAGGTTGTTCCAACCGCGCTCGCGAGCGACCGACCGGATTCTCGCGAGAGGCGATTTCGCCACCACCGCGAAATTGATGCGCTGCGAGGCGTGTTTCGACGTCCCGTCCAGCCCGTCGAGGATGGAGGTGCAGGAAACGCAGGGCTCCTTCATCTTCGGTCCGAACATGTAGCTGTAGATGGCCAAAGTATCCTTACCCGGGGCAAACAGTTCAGACATGCGGACCTTCCGCACGGTCTGCGTGTCTGTGAGGTCAGGCGAGCCTTCCTCGAAAACGTAATCTTCCGGTACAGCTCCGCCGCGCGGGAGCTTGCGCCGCAACGCCGCAACGTCCTCCAGGCTCTTGCGCAACGCCATTTCAGCTTCCAGCAGTTTGTTGCGGGCTTCGCGATAAGCGTCGCCTTCGCCGGGGAATCGAACGGTATGCAATGCTTCAGTCATGTCTGGCCTCCTTGCAGCTCAATGAGACTCCCGGTCGGGCCGCGTCGTCAACAGGAGGTGAATGTTTTCTGCGGAGTTGCCGGTAAACGGAGTTGCTGTGGAAAATGGGTGCGCCCGGCAAAGGGTATAATCGAAATTTCAGCATGAGCTACCAGGTATTGGCGCGCAAATACCGGCCGCAGCGGTTCTCCGAGGTCATTGGCCAGGACCATGTGACGCGCACGCTGAAGAACGCCATCGAGCAGCAACGGATCGCGCACGGCTACATCTTCAGCGGCCACCGCGGAATCGGAAAAACCACGATCGCCCGCATCTTGGCCATGGCGCTCAACTGCCGGTCAACGGACAAACCGACGCCCGAGCCCTGCGGCGTGTGCGATTCTTGCGTGGAGATCCGCGCCGGCAGCGCGGTGGATGTAATCGAGATTGACGCCGCCACCAACCGCGGCATCGATGAAATCCGCGAGCTGCGCGATGCCGCCCGCTATCGTCCGGCGCGCGACCGCTACAAGATCTATATCCTGGATGAGGCGCACCAGATTACTGATGCTGCCTTCAATGCTCTGCTCAAGACCCTGGAAGAGCCGCCGCCGCACATCGTCTTCATGATGGCGACCACACAGCCGGAAGATATCCCGCAGACCATACGCTCCCGCTGCCAGCATTTCAATTTTCATGCCGTGAAGTTTGACGAGATCGTGCGTCAGCTCGGCGATATCGCGCGCCAGGAAAACATCGAGGCCGACGACGAAGCCCTGGCCGTACTGGCTGAAGCCGGAGACGGATCCATGCGCGATGCGCTTTCCATCATGGACCAGGCCATTGCCGGCGCGGGCGCCAAGCTCGCCGGCGCGCAGGTTCGCGGCTTGCTGGGGAGCGTAGGCCCGGAGGTCCTGGAGGAGCTGCTGGGGACGGTAGCGGCCAGCGCCACCGATGAGGCCCTGCGTCTTGTGGACAAGCTCCTGACCGAAGGTCACAATCCGGCGCACCTGGCCCGGCAATTGGTGCGCTTGTTGCGCAACACGCTGGTGGCCAAGGTCGCCGGAGAAGGCTCCTCGTTGCTCCAGATATCGGCGGACGAACGGGCCCGCGCCGGCCGGCTCGCGGCGCAGTTTTCCGAAGAAGATTTGGCGCGCTTTTTGCAGATTATGTTGCGCACTTATGACGATCTGGGTTTTCGACAGGAGCAGCGGTTTCACCTGGAGTTGGGTATCTTGAAACTGGTCCATGCCCAGCGCATTCTGCCTCTGGAGCAGGTGCTGAGCCAAGTGGCTTCGGGATCGCCGAGCGCACCTGCCGGGAACAAACTGGCGTCTTCCGCGGCCGCTTCCGGTCCGTCAGCGCCTAAATCTGAGAGCGAAATTTCGCCGTTCCAGGCCGACCGCGCGCGAAAAGGCCGTCCGTTTGATCCGGAGATGTCAGGCGGGGTCCAGCCACACGCTGCCAGCAGCGCCGCCCTAGCCGTAGCCCCCGAGCCGAGCGATGACGCACAGAGAATCCTGGCGTTTGTGCTCGCTGAACTGGGGAAGACCGGAAACCATGCCACGCTGGCGACGATGCTGGAAGGCGGCAGCGCCGTCCTCCAGGAAAATGAGCTGGCAATCACCGTAGCCCGGACAGCTTCGTTCATCGGACTTGCCTTGACTGCGGAAGCCAGGCAGGTGGCGAACGCGGCGGCCAGCGCCGCCGCCGGGCGTTTTCTGAAGGTGAATGTGCTGAGCGGCGGAGGTGTCCAGGCGAACGGTTCCCCAGCGGCTCCCGGCCCCGCCCGCACTGGGACTGGCGCGCGCGGCCGGGCGGCCGAGGAGCCGGTGGTGCAGCGTATGCGGGAGAGATTCGGCGCCGAGATTCGCACCGTGATCGACCATCGTGACAAGAGTTAGGAGCATGCATGGGCGGTTTTGATGCTCGTCAATTTCGGGAAATCCTGGAGCAGGCGCAGAAGCAGGCGCAGAGCTTGCAGGAGAAAATGCAGCAGACGGTGCTCGAAGCGTCCTCCGGCGGCGGCGCCGTTACCGTGAAGATGAACGGGCGCAAGCAGGTGCTGGGAATCCGTATTGATCCTGAGGCAGTCAAGTCAGGCGATGTGGAGATGCTGCAGGACCTGGTAGCGGCGGCGGTGAATGCGGCTGCTCAGAAGGTAGATGAAGCCATGCAGTCCACGGTCGGAGGAATGCTCGGCGGGCTGGGCATTCCCGGATTGTAGAGGCTGAGCCTGTGTCCAAATTTGCCGAGCCGATGGCTCAGCTCATCGACGAACTGAAGAAGCTTCCCGGCGTCGGCGCCAAGAGCGCGCAGCGCATGGCCTTCCACATCCTGCGCTCCGGCGGGGAAGACGCGGAAGCCCTGGCCACGGCCATTCGCAACCTCAAAGACAAACTCCATCTCTGCTCGGTGTGCAACAACATTACTGACGTTGATCCTTGCAGTTATTGTTCCAACCCCAGCCGCAATCAGCGACTGGTGTGCGTGGTGGAGGAGCCCACGAACATCGCTTCAGTGGAGAAAACGCGCTTTTACAACGGCGTTTATCACGTGTTGCACGGCGCGATCTCTCCGCTCCAGGGTGTGGGGCCCGAGCAGTTGCGCATTCCCTCACTGCTCAGACGGATCGAGACCGGCGGCGTGGACGAAGTGATCATTGCCACGAATCCCACCATGGAAGGCGAAGCCACCGCCGTCCACCTCACAGGACTGCTGAAGCGACCGGGCGTGAAGGTAACCCGCATCGCAACCGGCATTCCTGCAGGCAGCGACATCGAGTACGCGGACGAAGTAACGATGCTCAAAGCAATCGAAGGCCGAAGAGAACTGTGATGGAAATGGTAATTGGGTAAGTTCGTAATTGGGTAATTGTAGGGCGCCTCCGATACAGGTTCTCAATTACCAATTCTTCCAGACTAAGTGCCGAGTTTTGCCAACAGGTCTTGCGGGTGCACCGGTTTAGCGAGGATCTCGAACTCATGCCCCTGGGCGCGGGCCTTTTCGAGAAGATCGGCCGTCGCAGCCTGGCCGGAGAAAAGCAGAATTTTGCACCCAGGCAGCATCTCCCGGATCTGGATGGCAGCTTCGATCCCGTTCATGTCGGGCATGATGACATCGCTGATGACCAGGTCGGGTCGACTGGCACGGGCGCGGTCCACGGCGGCCGCACCGGTGTAAACCGCCGAGGCGTCAAAGCCGTTCTGGTTGAGGATTTTGGCCAGTGTGTCGGCGATGACGTGTTCGTCGTCTACTACGAGGACTCGCGGTTTCGAAGGCTGACCATTGATTACCAATGAGTAAACTCCAGGCCAGTAAGTCAATTAGAACAATTATACGCGGCTTTGGCTCCGCGGATGAACGAAGAACGTTGATGCCGCTCGGGCTTCTGTCTCAAACGGTCTTTCCGGCATGTTTCCTGCGCGTCTTGCGTTTGGCGCGGCGCCGGCGTACCCGTTGCCGCAAAACTGTCTTGTGTCGTTGGATCTCCTCCTCGCAGAGCATAGTGCCGCGGCAATTCGGCGCTCCGCAATGGCAGGAAGCGGGATCACCGGGTTCGGAGTCATAAATGTTGTAGTCGTAAGTCAGTTCTTCGCCGGCAGCGATGTCCCGCAAAGTGATGATCCAGATGCGCCGGTCAATTTGGTCGCTTTCACAATTAGGATCGCAGGAATGGTTGACGAAGGCGGCCATGCCGAAGCCATCGATGATGGTCTTGCCGCCGTCCATGCCGAACAGGTAGGTGACGTCGCCCTCGGCATA
>DATDGY010000220.1:0-5156 GCA_036521855.1 Candidatus Angelobacter sp.
GCTAGCTTCGAAAAGCCTTTCGGAATAAGCGCGCTAAAATCATCGGAAACCTGCTTCATTCTGACCGGCCCCGAACGCGGTGTCGCAAGCGCCTTCGGGGCTCTTTTGTGCCCGACCGCTCCTGACTACCGGCGAATTGCCAAATTGGCCCTGAGTGCGGTGGTTTTTGAGGTATTGATACCATTACCGGGATGCGTGACTTCGCTATCGTATTCGTTCATCTGATCGTCACTCTGGCCCGACTGACGAGGCCGAGTGGACTCCGTTCCGTTGTCGCCGAATCCGTGCTGGTCCGGCATCAACTGCTCATCCTCAATCGTGGGCGCAAGCGTGCGCCCAACCTGCGTGCCACGGATCGGATCATCGCCAGCCTGTGTACCCTGTTCATGCGCCCGGCACGTGTCCTTCGTTCCGCCATCGTTCTGAAGCCTTCCACTCTGCTGCATCTCCACAGTGCGCTGCGCAATCGAAAGTACCGCATGTTGTTTTCGCCTAGGCACCGCCATCGGCCTGGCCCGAAGGGACCCAACAAAGACCTCATCGAGGCCATCGTGGCAATGAAACGGCGTAATCCCAGCTGGGGTTGTCCCCGCATTGCTCAGCAGATCTCGTTGGCTTTCGGTGTGGAGATCGATAAGGACGTCGTCCGCCGAGTGCTGAGCCTTCATTACCGGCCGGAATCGGATTCGGGAGGTCCTTCCTGGCTTACGTTTCTCGGTCACACAAAGGACCAATATACCGGCCAATGTTGCGTTTGAGCGTAACGATGCGTCAGTAGATCGAAAGCGGTATTCTTTCGTTCGACACTGACTTTACCGGAGGGTGAAGTCCCGCGACCAGATCGAGCCTTGGCGGGGCGTTCAAGAGCGGGCCTTCACACCTGCCTTGATTCTTTTTATCGCACTACCTGAGGACGAAAACAAGGCCGATCCGGGGTGGACCCCGTTCCCGCTGCGATTGCTGCCGCGACGGTGTCCAGTGTGCGGCAACCGGACCATCGTCGGTCATGGCAGACGGCGCAAGCAAGCGCACGATCAGCGGCACGGCTGGATCTGGATTCGCCGCGGGCGATGTCGGCCATGCCGGAAAGCTTTCACGATTCTGCCGGCTTGGTCGCCGCCTTACGGGCGCTACAGTCTGCATTGCCGGCAGCAAGCCTGGGACTCGCTGAGCAAAGCGGATAGTTGGGAAGAATCGGTTCCGAACACGAAAGAGCCAGACCACATGCCGGACCCATCCACAGTGCGTCGATGGGCCGGGCAACTGTGTTGCCTGTGGGTTTTGCTGGCCACCAGACTGTCGCAGGCGACGGGATGGAACATTTTCGGTCCGTCCACCATCGTTGCCTGGGATTGGAACGTCGTTCGCCTTATTCTGCCCCTGGAGGTGAACAGCTCATGAATCGAAAGGCCATCGATGAACTGAAACAGCAGATTCCACTGCTGGAATACCTACAGGCGCACGGCTGGCGGCCAACTCGGAGAATCAATGGCGGTAGATTCATGGGGTTGTGTCCCCTGCACACTGACCACAGTCCAAGCTTTTTGGCGGACCCCTGCCGCAACTTGTTTTATTGCTACGGCTGCGCGCGCGGCGGCGACGTGATTCGGTTCGCCGAACTCCATCACCATGTCAAGTTTCCGCAAGCCGTGGCAATACTGCGCGAATGGTGTGGAGTTACTCCGTTACTGGAGGAAGTTACCAGCTTTTATCGGATGCAGTTATCCCGTCATCGCGAAGCGGTTTCTTACCTACAGCAGCGCGGACTGCACGCGCCCGAGATTATTGATCACATGCGCATCGGCTATGCACCTGGCCGTTGTCTTCGGGCATGGTTGAATCAACTGGGTTATCCACTGGAAGTACTGCAGCAAGCGGGTCTGGTGAATGTCAATGGCTACGATACCTATGCCCACCGTGTCGTGTTCCCGCTAGAAGGCAATCTTTATGGCCGCAGCATCGGAGACGCGGTGCCGCACCGATTCCTCCCCGGCGGCAAAGGCGGCTTATATGCGTGGGACCAGGTTCGTCAAAGCGAGGAGATCATTCTCGTGGAGGGCCTTTTCGATTACGCGGTGCTGTGGCAGGCCGGCTTCCGCAATGTCACTTGCTTGTTGGGCAACCATCCGAATGCAAGGCAGTTTCAAGAACTAGCCGACGGCCCCCGGACTGTTTATATTGCCTTCGATTCCGACCCCAACGGAAGTGGTCAGTCCGCGGCGCAATGGATGGTACGTCGTCTTGGCGCTCAGGGCTTATCTGCTTTTCAGGTCCTTCTGCCAGACGGACTCGACCCGAACAGCTTCTTTGTTCAAGGTGGCGATACACAACAGTTTCAGCGTCTCTTGGAGGTTGCACGTCCATGACATTCCAGGTCATCCATCAGCCTAACGCCGGAGGCGCACAGAGTCCTTTTCACGTCATCGAGACGCAGACAGGCCGTGAAGTGGAGTGGGTCAACCGCTTTCTGGATCGTGAATGTGTCCGCTGCCTGGCGAATACTTCGCTGCGTAGTTACGCTATGGACCTGCTGCACTTTCTTCGTTGGTGGACCAGCGTAAATCACACCGATGCCATCACCGAGAACGCAGTTGCCTCGGTGCTGCCGGACTATGTGCAATTCCAGGCAGGACAGCAGCCGCGACCTGCCCCCGCAACCATCAACCGCCGCGTCATCGTTGTCGGATGCGCTTTACGCCACATGTTCCCCGACACGACGTGCTCGCCGGCATCCGGCTTCTCCCACTCCTACTGGTTGCGTTCATCGCTGGGCTACGGCCGCTTCCTACCGGTTCGCAGCCAGTTCCGCGTGAGAGAACCCAAGCGTATCCCAGTACCGCTGTCAGTGGATCAGGTCTCTCAGTTCTGGTCCGACTTCCGCACGGCGCGTGACATGGCAATCGTCGGACTGATGCTGCTGCAGGGACTCCGCTCCAAGGAAGTCATTGCCCTGGATTGCGAAGATGTTCAGTTGGCAGAGTCCCGGATCTGCGTGCATGGCAAGGGCAATAAGGTTCGCCCGCTTCCGCTGGCCTCCGACACCGTTCGCTTGCTGGATCACTACCTGCGGCTGGAACGGCCCGCCGCATGCGGTTCTGCACTGTTCGTATCGCTGAAAGGACGAGCACGCGGCACGCGCATCACGCCCGCAGGGTTGCGCTCTTTGTTTCGTTATCACCGCCTCATCAGTGGCGTTCCTGGCGCTCATCCACACCGCTTCCGGCACACCTTCGCCTCTGACATGGTTCGTGCCGGAATCAGCCTGCCCGCTCTGATGAATCTGATGGGGCACGCTTCGATCTCAACTACGATGATCTACGTTCAGATCTCGCCGCGTGACGTTATCGAACAGTATGCGCGCGCCGTAGCCAAGCGGCTCCTGCCGATTCCTTCTGTCAAGTCATGATGAGGCAAACGTTTCCTCCTCCGCGTAATCCGATGGCGCCTCTTTTTCAAAGGGCTGCTGAATCTCTCACCACCTCACTCACCATACACTCGGCGCACTATTATCAGTGCACTGGCCGCCACTTCCTGAACTTTCTCGACGCTCGACACCCCCGCGTGCGCTCGCTTGGGCAACTCCGCCGCGACCCACACATCCTGGACTGGTTCACGTTATTGCGCTCTCGCCAGCCTGCTCTCGCCAAAATGACGTACTCCCACTATGTCATCCGTCTGCGCCGTATCCTTGAAGAACTGGCGTGGACCCAAGGGATACCACTCTTAACCCACCTGATCCGCGCCGACGACATCCCGCGGCCCGACGGATGTCTGCCCCGTCCTCTCACAGCCGAGCAGGATCAGTTGATCCAGGACGAACTGTTGCGCCGCGACGACCTGATCACCAACGCTTTGCTGCTGTTGCGGCACACCGGCATGCGCATCGGCGAGTGCCTCGATCTGCCTCTCGATTGTTTGCGCTGTATCGGCCAGGATCAGTGGGCCGTTCATGTGCCCCTCGGCAAGCTGCGGACGGAGCGTCTTGTTCCCGTCGATGCCTTCGTCTGTGGGATCGTGCACCGTCTTCGACTGCTCCGCCCTCAGAAAGCGGTCGCCGCTGATGGCTTTCTCCTAGCCCGCCCTCGCGGGCGCGCGAGGCTCGGCTACGAGTTGCGTATTGCACTGCATGAGATCACTGCTGATGTTGGCATCAGAAGCCGTATCGTCCCGCATCAATTTCGGCATTCTTTTGCCACTGAGATGCTCCGCGCAGGCGTCAGCCTCCCGGTTCTGATGAAACTTCTTGGCCACAAAACGCCCAAGATGACCTTACGCTATCTTGAAGTCTCCCTGTCGGATGTGCAGCGAGAGTTCCAGTTGGCACAACTACACCCCCGGCATCTCGCACCCGCGCCGAAGACATCCTCCGCCACTTCCGCCGCGCCAAATTTGTCCGGCCTTCTCGACTCGATCCAAGTCGCTCAACACGTGCTGGAAATGTTCCGCCGCACTCTTCCCGATGGCGCCCCACGCCGTCTTCTGGAGCGGCTTGCTAACCGCCTTACAAAGATCGCCTCAGCAGCCCGAACGATCGACCATCAATAGAATCTTCGGCAGAGATTAGCCGGTTAAGGACAGTTTGTGGAGCTGCGATTTATTCCGATGCGAATCGGCAACGCTGCGAACCCACTGGGTTCTTGTTGTGATGGACCAGTTTACGCGTCGCATCATTGGCTTTGGCGTCCACTGCGGCATCGTGGATGGAGTGGCGCTGTGCCGGATGTTCCATCGCGCGATTCGCGGGCACAGTCTGCCCAAATATCTCAGTTCGGATCACGATCCGTTGTATCGATTCCACCAATGGGAGGCTAATCTTCGGATTCTCGGGGTAACCGCAATCAAGAGTGCTCCTTACGTGCCGCTTTCGCACCCCTTCGTAGAGTGACTGATCGGCACGATTCGCCGCGAGTATCTCGACCGCATCTTATTCTGGACCACAACCGATCTGGAAGCGAAGCTAATCGATTTTCAACATTACTATAACGGCCATCGAACGCATGCGGGGCTGGAAGGGCGCCTGCCGGAACCGCCTGCGGGCGGAACGGTATCACCAACTGGTCTCGATTCGTACCGGTGGCGGAGGCACTGTCGAGGCCTGTACCAAACTCCGATAGCCGCTTGATCCTTAATTCGCCATGCACGCGAAGCACGAGATT
>DATDGY010000221.1:0-1610 GCA_036521855.1 Candidatus Angelobacter sp.
GCTGGCTCAAGCGCATCTCGAGCGAGCTTACCGCAGATCCCAAATCGGCGCCGTTCGCTGTGAACCTGATCGTGCACAAGTCCAACGATCGTCTGCAGCACGACCTGGAGTTATGTGTGCAGTACCGGGTTCCAATCGTGATCACCTCACTGGGCGCGCGCGAAGATGTGAACCTGGCCGTTCATTCCTACGGCGGCATTGTGCTGCATGACGTGATCAACAACGTCTTCGCACATAAGGCGGTTGACAAAGGCGCCGACGGGCTGATCGCCGTCGCTGCCGGGGCGGGAGGCCACGCCGGTACCAGCTCACCGTTCGCGCTGATCGAGGAGATTAGAGAGTGGTTCAGCGGACCGCTGGTGCTTTCCGGGGCCATTGCCACCGGGCGCGCTGTGGCTGCGGCCCAGGCCATGGGCGCCGATCTCGGGTACGTTGGCTCAGCTTTTATCGCTACCCACGAAGCCAACGCGGCTGACGGTTACAAACAAATGATCGTTGATTCGGCCGCGTCCGACATTGTTTACAGCAACTACTTTTCCGGCGTGCACGGCAACTACCTGAAGCCCTCGATCCGCAACGCCGGCTTCGATCCGGAGAACCTACCGCACGCCGATCCTTCCAAGATGAATTTCGCCAATAGTGACGGCAAGGTGAAAGCTTGGCGCGACATCTGGAGCGCCGGCCAGGGCGTAGGCGCCGTGAAAGCGGTGGTTAGCGTGGCCGAGCTGGTTGCACGGCTTAGAAGCGAATACCACGCCGCCCTGGCGAAGCTCGGCTGCGGGGAAGCTGAGCTGGGGGCGCGAAGTTAAGATCGTGAAGGTCAAGCGGAGTTGACGGCAGTCATGAAAACCTGCTCCCCACCCTCGTGTCGGGATGCGGTCCCCGGTTGCCTAGCAGATACAAGTGCGTTCGAAAGCCCCCAAAAACCCCGAGGTCGCTTTTGGCTCAAATTGAATCGAATCAGTCTTACTTCTGACCCGACGCAGCTTGGGTGCCAGGGGTCATGCCCAGCTGCCACATCAGGAAATCCAGCTCGTCCGTCGTGTTGTCGATCTGCTTGCTGACGGGCGTACCCTGGGAGTGGCCGGCCTTCGTGTCATAGTGCAACAGGATCGGTCGGTCCGAGCCGGTAGAGGCTTGCATCAGCGCCGTCATCTTTCGCGCGTGCAGCGGCGCCACGCGAGTATCCGAATCGCCGGTGAGGAAGAGCACTGCCGGATACTTGGTTCCCGTCTTTACATGCTGGTAGGGCGAATAGGCGTAGATGTATTTGAATTGGTCGGGATTGTCCGACGATCCATACTCGGGCACCCAGTAACCCGCCACCAGAAACTTTTGGTAACGAATCATATCCAGCAGGGGATAGCCACAAATCACGGCGCCGAACAAGTCAGGACGCTGGGTGAGCATGGCCCCCATCAACAGGCCGCCGTTACTGCTGCCGCGGATCGCCAGTCGCTTGGACGAAGTATATTTGTTCGCCACCAGCCATTCTCCGGCAGCGATGAAATCGTCAAACACGTTCTGCTTCTTCTCGAGCATACCGGCGTGGTGCCAGGCCTCGCCGAACTCGCCGCCGCCGCGAAGGTTGGCCAGGGCGTACACGCCAC
>DATDGY010000222.1:0-1689 GCA_036521855.1 Candidatus Angelobacter sp.
TGCCGCGCGGCGGTCTTGCCGAGTACCTCGCCGGTCTTGGTGTCGAACGCTGCATACAGGGACAGCGTGCCGTGCCGGAAGTATTCAAAGCCATGCCGTTCGGCGCGTCCCGGCGAGAGTGGCAATACCGGATCTTTGCGGTCCAGCGCCTGAATCGCCGTCTTTTCATCCACACAGAACACCGCCGCATGCGCCGGAGGGTTCAGATACAGTCCAATGATGTCGGCGGCCTTCTGCTCAAAGTCCGGGTCGTTGGTGGCCATGTAGCGGTCCAGCCGCTGGGGCTTGAGTCCGTGCTTGGCCCACACCCGCGCCACCATCATGTGACTGACCTTGAACTGCGTTCCCAGCCTACGCGTGCTCCACTGCGTCGCCCCGTCCGGCGGCGAACGCTTGAGCGTCCATTGCAGAATGCGCGCCTCCAGTGCAGGAGTCAGCGTGGTGGCCTCTTGCCCAGCGTGCCTGCTGAACAGCCCTGCCAGCCGCTCTTCCCGAAATCGTTTGCTCCAGCGGTCGATAAACGCATCATTGCAGTCCAGCTTATCGCGAATCGCGGCCCAGGTATGGCCTGCCTCGAGCAGCAACATCAGCCGCGCCCGGCGCGCGTCATCGGCACGCCCGCTGCGGCTCGCCGCCCGCTGGTTGAGTTCCAGACGTTCCGAATCCGTCAGTACGATGGTGTTCTCCATGAACACCATCATACTGCCGTTTCAGCTGTTACAGTGCACTAGTTGGCCTGGGTCTCACGACGGCTCGTAGGGAGGCATCGACGTTTTGCTAAAGTGAATGTAGAATTGCGGCGGCGAGGTGACGAAATGGGTGATTTGAAACGATTGAATGAGTCATCGACGGGCGGTGTTGCGCGGCGCGAATTCTTATGGAAGACGGCTGCGGCGGCCGCGAGTTTTTCAATTGTGCCGAGGCACGTCTTGGGCGGCGCTGGCTTTGTTCCGCCGAGCGACAAGGTCAACATCGCCTTTATCGGAGTAGGCGCGCAGGGCCTGCGCGTGATGCTGCACTTTTTGAAAGAGTCGGATGTGCAGGGCGTCGCCGTGTGCGATGTGAACAAGAGCGGAGCGAATTATCCGCAGTGGGACACTCACGAGTTTTGCAAATCGGTGCGGGCCTTGCTGGGAGTGGACAGCGGCTGGGACTGGCTGAGTCCCGACGAGCCGATTCAGTTGTCGCATACGTTGCGCGTGACAAGCGGTGTCGCGGGCCGTGAGCCTTGCCAGAAAATTGTGGATGGACTCTACGCAGCGCAGACGCGCTCGGGAAACTACAAAGGCTGCGCGGCATACAGCGACTTTCGCGAGTTGCTGGAGAAACAGAAGGGCGTGGACGCGGTTGTGGTGTGTACTACGGACAACTTGCATGCTGCCGTCTCCATTGCGGCGATGAAGAAGGGTAAACATGTTTTCTGCCAGAAGCCGCTCACGCACACCATTTATGAAGCGCGGAGAATGGCGGAGGTCGCGCGCGAGACTGGCGTGGCGACGCAGATCGCTGTTGGCAATCAGGCCTCTGAAGCTACACGCCTACTGTGCGAATGGATTTGGGATGGCGCGATCGGGCCGGTCCGCGAAGTTCACAACTGGTCGAACCGGCCGTTCTGGCCGCAGGGCATCGAACGCCCCAAGGATACGCAAACTGTCCCGGAGGGATTGGATTGGGATTTGTGGCTGGGTC
>DATDGY010000223.1:0-44635 GCA_036521855.1 Candidatus Angelobacter sp.
GAGGCCGGACCGCCGATATTTCAGCCGGCGTCTCCCATTGCGGCGTTCGACCAGTTCCGGCTACTCGACTCCTACATCATGCTGAACATCAAGGGCTGGCAGACATCGTTCGGCAAACAAACCCTGTGGACGGGGCCCACCGAGGATCCGTTCCTCTCCAGCGACAACGCTGAACCCATGTACATGCTGCGCGTCGACCAGACCACTCCTAGCAAGCTTCCCGGCTTCCTCGGCCTTCTCGGACCAACGCGAACGGAGTTTTGGGTAGGCAAGCTGACCGGACAGCACTACGTGAATACTCAGAACGGGACCATCGCTTTTTCCCAGGGGCGAACGCTCTCGCACCAGCCGATGATCAACGGCGGCAAGGTCAACTTCAAGCCCACTCCCAACTTTGAATTTGGCGTAGGCAAGACTGGCCTATGGGGGGGCCCGGATTTTCCCATCACCCTGCATACCACCGCCCTCTCATTTTTCTCTCTGACAAATGCTCAAGGCCGGAACAACGATCCCGGAGACCGGCGCTCTACCTTCGACTTCAGTTATCGCCTTCCCGGCCTTCGCAACTGGCTTACCATTTACGACGATTCGTTCAGTGAGGACGAGATTTCGCCCATCGGGTATCCCGAGAAGTCCGCCCACAATCCCGGTCTCTACCTGTCCCATTTTCCTGGACTCCAGCACCTGGATTGTCGCGTGGAAGCAGCGTTTACCAACGTGCCCAAGATTCTTGAGCCTCTCGGCGGCGGCTATTTCTACTGGAATTCACGTTACCTGGATGGCTACACCAACCAGGGGAACATCATCGGCAACGGCACCGTGGGACGCCAGGGAGTCTCGCTGCGCGCCGACAGCAAGTATTGGTTTGCCTCCGATAAGACCATCCAAGTCGGGTACCGCAGCGACATCGTCGACAGCATGTTTCTCCAGGGGGGCAACTTCAGAGATATTCACCTGCGATCGGAATGGAGTTTTAATCACAGCATGTCACTGTCGAGCTTCCTGCAGTATGAGTGGTGGAACTTCCCTCTGTTGACCGCGGGCAAAAAGCAAAATGACTTTACGGCCTCCTTCCAACTGACGTATTGGCCGCATTGGAGGTTGAAACGTGGAAGCTAGAGGACCTGCCGTGGTTCCCGCATATGAGCCCTCCATCGCACCGGAAAGGGAAAGGCAATACTCGTCGCGCCACGAGCCGGGAAGCCGGGGCGCCGAGCGCCTGGCGCTGCTTTGGAGAGAACGCCGTTTAGTCTGGGGTGTGGCTTGGAAGACTTTTGTGGTGGCCTGCATTGTGGCGTTTCTGCTTCCTGTGCACTACGAAGGCGTGAGCAAGATTGTGCCCGGCGAGAACCAGGGCGGGAGCATGGGACTTCTCGGCAAACTCGCCGGCGCCGGTGGCGGATCGAGTGGCGGCTTGGGGTTGGATCCTACCAGCCTGCTCGGACTCAAGACACCGGGTGCGCTCTACGTTGAGATCATGAAGAGCCGCACGGTGCAAGACCGGCTGATCGACAGATTCGATCTGCGCCGTCATTACTGGCTGACCGGGCGCTGGTGGCCCGCTGGTTATTACGTGACGCGCAAAAAACTCAAGAGTTTTACCGATTTCGAGGAAGACAAGAAGAGCAGCGTGATCACTCTTACTTACACCGATTATGACAAGCAGACTGCGGCAGCCATCGCCAATGCTTACGTCGAGGAACTAAATCGTCTGGCCGCCGACCTGAATACCTCTGACGCTCATCGCGAAAGAATCTTCCTGGAAGACCGGCTCAAGTCGGCTAAACAGGACTTGGACCGCGCGTCACTGGCCTTGAGCCAGTTTTCCAGCAAGAACGCCGTCATGGATCCCCAAAACCAGGGTCGAAGCATGATGGATGCCGCCAGCAAGGTCCAGGGCGAGCTGATCGCCAGCGAATCCGAACTCCGGGGGCTGCAACAGATTTATTCCGACGACAACGTGAAGGTACGCACTCTAAGAGCGCGCATCGGCGAGCTCCAGGCGCAATTGAAGAAACTGATGGGCGGCTCTGCAAACGGCTCCGCTGAGGCTGCGGGATCGCCGGCCGAATTGTATCCCTCCATGCGCGCTCTTCCCATGCTCGGATATCAGTACACGGATCTCTATCGGCAAGCGAAGATCCAGGAAACCGTTTACGAGTTCCTGACGCAGCAGTACGAGATGGCAAAAATCCAGGAGGCCAAGGAGCTGCCAACGGTCCGCGTGATGGATGTGGCCGTGCCTGCGGAGCGAAAATCCGGACCCATTCGTACGCTGGTGGTGAGCTTGAGTGTGCTGGCCGGGCTGGCGCTGGCTTGTTTCTGGATCATAGGACGCAACACGTGGGACGAGCTTTCCGGCGACGATCCAAGACGATTGCTGGTGGCCGAGGTCTCCGGCGACTTAAGGGCGTCGTTCCGGAGATTGAGACGCAGCCCTTTGTAAGGTGGTTAAGCATTCCCGTTAGGGAAAGGAATGATGTTCATGGCGTCAGCGAATAAGAGCCTGGCTTGGCAGCTTACGGAAGAGGAGATGTTCTCCTCAGCGGAGTATTTTCAAGGGCTGTCGGGGCTGGTCCGGCGGCTTCCCTGCCAGGCCATTGACGGGATTGCTCAGGCCATCCTTTCGGCATTTGATGAAGAGCGAACGGTATTTGTCTTCGGCAATGGCGGCAGCGCTGCTTCCGCCTCGCACATGATGTGTGACATGAACAAAGGGATCATGCAGACGGCGCAGAACAAACGCCTGAAGGTAATAGCGCTCACCGATAACGTTCCGCTTCTCACCGCCTGGGCCAACGATTCCAGCTACGACCTTGTGTTCTCCGAACAACTGAAAACGTTCGTGCGCGGGCGCGACGTGGCCCTTGCCATTAGCGCCAGCGGAAACTCACGGAACGTGCTGCTGGCTTTGCGGGCCGCGCGCGAACATGGCGCGGTGACCCTGGGAGTGACCGGATTTCAAGGCGGTAAGATGAAGCCGCTGTGCGACATCTGCGCCGTGGTTCCGTCCAGCAACATGCAGATGATCGAAGACATGCACC
This sequence comes from Candidatus Angelobacter sp., assembly GCA_036521855.1. Taxonomy (GTDB): domain Bacteria; phylum Acidobacteriota; class Terriglobia; order Terriglobales; family Acidobacteriaceae; genus Angelobacter. The sequence goes on from DATDGY010000223.1 coordinate 3,045, forward strand.
ACGCCATTCTGCACTCTGTCCTCACCGTTGTCCGGAAGAGGTTGGGCGCCGGCCAGCCGGAAGCAATAGCGGCAGGGGGACGATTCAACACATAGCTTCCAGAGTCATGAAAATCGCCTTCGACTTACGAAGAATCAAAAACCCCGGCATAGGCAGATACATGAAATGCCTGGTGGAAGCGGTTCTGGCCCGGGCCCCGGAGCACGAGTACCTGCTGATCTTGCCGCCCGACGCGAAGGAGGTGATCACGTTTCAGGACCGCCGCGTGGAGAAGGTCCTTTCGCCGTCCACTTACTACTCGTTGCAAGAGCAGGTGGAATTGCCACGGCTACTACGCCGGCACAAAGCCGACTTGCTCCATGCGCCTCACTTCAACATTCCGCTGATGCGACCGTGTCCCACCGTGGTGACCATCCATGACGTGATTTACCTGGCCTGCAAACAAGACATGCCCTCGCGTCTCGGCCGGCTCTACTACCATGTCATGATGGCTGCCGCGGTTCGCCTGGCAGACCGAGTGCTCACGGTTTCAGAGTTTTCCAGGAATGAAATATTACGTTATCTCAACGCCGATCCGGCGAAGATTGCCGTGGTTTACTCCGGCGTCGACCCCGCATTTCAGCGGGTGTGCGACGCAGCGCAAATCGAGGCTGTGCTCTCCAAATATCGAATCGATGAGGACTACATTCTTTACACGGGGATCTGCAAGCCGCGCAAGAACCACGCCGGCCTTTTGCGCGCATTCCGGGAGTTTCTCAAGAGCGGAGAAAGCGCGAAGCTAGTGATTGCCGGGCCCATCGGCAACAGGGAAGCCGAAGCCGATCTGCGCCGGTTTGGGAATGAGCTCGGCATTGCCGGCAAGCTCATCTTCACAGGGTTTGTTCCTGAGTCCGATCTGGCATCGCTATATTCAGCCGCGCGTGTGTATGCGTGTCCGTCATTGTATGAAGGCTTTGGCTTTACCGTCCTCGAAGCCATGACGTGTGGGGTTCCTGTGGTCTGCTCCCGGAATACCTCGCTTGCGGAGGTCGCCGGCGACGCTGCTCTCCACGCCGATTCTCAGAATCCGCACGAGTTCGCCGCTGCCTTGCGGCGGGCGTTTTCCGAAGAAGAACTTCGCCGGCAATTGATCGAAAAGGGACACAGCAATTGCCGGCGCTTTAGCTGGCAGAGAGCGGCGAGCGCGACGCTGGCTGCTTACGAACGCGTCGCCGGCTATCCCGTGGAAAAGGCGGTCTTCGCGTGAGCCCTCCGACGATCGCCGTTGACACTTGGGTCATGGGCGCCCATGCCCGCAATCAAGGTGTGTATGCCTACAGCGCCCAGCTAATGAATTATTTCCGCGAGCTGGGGCCGCAACACGGACTGCAATTCAAGCCTTTCGTGTCTGCCAGCAGCGATCACGATGCTAATGCATTCGGCGCCGCAACCGGCTTCCAGCCGCGGTCGACGCGACTGTTGCGACACAGCTGTCTGTGGCGCTTCGGAGGGGCGTGGGCGCTGGCTTCGCTGGATGGCGTGGACCTGGTCTTCAGTCCGCACTGCACCACTCTGTACGCGGGCGGTCCCGTTCCCTCAGTCACGACCATTCATGATCTCATCCCGGTGGTGCTGCCCTGGGAATCGCGAATCGCGAGGACGTTGCGCTTCCTGCTCTGGTCTGCGGCCAGGAATTCACGCGCCATCATCACGGTTTCGCAGCACTCGAAGGCCGATCTCATGAGGGTCTACGGACTTCCGGATTCCCGCATCCACGTGATCTATAACGGTTGCGATCACAGGGTCTTTAACTGCACGGCTCTTGACGCGCATCTTCTCGAAGCCACCCGGCGGAGGTTAGGGCTCGACCGGCCGTACGTTCTGCATTATGGCGCTATCAAGCCCAACAAGAATTTGCAGCGGCTGATCGTGGCTTGCCGGAGCCTCTTGGAACGGAATCCCAACCTGGATTTCGACTTGGTTTTGGCAGGCGCCCGAGATTCGGGCTATGAGGACGTGATGCGCACGGTACAGCAAGCAAACGGCGCTCGTGGCCGCGTAATTCTCACTGGCGCACTGAACCAGCAGGACCTAGTAACGGTAATCAAAGGAGCAACTCTCGCCGTGTTTCCCTCCCTCTACGAGGGTTTCTGTATCCCCATGATCGAATCCATGGCCTGCGGGACTCCGACCATCGCTGCCAACAGTTCCTGCCTTCCCGAAGTTTCCGGAGGTGTGTTGCGATATTTCGATCCTTGCTCTGAAGAGGAGATGTCGGCTTGCATCGAGGCCGCCTTGGAGAGCCAAGAGTTGCGCCGTGATCTGTCGGACAAGGGGCGCCACCGCGCAGCCCAATTTGAATGGCGCCGTTGTGCGGAACAAACTTTGGCAGTCTTGGCGCAGGTCGCCGGCTAGAGGGCCACTGAATGCCCGGACCAATTGTCAGCCGGGCTGCTCGACGCCGTGTGCATCGCCGGCGCGCCGGCGATGGCTCATGGAGACCGGAGTTATGAACTCACTGACCAGGCTGCAGGAGAACTGGGAAGGATTCGCCCAGGTCGATCCTCTGTGGGCGATCTGCGTGGATTCCCAGAGGCGAGGTAACCAATGGACGAAAAAAGAGTTTTTTGAGACTGGAAAGACCGAGATCGGAAGGGTGATGACCTACCTGCGATCTCTCGGCTTGTTTTCCGATATGGGATCACCCGCCCTGGATTTTGGCTGCGGCGTTGGCCGCCTCACGCGCGCCCTGGCTCAGTACTTTCCCGAGTGCTGGGGCGTGGACATATCGCCAACCATGATCCGCCTGGCCGAGGAGTTCAACCAGGACTGTGCGCAATGCCATTTCTGGCTGAATGCAAAGGACGACCTCCATAGGTTTCCCGACGAACACTTTGGTTTCATTTACTCGAGCATCGTGTTGCAGCACATCCAGCGAAAATACGTTGTGCGCTACCTGGTGGAACTCATCCGGGTGCTCAAAGCCGGAGGCATTTTTGTTTTTCAGGCCCCGGAGCGGGAAAAGAGCTCTCTGGTCTACCAGCTACGCAACAAGGTTGGGTTTCGCCGCAGGATCACCCGGCTGCGGGGACAAAAGAGCCTCGACGCGTTTCACATGAAGATGCATTGCATCACCGAAAGAGAAATCCGCGAACTCTTGTCCCGCCAACCGGTCCGCATCGTGGACGTCAAGCTGACCAACTCCAGCACCGGCAAGTTCAACGGCAACCTCGAGTTCCTTGACCGGGAGCCGGACCGAGGATTCGTCAGCAAGCAATACTGCCTGGTGAAAACCCGCCAGCGTGCAACGGCGACCACAGGGGATCAACAAAAGGCAAAACAAAGAGCAGGGGGCTGAAGGTTCTGAAGATAGCTTTCGATTCATGGGTACTGTCCAGCCGCTTGCGGCATCAGGGCACCTACGTCTATGCGCAAAACCTGATCGGCCAGTTCAAGAAGATCGCCAAGGCCGATCCGGGAATCCGGTTCTGTTTATTTGCTTCGCCGCAGGCCGCGAATGACGCCAACTTTGTTGAGCCGGAGAGCGGATTTGAGCTTTCGCGCACCGGGTGGCTGTCACGCGACCGCTTGTGGCGGTTAGGGGGCGCGAGCCTGGCCGCATCCCGAGCGCATGCCGATTTGGTCTTCTCTCCCACGTCGAACATCTTGCCAGCCGGGGCTATTCCGGTGGTGTGCACCATTCACGACATCACTCCCGTGGTGATGCCTTCACACTCGCGCCGAGTCACGATGATGTTGCGCTCGCTGCTCTGGTGGGCTTGCCGGCGCTCGCGGGCCATTATCACCGTCTCGGAATGTTCGAAGCGGGACCTGATCAGGACGTACGGCATGCCCGAGTCCAAAGTATCAGTTGTTTATAACGGATATGACGATGCCATCTTCAACAGCTCTCCCGCCGATGCCGAACGGCAGACGCTCCTGCGCCAGAGATTCGGAATGGACCGGTCGTATCTCTGGCATCACGGCGTGATTCAGCCCCGGAAGAACCTGAAGCGGCTCATCGAGGCTTTTCGGCTCGTGCTCGCCAGAAACGCTCATCTGGAGTTGGATCTCGTTTTGGCCGGCCCGCTGGGCTGGGAGTATAAGGAGGTTCTGGCTACGGCTGCTCACGCCGCTAATAATCGCGGGCGCGTGATCGTGACCGGCGCGCTGCAAGATGCAGACCTGGTCGCATTGCTGAAAGGGACGAGTCTGGCCGTCATTCCGTCGCTGTATGAAGGATTTTGTTTCCCCATGGTGGAAGCCATGGCCTGCGGCGTCCCGGTGGTCGCCGCCAATGCTTCCTGTTTGCCCGAGGTCTCAGGAGAAGTCTTGCAATACTTCGACCCGTGCTCGGTGGAGGATATGGCCGCGTGCATCGAGCACACCTTGCAAGATGAAGAAGCCAGAAAAGGCTTGGCACAACGCGGACGAGAGAGGGCCGCGTGCTTCAGTTGGCGGCGATGCGCCGAAGAAACCGTTGACGTACTCAAACGGCAAGGGGCACGATGACGAATCACGGCACCGTAGCGACTCTGCCGCAAGGGCCTATCGGCCGCACGAGCATGGGCCGAGAGTTGCTTATTGTAGCGGTTGCCGTGGCCACCGTGTCTCTTGCTGTGACGAATTCAACTTTCCTGGTGTTTGCCGTGTGCGCCGGGCTGGCCGTTGCCGCGCTCCTCCGGTTTGAATTCTTTGTCTATGGATTGGTCTTTCTGTTGCCGTGGTACCCGCTGCTCGATGCCAAACCGCCCTTCCATGACATTTTCCTGCTGCTCAGATTTGTCCTCCTGGCCGGGGTGTGGGTCGTCCGCAAGCAGCAGGGCAAATCGTTCGCAGAATGGATTGCCGGGAGCAAACTAAAGAAAGGCGTGCTGCTCCTCGGAGGCGTGGCATTGATTTCGCTGCTGTTTTCGAGCGAGCGCGCGAACATCGCCGCCTACCGGTCGCTGGTCAGGTTGTTCTCTTACCTGGCGGTCTTCTTTGCCATCTCCGGGTGGGTGGAGAACCGGCGCCAGATCTCCACCATCGTCAAGGTAATCCTGACATCCACGATCGGCGTTGCCTTGTTTGGTTTCTATCAGGTTTATGCGAGAAGCTATACCGATTTGTATTTCCATTTATATCCGCTGCAAGAAGATGCCTTGGAGCCCTGGAATGGACGCATCACATCATTCCTTTTTCACTTTAACTCCCTGGCTGGGTACTTAAACCTGGTGCTTCCTTTGGCGGTCGCGTGCATGACCTTCGCCAAGACTAGCGGGTTGCGACTTCTCGGCCTGGCTTGTCACAGCGCCGCCGGCGCGGCCCTCTACTTTACCGGCAGCCGGGGCGCGTTGATCGCTTACGGAGGCATGCTCCTGATCAGTATTTGGTTTTTGAGACCGAAACGCATTGCCGTTGCGCGGCTGTGCCTGTCGTTGCTGCTGGCTTACAGTCTTGTATTGTCCTTGCAGGACCGCGGCGGAGCCAACCGTTTGGAACAAGTAGATGATTTTACTCAGGAATCCCGCTTGGCGCTTTGGGGCGCCGCCGGAGTAATGTTCGTCGGTCATCCCGTTTTAGGCGTGGGCTATGGGAACTACCGCTCCCTCTATGGCGACTACCTTCCTGGCGCCCGGCCTGATGAGTTGGACGCTCACAACCTCTACCTCCAGTTTCTTTCAGAAACGGGGATGGTCGGCTTTCTGATTTTTTGCATCTTGATGGTTGCATTTGCAAGGATCGCGCTCAAACTGGCTCGCCGGGCCGATCCGTTCGACCGTCTTGTCGGAGTCGGAGTCGGCGGCGCCTTGGCTGCGACTCTCATCCACGGCATGGCGGACTATATCTTCAATGCCAGCCCGCAATCTGGTGCATTGTTGTGGCTGGTGCTCGCGTTGGGATGGACAACGTTGCAGCTTTCCCCGAAGGTTCAGGAATTGCCATCCTGGACCCAAGACAGCTAAGGTGCGCATGCGTGTAGCCTTTGATGCGCGCTGGTACAACGACTCGGGCGTAGGCACCCATGTGGCGGGACTGCTGCGGGCGATGGCCGCGGCGGATCGTGACTTTGAGCTGGTAGTTTATGAACATGCTAACAATCCGATTCCGGCCCTTGATGGTCTTTCCATCATCCGGGTTCCGGTGCGGTCGCCGAAGTATTCAAGTTCAGGACAGAATGAGTTGCGCAGACGCGCCCGGGAAGACCGCCTGGACCTCTTCCACAGTCCTTTTTATCCGGCGCCATTCGTGCTCCCTTGTCCGGTTGTGGTCACCATTCATGATTTGATTCCATTTCGATTTCAGCTTTACCCCTGGCCCAAGCAGTGGATGGTGAAGACGGGATACCGCACCGCGGTCCGGCGAGCGCGGCACATCATCGCCGTCTCGCAGCATACCGCCGATGACATCAAGAGCATGCTGGGCGTAACTCCCGAGCGGGTGACGGTCATTCACAATGCCGTGGCTGCCGATTGCTTTCACCGAGAGACCCGAAGGGGAGAGCTTGAGTACTTGCGGGAACGATACGGCGTGCATCCTCCTTACGCGCTTGCTGCCAGCGCCCGCAACTGGCGCACCAAAAACCTGGAAAGCGCGTTGCAAGCTCTGGAGATCGCCCGAAGTCAAGGCGTCGCGAAATTTCAGCCCGTGGTGTACGGGCCTGGGGAGGGATTGGACGCCCTCAACGCGGAGCAACGCTGGCCCTTGCTGAATTTGCGGCGAACCGGATATGTCGCGGCAGCAGACCTGGCAGCGCTGTTCCGGCACGCGCAAGTTTTTGTGATGCCCTCGTTGTATGAAGGCTTCGGTCTGCCCGTCCTGGAGGCTATGTCCTGCGGCTGCGCGGTCGTGACCTCCAACGCGGGATCGCTCCCGGAGATCGCCGGCAAGGGCGCACGGATGTTCGAGCCATTCGACGTTGCCGGCATGGCGGGCGCGATCGCCAGGCTGCTGTGCAACCCGGAAGAGCTGCATCGCTCAAGAGTATCCGCCTTGGTGCGCGCCGCGGATTTTTCCTGGGACAAGGCCGCTCGCGAAACCATCTCGGTATATCATCGACTTCAAAGTCAGAGTTCCGTAGATGGAACCGGTGACACACAGAAGAGGATTCAGCGGAGCATGGCATAGAATGCGGGAGCTGAGCATGAGCAGTCATGCGGAACGCGATGCTCCGCCTCGGCGTTCGCCGATTGCCGGCGCGCGCCGGGTCGTCAAGCGTTCCTGCGACGTTGCCGCATCCCTATTGCTTCTCATCCTGTTGTCCCCCTTGATCGCCGTTCTTGGGCTCCTGATCAAGCTCCAGGACGGCGGGCCGATCTTCTATCGCCGTCGCGTGGTCGGTCACGAGGGCAAATTTGACGCATTCAAACTGCGTACGATGACTGTGGATGCCGACCAGGTCCTTGAGGACAATCCTTCACTTCGCCGTGAATTTGAAATCAACTTCAAGCTCAAGAACGATCCCCGCGTTACTCCCCTGGGCGCAGTTCTGCGGAAAGCCAGTCTCGACGAATTGCCGCAACTCTGGAATGTGCTCATGGGCGAGATGAGCCTGGTAGGGCCGCGTATGATTACGCTCGCCGAACTCGAAAAGTACGGCGCAGCCGGCTGGATCTTCGGTTGCGTAAAGCCGGGGCTCACAGGATATTGGCAGATCCAGGGACGACAGGAGGTCTCGTACGAGAAACGAGTGGAACTGGACGTGTTTTATGTCGATCACTGGTCGCTGTTGCTCGATTTCAAAATCCTGGTGAAGACGCCAATCAGCGTATTGCGTGGAGCAGGAGCTTATTGATGGCAAATGTGCTGGTCACGGGCGGAGCCGGGTACGTGGGTTCGGTTTGTTGCGCCGAGCTGTTGCGCCTTGGCCACTCCGTTACGGTTGTAGATGATCTTTCCACGGGTTTCAGGGACGCTGTCCCGGACGGAGCCAGACTTGTCCAACTCGACATCGGCGATCGCCCGCCTCTCGAGTCTTTGGCGCGAAGTACACGCTTTGACGTGGTATTTCATTTCGCGGCCAAAGCCCTGATTGCTGAATCTGTGCGCGATCCCGGGTTGTTTTTCCAGCAGAACGTGGCGTCGGCAATCACCATGCTGGAAACGTTGCGTGCCGCCGGCATCCGGAACTTCGTCTTCTCATCTTCGGCTGCGGTGTATGGCGTGCCCGAGCGCACTCCCATCGAGGAAGACGACCCCAAGAAACCGGTCAATTCCTACGGCGAAACCAAGCTCATGTTGGAACAGGCGCTCCAATGGTACGCAAAGGCTTACGGCTGGAGCGTAGTTGCGTTCCGCTATTTCAACGCCGCCGGGGCCACGGCCGGCTTGGGAGAAAGGCACGAACCGGAAACCCATATCATTCCGCTCTTGCTGCAGGCCGCCGGCGGTGAGCGAGACAATTTTACGATCTACGGCGAAGACTACGATACTCCTGATGGCACCTGCCTGCGCGACTACGTACACGTCCTGGACATCGCTCAGGCGCACCTCTGCGCGTTCGAGAAACTCAACCGGCCGGGCATGTGGGCGTTCAACATCGGCTTGGGCCAGAGTTATTCCGTCCGCCAGATCTGCGCCACGGCAGAGCAAGTGACGGGACGAGCCATTCCCGTGCGCAGCGGCGCGCGCAGGCCCGGCGACCCACCTGAGCTCTGCGCCAGCCCAGTCCGCATGATGCGAGAGCTCGGCTGGAAGCCGCGGCATTCGTCGCTAACGGAAATCATCGGCTCCGCCTGGGCCTGGAAGAAGAAACAGCTCTCCTTGAGCGCGAACGCAGAAACACAATAGGCCATTGCAATCTTGATGCGCTTACAATTTTTTTACGACAATTTGTGGCGCAATGCCGGTCATCTTCGGCACAATCGGATAGAGCAAGCAGCGAACTCCGGGAACACTCAAGACTCCCGAAGCCGAAAAGCTCTCATGAATCTCAGAGCCATACGACATATCATTTTCGATGCTGATTTTCTGCGGGCCGGCGGAGTCGGCGGATGCTGATTGCCCGCAGCCCATTTCGGGTCAGTTTTGGCGGAGGTGGAACCGACCTGCCCGCCTACTTCGAAGCCTACGGCGGGGCCGTGCTGAGCGCCGCCATCGACAAGTATTTCTACACCATCGTAGGGAAGCGCGCGGATGGCCACATCCAGATCATCTCGTCCGACCTGCGCGTGTCTCAGACCTGGAATGACATCAGGCAGATGAGCGTGAAGGAAAGCGGCGGCCCCTTGGAGATTCCTCTGGCGGTTCTCAAAGATCTCGACTGTGAAGTTGCAGTCGATCTTTTCCTTGCTTCTGAGGTACCACCCGGCACCGGCCTGGGTTCTTCCGCTAGCGTATGCGTGAATGTGCTCCAGGCCATGGCTACCTTTCTGCAAAGGCCGCTGTCAAAGTATGACTTGGCGGAAAAGGCCTTCTCCATCGCCACGGACGTATTGGGTAAGCCGGTGGGCAAACAGGACGAGTTTGCTGCTGCTTTTGGCGGCCTGAACTTCATGACCTTCGAACGCGACGGTTCCAGCCGTGTCGAGCCAATCAGGCTGAAGACAGAGGTATTGTCCGCATTGCAGCAAAAATTGATGTTGTTTTTTACCGGCTCCGCGCGTGATTCGTGGTCGATTCTGAAAGACCAGGAAGAATCCAGCCGGAAGCGGCAAGGGGCGGCGGTGGAGGCGCTGCACGAAATCCGCGAACTTGCCTACAGGATGCGCCTGGCGCTCGAGCAAGATCATTTGGAGCAATTCGGCCTGCTCTTGCATGAAGGATGGGAGAACAAGAAAAAGATTTCGTCCAGGATTTCCAATCCTGCGATCGATCGCATGTATACAGTCGCGCGCAACATGGGCGCCGCGGGCGGCAAGATCACCGGCGCCGGCGGCGGCGGCTTCATGCTGCTCTACTGCGACGAAGAAAGACAACCCGCCGTGCGCCAAGCCTTCGCCGCCGAAAGCATTCACGAAATGCGCTTCGGCTTCGATTTCGGGGGCTCGAAAGTGCTGGTCAACGATCCTTTTGTCGACCGCGAAGAAACCTGCGCCCCGCCCTGGACCTTCGTGACCGCGGCCAAGCAACAACTCGCGGGCCGCAAAGCACCCGGATAGGCAGGCGTCCTGTCCATGAAGGCCATCATTCTGGCGGCGGGAAGCGGCACGCGGCTGCGCCCGCTCACGGACAGCATTCCCAAATGCCTGCTACCCATTCACGGAGTGCCCCTGCTGGAGATTTGGCTGGAGAACTGCCATGCGGCTGGAATCTGCGACGTGCTGGTGAACGCACACGCTCACGCTGAGATGGTCCGAAAGTTCGCTGGCAAGCACAGCAGCGCGGTGCGGGTGCAGGTAGCGGAGGAACCGCAGCTTCTGGGCAGCGCCGGCACGCTTTGGGAGAACCGCCGTTTCGTGGCCGGAGAAAAGGCTTTCTTCGTTCTTTACGGGGATCTTCTGAGCAATGTTCGCCTTGCCGGAATGCTGGCGTTTCATGGGCAAAGGAAACTGCCGGTCACGCTGGGGATTTATCAGGTTACCAACCCCAGCCAATGTGGAATCGTAACCACCGATCATGAGGGCGTGGTGCGCAGTTTTGTCGAGAAGCCAATCCAGCCCGCGACCAATTGGGCGTTCTCCGGGATCATGGTCGCCAGCCCGCAGATCATTGACCGGGTGCCCGCCCAACGCCCCGCGGACATCGGGCTTCATCTTCTGCCGCTGTTAACCGGGCAGATGACGGCTTACCCGATTCAGGAGTACCTCCTGGATATTGGCACGCTGAGCAACTATGAAGCAGCGCATTCTTCCTGGCCTGGCTTGCGACGAGCGCATGAGCACTGAAGAGAGCCGGCGCCGGAGAGCCTGCGGCGACACCTAAGAGCGGTTTCTAAGTTGCTGTGGTCCTGATCGCCGGTGGAAGAGCGGCTCATTAGAGCCGCGTAAAGTATCTTCTAGAGTATCGGGCTTTAGAGCCCCGGCGCGAGAACGTGGCTGGCTACGCCAGATGTGGAACCGCTCTAGAAACTGGCGGCCAGACCTGGAAAGGAGCGAAGGGCCCGGCCGCCTGTTTCTGCAAAGAAGAGGGCAAACTGCCTGGATCAGCAGTTTGCCACTCTCCTCAGTTCGCGGGACGCGAAAACGTCAGCCTGGGCCGGAGCGCGGACGCCGTTCCGAATCACCTGGCTGGAGAAGCGCTCCATCTCTTCCAATTGCGGGCTGAATTGCAGCAGCAGAAGATCAACGCCGGCTTCTTCAAACTCGGCGATGCGTTCGGAAACCTGTTCCGGCGTGCCCACCAGGCCGGAGCGCAATCCGCGATTGGAAACAGAATAGTCTTCCAAAGACACGCGTTGTTCAAGTTGGGTGTTGGCCAGCCACTGCTGGTAATTCTCGTATCCGGCGGCGTTCTGCTTCACGTCAGTGATGCGGCGCAGTTCGGTCCGGGCTTCCTGCTCGGAATCGCGCACAATGGCATATGCGGCCACCCCAAATTGCATCCTGGGCAACCCCCACTTCTCGCGGCGCGCGGTGAGATCGCGAACCTTCTCGCGAATCTTCTCCGGCGGATCCCCGTGCATCACGTAGGCATCACATTTCTGCGAGATCAGGGTCTTGGCCGTTTCCGATTCGCCGCCGGCATAGATCACGGGGCGCGGCCGGGAAACCGGTTTGGGCTGGAGCACCAGATCATCCACGCGGTAATACTTGCCGTGAAAGGTGTTGTGGTCAGTTTTCCAGGCCCGGTCCACGATGTCCAGCCACTCGGAGGTGCGTGCGTAGCGGTCGTCATGTTGATCGAAATGGACTCCGTACTTCCGTGCCTCTTCCGCCCACCAGGAGGAGACCACGTTGAGCGAGACGCGGCCGTTGCTGATGTGATCGATGTTGGCCGCCTGCTTGGCCAGCAACGCCGGGTTGTGGAAGGTGGGCCGGACGGCCACCATCAGTTCCAGGCGTTCGGTCACCGCAGCCAGGGCCGCGGCGGTGGACCAGGCGTCGAGGGACGGAGCCTCTGGACCCTTGATGTCGTTGAGGTTCAGCTCCGCCACCAGCGTCAAGTCGTAGCCGATCTCTTCGCTGCGCCGGGCCAGCCGGCTGACGTAGGGCCAGCTCGCCTCCATGTTTTCATCCTCGACGTTGCGTAGCCAGCCGCCGAATACGGGAAGCCAATATCCGTAGCGCATTAGACCGCCTCCTTTTCCAGGTAGTCCACGAGGGGGACAAAAGGATCGAACCCGATCACCTTCGGGCCATCCGACACGAAGTTCGAAAGAGCGTTGATGTCGTAGAAATAAATCTGGCCGTCGCGATCGTCGGTGATGTACTCCACGCCTCCGACCTCGATCCGCGCCGTCTGCATGATACGTTCGACGGCGCGGATCGTTTCATCCGGCGGCGTATAACCCTCAACCCGTAGGCCGCTCTTGGGAGCGTCCACGGGACAGGCGGCGCCAAGCTGCTGCCCTCCTGTGGTCTTGCAGATGTCGGCGGGGCAAAGATCGAAAGTCTCGCCTGTAATGTGCACCTTGATGCCATACAGGTAGCGGCAGCCCACCACTTCGACGCGAACGATGTGGCCGCCGCGCGCGGGAATGAACTCCTGCACCAGGGCGGTTGAATCCAATCCCAGATAGAGTTGGCCGCTGCCGGCCGCTTCTTCCAGTTGCTTGATGCTGTTGAAGCGGGTGACGCCCGCGCCGCTGCCGCCGATGTTGGGTTTGACCACGATGGGCAGACGCAACCCGCGGGCGGCTTCCACCGCGTCGGCGGGCGAATTGATCACCCGCGTCTTGGGATAGGGACGTCCCAGCATCTCCAGCAGGGAAAGCTGCAGCGCCTTGGAGGTCTCATAGCGAAAGGCCTTTTGACCATTTACCACGCGCCGTCCGCGCTGCTCCAGGTGGGCCAGATAGTAAAGCGTATAGAAGATGCCTTGGCCATGCCCGCGACGATACGCCGATGGGCTCATTCGGTTGAATAGCAGTCCGTAATTGCCCTCGCCGTTCAGGTGCGCGGGATCGAAGTGGTGCTGGGCGGCGTTGATGCGGACGAACGGGTCGCCACGGCGCTCCAGCTCCGCAAAGAGACGGTCGAACCAGTGCGGATGCTCGTAGTAAATGGCAATTGGCTGCTTCGGCTTGGACATGCTGCCCCTTCTTCGGGGCCGGCTCGCGAGCAGCCTAAAGAAATACAAAAGCCGCTCGTTTCGAGCGGCCCTGGCGATTCAAACTTGATTCAGTCTAGCTATGATTTCGCACCATCGGCCGCTCGCTGGTACACATACAACAACACATGGCCATGGCCATGGAGCAAGCGCAAACCGGGCTGGCGGATACGTGATGCATTTACGGGTTAGATGCTACACCTTAGAAAGTGGAAGCGTCAAATAATTCTTTCGCTTGGTAATGGTACAAAACTGTACCACTACCTTTCGCTTCGGCTGGTTCCTACCTTGGGACGCCCCCGCTAGAGGTTTTGCACCGGGGCCGGCATTCCGGGAGGCCCCTGCCGGCGGCGGAGAAACTGTACGATCTGGTATCCATAGACACAGCAAGCCACCAGCACGCTCACCGCCAAGCCCACCAGGCTCCAGTGGATGATTGTATTCACGGTCGCCACCGCGTGGACGTCGCGGGCTACGTGTGTATCTGCGTCCTTGAGCACCAGCAGTGGCTCCATCCTCATCACCAGGCAGGTGATGACCAGGGATCCGCTATTGGTCAACAGCAGGGTTGCCGGACGAAGCCATGTCCACTGCGGGCGGGCTACGTTGGTGATCTGCTGGGCCAGGTTCACGAGCGCCAGGCAGAGGATGACCCAGTAATACGCTTCCAATCCCCGACCCAGTCGGAAGAGCTCCGATGGGAAGCTGGAGATCCTTGGCAGATAATGCCCGAGGGCCACCCACGCCACAACGAAATTCGCATTGAAAAACAAGTCAAAAAAGTTTTGTGTCCGAAAGGATGGCTTGCGGTGCTTGACCACGCGCGGGAGCCTACGCGGGTCCCAGTTGTCAAGAAACTTGGATTTGGCCTGAGCCCTTTCCATGGCCGCAAACACAAAGGTGATCGCGGCAAGGACAAAAAACGCACCTCGCCAGAACGCAACCCAATCGTCGAGCAGGCCAACTCCTAAATGATGGGCGCGGTAGGCGGGGTCGAAGATGACAAAGCCGATCCAAACCAGAATCCAGGGAACCAGGTAGAACAGCGCAACCATCTTCAGCGCGAACGAATAGATGGGAAACAACACCGGGCCGATCAGCTGTTGTTGCGGCAGGTAGGCCGAGGCTACCCGTATCGGGTTACCGCGCTGTTTGAGGATAATGGCGATCTCGTCCTCAGTAAGCTGACGCCCTGCTGTGGCTTCCCTCTCTTCGATCTGCGAGTGCAGGTCCTCGGAGAGTTCCTGAATGATGTCCCGCTTCTGGTTTCTGGGCAGCCAAAATCGAATGGCTTGTAAGTAGCGGTCGATGAGTTCCATGTTGTCCATCCTCGGTACTTCTAATCCGTCAATTCCTCTAGACGAACTCGTGCTCTGGGGCTTCTCCTGCTACAGGGTTTGCACCGGGGCCGGCATCCCGGAACGTCCCTGCCGGCGGCGGAGGAGAAGCTGCACGATCTGATATCCGTAGACCGCGCAGGCAATCACTACGCCGATGCCGACGCCGGCCAGGATGCAAAAGACCGCGGTATTCACGATTGGCGCTGCTTCCGCATAACGGGCCTCGTGTGAGTACGGCTCTTTGAGCACCACCAGCGGTTCAATCTTCAGGATGAAGCTCAGCATGACGGCAAAGATCGTATTGGTTACCAACAGGGTCGCCGGACGCAGCCACGTCCACTGGGGACGGACCGCGTTAGTGATCTGCTGCATCAGGTTCACCAACGCCAGCCCCAGAATCGGCCAGTAGTACGCTCCCAGGGCGGCCGCCGGCATGAAAAGGCCCGCAGCAAAGCCGAAGAAGGTGCGCGGGTACTGGCCGATAGTCAGCCACCAGACGATGAAGCTCACGTTGAAAAACAGCTCCGTCAAAGTTCTGGAGCGGAAAGACGGCGCGCGATGCTGGACCACGGCGGGCAGTTTGCGCGGGTCCCAGCGGTCAAGGAACTTGAGCTTGGCCTGCGTTCTTTCGAACGCGGCAAACACGATCGTAATCAAGGCAAAGCCGAACATCGTAACCTGCAAGAACACCGCCCAATCGCGGAACAGGTTGAATCCCATGGGTTCCGCGGGATATTCACGGTCGAAGATCAAAAAGCAGAGCAACACCACAACCCAGGGAAGCAGAAAGAACAAAGCTGCCATTTTCAAGGCGGCGCGATAGAAAGGAAACAGTGCCGGCCCGATCAGGTGCTGCCGGGGCAAGTAGCCCCCGGCTACACGGATCGGGTGACCACGTTGTTTGAGGATCGTGGCGATCTCGTCCTCGTTGAGCTTCCGCCCCAATCGGTTTTCTTTTTCTTCGATCTGTGAGTGCAAGTCCTCGGACAGCTCGCGAAGGATGTCCGCTGGCTGACCTTTGGGCAGTGCGAATTGAATGGCCTGTAAATAGCGATCGATGAGGTCCATGGTGTCCATCCTTTTAAACAATTTCGTCGAGCGACTTGTTGATCGTCCGCCACTCGGCCAGCAGTTGTTTGAGCATCAGCCGGCCCTCCGCGGAAAGCCGGTAGAACCGTTTATTGCGTTTGTCCTGTTCGCGCCACTCGCTGGTCAACAGCCCCTGGCTCTCCAACCGGCGCAGCAGCGGGTAGAGTGTGCTTTCCTCGATGGTCATACCCTGATCGGCGAGGGTCTTACGCAGGGTGTAGCCGTAGTGCTCGATGCGCAAGCCGGCTAAGACGGCCAGAACCAGGGACCCGCGGCGCAACTCCAGCCGCAGGTTTTCGAATAGCGCTCCATTTGTGCTGTGTTCCATATAGTGTACGGCACATACTGTATATCAAACAGTATTAGTGTGTCAAGAAGATTTTGGAGATTTCTTTGGCGGGCTGTGGGGGCGTGTGCTCAGGGATAGTGCAGTGAAGCTAATTGATGGTCTAGCGGGTGAAAGTCCTGCCAGTGCAGGTTACCCAGTTGGCACTGTAGTGATATCCGGCGACGGGGCGGGTGACCAAACCGTCGGAAGCCCGGATGTAAACGTCCTCGTTGGCTGGAGGCAAGTCCGGCCAGCTCCGACAGGAGGGCAAGCAAAACAACAGGTCGTAACGTAAGCGAACCGTAGTTAAGCCTCGAAAACGCACACCTCACCAGAATCGGAGTGTGAGGACGAAGGGAATGCCGAAACTTTTATCCCAAGTTGAAGGCCAGTGTTTTCGGTGAAGTACTGGGTAAGGGCAGCCGAAGAGTTCCCCGTGGTCTCAGAGAACGACATGTTGTGAAAGAGCATCAATGAAAGCTCAGAACCAGTCGTCGGGCTGCCTAGGCCTATGCGAATAGGCACAGCAATGGCATCTCGTATAAGCCGCCAGACGGCAAAGTCGGGATGTGCCCGCGAGTGGGGCGGATGGGGCCGATTAAGTGATGATGAACCGGGGCAGCATAACCCGGTTCGGAGCGAGGGCCCCTGGGGTAGAGCGGCTGGGTCCGCTCGTACGGAGGTGCTTACCCGCGCATCGTCCCTGACACAGAGCAGGGAATACACGGTGAAAGCAGTGGGCACGAAGGACGATGGCAAACCAGTTTTGTGGGAAGGCCTTGTCTGATATTCCGGCCTTGAAGCCGTACCGGGGAAAACTCGCCGTACGGAATTTTAGGGGAGGCGATGGAAACGCCGGCATCATTCGAAGCCCGGACCGCGCCATTGCCTTACCCGACCCGCCCGCAGCCGGTCGGACCAAGCCCGGCGTCGGACGCGCCGACCATCACTTTGCTTGCCCCATCGCTTGCTTGGCCCAGACCTTGCTTGAACTAGCGGCCTTTTCCAGGCAGGGAAGCGTCCCCTGTTGGCGTTCCATAGTATGCTTGGCGGTCCACAAGGGAATCCGTCGATGAACGCTGGTGTCCGGAGGCCTGAAAATGAGTGCCATCGCTCCTAGCCCAAAGAGTGCTATCGCTTACAGCCCACTGAAGGATGATCTTTTCTTTCCCTGCAAGAATGCACAGTTTTTTATGCGGGGCGTGCCGGCGTCCGACGCGGCGCTTTGCGCGGAGATGGTGCGGCTGGCTTACTGCCGCTCCGACCAGGACTTCACTTTAAGCCAAGCCAAAACCAAGGCGGAGTTGGGCCGTGTAGGGTTTAAGGTTGCCGGGTTCTTTGAGAGTTCGGGAACGCCCAAGGGAGAAGGCACCCATTGTTTCCTGGCTTTGCGGCAGGACAAAAAATTGGCGGTGGTGTCGTTCCGCGGAACCGACAAAGATGATCCTACCGACGTGGCTGACGACATTGACGCCATCCCTGTTGCCTGGGAGAAGGGCGGCAAGGTCCATCAAGGCTTCAAGACGGCCCTGGCGGCTGTTCGCGATGATCTCACGAAGGCGCTCGATGCCCTCAAACCGCTGAACGCTCGGCTGCTGATTGCTGGCCACAGTCTCGGCGCGGCCCTGGCTACGCTGCTGGCCGGCATCACAACGCCATCGGCCCTTTATACTTTTGGGTCCCCGTTGGTCGGAGATGCCGACTTTGTGGCGACGCTCCAGAATGTGGACAACCATCGCTATGTGGACTGCTGCGACATCGTAACCCGTATTCCGCCCGAGGACCTCGGGTACCGACATCTAGGCAAGCCATACTACATTGCCCAGGACCGCAGCATAACCTTTGATCCAGGAGACGGCTTCATTCTGAAGGACCGTGCAGCAGCGTCCCTGGAATATCCCTTCAAGTATCAGGCATGGAAGGAGGGGAACGTAGGTTTGCGCGAGCTTGCCGACCACGCTCCTGTGAATTACGTTACGGCGGTGATGGGGTAGCCGAAGCCTGGGCATCCTAACCGCGGTTCCACAATTGCTGTATCTAGTACAGGGTGGAGCAGGCGTTATGCCTGCGCTTCGGTACAAAACTGACCGGCTTCAGCCACTGAGGTGGAATGCAGACTACACCATTTCTGGAACAGCTCTATTTTCCGTGGTAATGGCTTCGTCGATCCACCTCATTCCCGTCCTTATAGACAGCTGCGATATTGCGCGTGGCCAGAATATCTTCGTCAGGATGGCCGTTGACCAGCAGTAAGTCAGCACGGAGCCCTGGGGCAATGCGGCCTCGATCGGGGATATGGAACGCTGCGGCAGGCGCGGAAGTTGCCGAAACCAGCGCCTGTAGCGGCGTAAGCCCGGCTTCCACGTAGAGTTCCAGTTCGCCATGCAGGCTGGCGCCATAGGTAGTACCCGGATTTGGAGCGTCGGTGCCCGCAAGGATCGCGACTCCCGCGGCTTGGAGGATCGGAATGGCCTGGGTGGAACCTTTGCAGGAGACCCATCCCGTGTTGGCGGAGGGAAACGTCTCCTTCAGGCGGCTGATGTTCTCATGGCTGAGGTACGGTGCAAGGTAGGGATCGGACAGCAGCCGCTGCCCCGCCGATTTCGGCCCGCATACGGCGTGGGCCACGCTGAGCGTGGGAATGACGAAGGCATGATGCGCGGCCACAAACTGCCCAAAGTCTCGCGGACAGGAGCCGCCGTGGAAAATGTGGGCGAGGCCGTCGGCGCCGGCGTCGATAGCGTCACGAGCCCCTTCCACAGAGCCTATGTGCACCACGGCTAACCGATGACGCTCGTGGGCTGCTGCGATCACCGCTGCCAAGGTCTGCTTGGTGAGCGTGGGTCGCTCGCGCCAGCGAGGGCCGAAGGTTACACCGGCTGTGTACATGAGCTTGATGTAGTCGGAGCCTTCGCGCAGCCGGGCGTCCACGAATTTCTGGGCTTCGGAGGGCAAGGTAATCGTGGGGACATCGAGACCGTATTCAGTCCCGTGTCCTCCGGGCACAGTCGCTGGAAAACCCGCCGAGAGGAATGACGCCATACGGTCGTTTTCTTGCTTCTTGAGCTCGTATTCGAGCCGGGGAGACATCATCATGTCCAATTCCGTAGTCACGCCGAAGATCAGCGCCTGCTCCAGCGTGTCGGCTCCGTGGACGTGCACGTGAGCATCGATCAGTCCCGGCAGCAGTGTTTTGCCGGAGCCGTCCACAACCGTGGCGGAACCCGCGGGCAGGTTGGAGCCGATGGTCGTGATCTTGCCGTGCTCAATCAGAACATCGGTCTCAACGATCACTTGGGTTCCGTCAAAAACGCGTACGTGCTGGAAAAGGACCGGAGCCTTTTGTGCCTGGGCAACGGCTGACAGACATAGCAAGACAGCGGAACCGACTAATGTCCTCATCGTGCTCTCCGAGGTGAAGACAAGTATCGTAGTCCGACCGAGCCGGCAGAGCAAATGGCCGCCGGCGCGCGGAGTTGCATCGTGCGCGCGTGTTTGCGGCGGGGCCGCAAAGGTCGGGTAAAATGAATCGCCCATGCAGACACGATTTCTGGCCCCGGTATTTCTCGTCGCCTCATTGTGGGCGCAAGCCCCGGAAGGCATTCCCCGAGAGCTGGCACGGCAACGGGCAGAGCAAGTCTCGGAAGTCCGCTATCATCTCAGCTTTGATTTGTCACCGCACGCTCCCTCGGCTGCTGGACGCGAAGAGCTTCAGTTTCGGCTGAATTCCGCTCGTCCCTTGCTGCTCGATTTCCGCGAGGGAACCGCGTCGAATCTTCTCATTAACGGCAAAACGGCTCCTGCGCAGATTGAAAACGGGCATATCGCGCTGGCCGCGGCTTTGTTGCGGGCCGGCTTAAATACCGTGACCATGAACTTCACGGCTCCCATCGCGCCGGCGGGCAAGGCCATCACGCGCTTCGAAGACAAGGACGACGGCAGCGAGTACATCTACACCCTATTCGTTCCTATGGACGCCAGCATGGCCTTCCCGTGTTTTGACCAGCCGGACATCAAGGCGAGGTTTCAGTTGAGTGTGGTCACTCCGGGATTGTGGACCGTTGTTTCTAACACTCCTGAAACGGGAGAAGAGACCATGTCTGGAGCGGGCAAACTGACCGAGTTTGCCGAGACCAAGCCCATCAGCACCTATCTCTTCGCTTTCGCCGCCGGGCCCTTCAAGAAGGTGCATGACGTGGCTGGACTGCCCGGGCTCTACGTCCGCCAGTCCAAAAAGAAGCGCGCCGAAGAAGAAGCTCCGGAAGTCCAGCAGATCACCGCGGACGGCATCAAGTACTTGTCGAACTACTTCGCCCAGCCTTTTCCTTTTCCTAAGTACGACTTGGTGATGATTCCCGGCTTCGCTTATGGCGGCATGGAACACGCCGGGGCCACGTTCCTGCGCGAGGAATCGATTCTGTTTCGCACCGCGCCCACCCACAGCGACATCCTCAATCGCGACATTTTGCTGCTGCATGAGACCACGCACCAGTGGTTCGGCGACCTGGTGACCATGCGTTGGTTTGACGATCTGTGGTTGAAGGAGGGTTTCGCCCAATACATGGCCTATCACGCGTTGGCCGATCTGAAGCGCAACGAGAATGTTTGGAAGCGCTTCTACCAGGCCATCAAGCCGGCCGCGTACGCCATCGATTCCACCCAGGGAACAACGCCAATCTATCAAGACATTGCCAACCTGAAGGACGCCAAGTCGGCCTACGGCGCCATCGTCTATTCCAAAGCTCCGGGAGTGATCAAACAACTCGCCTTCGTCTTGGGCGAAGAACAGTTCCGCGATGGGCTGCGTCTCTATCTCAAAGAACATGCCTATGCCAACGCTGAATGGAGCGACTTGGTCGGGGCTTTTGAGAAGGTTTCCGGGAAGCAACTAGGCGAGTGGGCGAACGCTTATATCAAGAGACGTGGTATGCCGCAGGTGGACGTTATTTGGGTCTACTGCGACCATCCTCATCAAATCCAGAGTTTGGTGTTGCAGCAGCATGACGTGTTAGGAGAAGGCGGTCTGTGGCCTATCTCAACGCAGGTGCTCCTAGGCTATTTCGGCCGCGCGCCGGTGCGTGTACAAGTGCGACTGAACAGCGGAAGGACAGACGTTGCCCGTGAGGCCCACCAGAGCGATTGTCCTGACTATGTTTTCACCAACGACCAGGACTATGCCTACGGCCGCTTCCTGCTTGATGAACACAGCCGCAAGGCGGTGATGGCCGGCCTGGGCAGCATTACCGATGTTTTCGAGCGCACATTGTTGTGGGGTTCGTTGTGGGACTCGGTCCGCGAGGCCGAACTCGATCCCCGTGAGTACGTCGAGCTCGCCCTGAAGCTCTTGCCGGCCGAAGACGACGAAGCCCTGGCGCAGAGCATCATCGGGCGCATGGCCACGGCGCTGCACCGCTATGTAAGCCCTGAAGTTCGCATGCAACTGGCGGCGAAAGCCGAGAACCTGGCCTACCACCAGATGGTCCACTCTCCCCAGCAGGACATGCGCATCATTTGGTTTCGGGCTCTGCGCGGCGTGGCGGAAACCGCACAAGGTCGGGGACGGCTCAAGGACATGCTCAGCGGCAAGCTGACGGTCCCCGGGGTCGAGCTGCGTCCTCTCGACCGTTGGAACATGGTGACTGCCCTGGTCGCGCTCAACGACCCCGATGCCGATGCCATGCTGGCTGCGGAACAGAAGCGCGATCCCTCGGGCGAGGGACTCAAGTACGCCTACATGGCCGCGGCAGCGCGCCCGGACAGCAATATCAAGAAGCAGTACTTCGAGGGCTACCTGCACGACGCTTCGCGGCCGGAGGATTGGGTGGAGCAAAGCCTGGGGCCGTTCAACTACTGGAACCAGCCCGAGCTGACCCTGCCTTATCTCCGCCCGGCGTTGGACGCCCTGCCTCAGGTGAAGCATGACCGCAAGATTTTCTTTGTCCTGGCCTGGCTGAACGCGTTCATCGGGGGACAGCAATCGCCATCGGCTCAGGCCCAAGTGCGGGAGTTCCTGCTTGCAGCACCGCTCGACAAGGACCTCAAACTGAAGATCCTTGAGGTGTCGGACGAACTGGACCGGACGGTCAAGATCCGCGAGAAATACGGAGCTAAGCCAGCTGGAGTGGCTCGCGGGGGATAGGCGCTGCGGGCAAGGGCGGCTGGGTCCCGCTGGAGAATGAACTCTCGTGCCCCAAAGGGCCCTCTTGGCAGTATTTTCCACTGCACATCGACGAATTGAGAGATGTATAATCTGACTTGATGCCGAAGTATTCGATCGTTGTCCCGTTCCATAACGAGCAGGAGAGCGTGACCGCGCTCTATGACCGTCTGAAGGCGGTGATGGAGGGCACTGGCGACAGCTTCGAGTTGGTGTTTGTCGATGACGGCAGCGTCGACCGCACCTACAAGCTGCTGCGGGAGATCGTGGCCATTGACAGCCGCGTGGTGGTGGTAAAACTCCGCCGCAACTTCGGCCAGACTTCCGCCCTGGCTGCGGGCTTTGCCCATGCGCAGGGCGAGTACCTTATCGCCATGGACGGCGACCTGCAGCACGATCCCGAGGAAATCCCGAAATTCCTGGAAATGCTGGAGCAGGGTTACGACCTGGTGAGCGGATGGCGCAAGGAACGCGTGGACAACTTCGTCATGCGGCGCATACCATCGCGGATCGCCAACTGGGCCATGGCGCGGTTGAGCGGAGTGAAGATCCACGACTTCGGGACCACCTACAAGGCGTATCGCCGGGAGATCATTCAGCAGTTGCCGCTGTACGGCGAACTCCATCGTTTTATTCCCGCGCTGGCTTCGTGGTATGGCGCTTCCATCTGCGAGATTCCCATCAAGAACATTGTTCGTCCCAAGGGCGATTCCCACTACGGCATCTCCCGCACCTTCCGCGTGTTTTTCGACCTGATGACGATCCGCTTCCTGCTCAAGTACATGTACCGTCCCCTGCATCTCTTTGGCAGCGTGGGCACGGTTTCGTTGCTGGGCGGGCTGGGGATCGCTTTCTGGCTGATGCTCACCAAATTGCTGTGGCACGCGAACATCATGGACGCGCACGGTCCGCTGCTGGTGTTTGCCGCCGTGCTGATCCTCTTCGGTGGACAGATGCTGGCTCTTGGCCTTCTCGGCGATCTTCAGGTTAGGAATTTCCAGGAACCGGCGCGCCGCGTGCCGTACACAGTTGCGCACGTGCTGCGATCGCAGGGGCAGGAACAAGCGGTCAACGAATAAAAAGACAAAGAGTGAATCAAGTTATGAGCCAAGGACTCACCACCCAAGCTGAGCTGCGGCTGGCCAAGCGTATGGCCGGCCTGGGAACCGAAACTGCCTTTGAAGTTCTAGCCAGGGCACGGGCGCTTGAGGCTAAGGGCCAGGACGTTGTGCACCTGGAAATCGGCGAGCCCGATTTTGATACGCCCGCCAACGTGGTGGAGGCCGGGATCGATGCCTTGCGCCAGGGCTGGACCCACTACACTCCCTCCGCCGGCCTGCCGCTCCTGCGCGAGGTGATTGCCGAAGACGTGAGCCGCTCGCGCGGCGTCAAGGTTGTTCCGGAGGAAGTGGTCATCGTCCCCGGAGGCAAGCCGACCGTCTATTTCACCTTTATGGCCTTGGTGGAGGAAGGCGACGAGGTCATTTATCCCAATCCCGGATTCCCGATTTACGAGTCCCTGATCGGTTTTCTTGGCGCCAAGCCGGTGCCTGTGCACCTGCGCGAGGAAAGAGATTTCCGGCTCGACACCAGCGAACTGGCCGACCGGATCACGGATCGCACCCGGCTTATCATTCTCAATTCTCCGCATAATCCCACCGGCAGCGTGCTCAGCGAGCAGGATGTGCGCGACATTGGCGCCGCCATTGGCGATCGCGACATCATGGTCCTCTCCGACGAGATTTACAGCCGCCTGCTCTTCGAAGGCCGGCACTTCTCGCTCATGTCGGTCGAAGGTTTCAAAGATCGTACCATCATGCTGGATGGCTTCTCCAAGACCTACGCGATGACCGGATGGCGGCTCGGTTACGGAGTGATGCGCCGTGAGCTGGCACAATATTTTGGCCGCCTCATGACCAATGTCAACTCCTGTAGCGCGGCGTTCACGCAGGTGGCGGCCATCGAAGCCGTGCGCGGCGACCAGTCTTCTGTGGATCACATGCGCGAGCAGTTTCATCGCCGTCGCGATCGCTTCGTCGCAGGGATCAACCGCGTTCCCGGTTTCTCCTGCCGCGTCCCGCAAGGCGCGTTTTACACTTTCCCCAGCATCCGCGAAACCGGTTGGACCTCCAAGAAGCTGGCCGACGCGCTTCTTGAGCAGGCCGGCGTGGCTTGCCTGCCCGGCACCGCCTTTGGCGCCTATGGCGAAGGCTACCTGCGTTTCAGCATCGCCAACTCCATGGAGAACCTCGAGAAAGCGCTGGAGCGCATCGAGGGCTGGGTGAAGAAGAATCTCTAGCCGCGAATGAACGCGAACAAACGCGAATAAGGCCTTGGATCAGCGGGGTCAGGCGCCGTGAAATCTGGTGGCACATTTGGCAAATTGGCGTCATTTCGCGTGAATTCGCGGCTTAAATCTCTTCAACTGCGTTGATCAGCGTTCACCTGCGGCTGATGGTTCTTCTCGATGATCACCAAGACAAAGAACTTGGGAAATGCGTTTATCACATGTGGAACTCGACCTTGATTGTAGTGCTCACTGCGGTCGGTCTTCCTTCCAACATGTACGGGTGGTAACGCCATTGCTGTACTGCTTCAAGGGACGCGGGGATCAGCTCAGGTGGGCCGCAAAGCGCCTTCAGATTGTGAATCCGCCCGTCATCGCCGATAACGGCCAGCAGGATGACCTTGCCCTGAACATGCTTGATTCTCGCGATCAGCGGATAATCCGGACTGATCCTGTGGATGAGAGCCCCTTCCATAACCGCCTGGGAGATCTGCCCCTCGTGAGCTGAGTTCATCGCCAGGATCGTTTCCACGCCATAACATGGATCGTTGGGCTTGTTTTTCAGGACAAAGTCGAACGAAACCTTCCGGCTTACGCGGACGGGGTTGCCATCTTTGATAAACGGTTTGAACTTCCATTCCCTCATCGCGCTTTCGGCCGCTTTCGCCAGGAGCGGATCGCCTCCCATGATCTCCGTTCTGTCCACGTCTCCATTCTCGGAAATGTGCAGCTGAATCCAGACCCTCCCCTGGAGTCCTGCGGCCACAGCTTCCAACGGATAATCCGGTTGTGGGGCTTTGATCACTTCGAGCTGAGTAGAATCCGCAGGCGCAGCAGAAACCGTTGGCGCAGGTGATGCCGCGGACTCAGGAGCGGGCCGAGACTGAGAGGGCGTTTGGTCTGCGCTTTGCGCCTGTGCTAAGCACCAGGCCAAAAGCATCAGTGACGGCAAGATCGATCGGCGCAGGTGAAGGATCACAAGTCCGGGTTCCTTTCCCGTACCATGGTATCCCACGCATTTTATCCTAACGAGTTTCATCGTTAACCTGTGTTTTCGCGGCTCTATATAATCTTTCCCGATGACCACCAAAAGATTCCGTGTTTTTGTCACCTGCCATATCGGCGATGCCGCTCTGGATCGCTTGCGCGAGCGGGGCTATGAGCTTGAGGTTTACCCTGGTCCGGAATCCCCGCCCAAAAAACTTATCGTCGAGAAGGTCAGGAGCGGCATTGACGGCTTGATTACCACGTTGCGTGATCCCATTGACGCCGAAGTCTTCGAGGCCGGGAAGGGAAGCCTGAAAGTAGTGGCACAGCTTGCCGTCGGTTTTGACAACATCAACCGCGCCGACGCCAATCGCTACAAAGTCCCCTTCACCAACACCGCCGACGTCCTTACCGACGCCACCGCCGAGTTCGCCTTCTTCATGATGGGCGACGTCTCGCGCAAGCTCTGGAATGCCGAGAAAACGGTGCGCGAGAACCGCTGGGGCTCGTGGCATCCGTTCCTGCCGCTCTTGGGCGACGAGATCACTGGCAAGACCATCGCGGTGATCGGCACTGGCAGGATCGGGCAGGCCATGATTAAAAAATGCACCGGGTTCGATATGAACATCCTGTGCTACGACCCGGTCTATCAGGACCACAAGTTCGTGGCCGCCATTCAACAGCTTATGGACCTCCGCCACTCGACCGGCCTGCAACCGGAAAAGACTTGGATCAAGTACGCGAGCCTGGAAGACGCGCTGCGCCAGGCCGATTATGTGACCTTGCACGTGCCACTCATCCGCGAAGGCGAGTCAGCCACGCCCACCTATCATCTGATCAACGAACGAACACTGCGCCTGATGAAAAAAGACGCTTACCTGATCAACGATGCGCGCGGGCCGGTGGTGGATGAGGCCGCGCTTTACAAGGCGCTCAAGGAAAGATGGATTGCCGGCGCTGCGCTGGACGTCTTCGAAAAAGAGCCGTTGCCCGCGGATTCTCCGTTGCGTGACCCCGACATTGCCGACCGTTGCCGCTTGTATCCGCATTTTGCCAGCGCCGGCCGCATTACCCGTCTGTCTCCTGATCCCAACAAGGGCATGGCTGGACGCGTGGTGCAGGGACTGATCGATGTGCTCGAAGGGAGCTACGGCGGCGACCTGACGAAGATGCCGTATGTGGTGAACAAGGAGGCGTTCAAGTCTGCCTGAATTCGGAAATTGATTGACTTGGTGTACCGCGTTGGAGAATCATCCAAGCCCCATCCCTGGGCTTCCTGAGCGACCCCTAAGGAGCTAGGCGACCGAGGGGGAGTCGAAGGACCCCGAGGCAGTGTCGTGTGCCATGTTGCTTTAGGGAATTTTCGCCAAGCTGTCTCGTGAGAACGCCTTGACGCCCCCACCCCATCACGCGAAAACCGCGCGTGCTGGGGACCCCGGAGCCGCATTCAAACGCGAGACATTCTCGGGATCCTTCGACTTCGCGCCCATCATTCGAATGCGGGATACGGTCTTCAGGCGCTGCGCTCAGGAAGCCCAGGATGGGAGTTGGGAGCTCATGGCATCCTAGAGCTCTCTAACTTGTTCATTCCCGCTTCATCCCGCGGCACGCGGGTCGGGTGCTCAGGAAACCCAGGAATAAAGGGTCTCAAACAACGCCAGCATCGTTCGTTAGCACCGCTACAGCAAAACTCTGCATCCGCGCGCCGACAGCGCGACCATCCAACCCTGGGCCTCGGGCGTGTGCTTCCAACTCAGGCCGGTCCAGCGCAAATCCAGCTTTACCAGTTCCGGGAGATCCCTCAGCCAGTCAGGAATTCGGACAAACTGATTGCCGCGCAGATCGAGGATGTTCAGGAGCGTCAGCTGGCGGAGCGATTCCGGCACCTCCCTCAGTCCGGTGTTGCGAAGATGCAGTTCCCGCAGCGCCGTTAGTTTTCCCAACGACGCCGGCAGCGCTCCTAGCAGATTGTCATCCGCATGGAACTCTTCCAAGGCCTGGAGATTTCCCAGGGATTCCGGCAGCCGTGCGAGCCGGTTGCCACTGATGTTCAGATAGCGCAGCCGTCTCATGCCGGCAAACAACGAATCGCGGAGCACGGTCAGGTTGTTATCGTGCAAGTAAAGGTAATGGGTAAGATTCTCGAGCCGGCCCAGCGACTCCGGGAGATCGCTGAGCTGGTTGTGGCCGAGATCAAGCGTGTGCAGGCTGGTCAGGTTGCCGATGGCCTCCGAAACAGAGGTTAGGCGGTTTTCGCTGGCGTTCAAGACCTCAAGGCCGGTGCTGTTGAAGATCTCGTCCGGCAGATGGTCGAGACCTTTTCGCCAGAAATTCAGCTCGGTTGCTGAGGTATCCACCAGCTTCACTCCGCTTCGTCGGCTACGCCCAGCTTCGACAAGCGATAGCGCAGGGCGTTGCGGGAAAGGCCGAGCAGTCGCGCGGCTTCGCTCTTGTTGCCGCTGGCGCGGCGCATAGCCTCACGGATCAGTTCATCTTCCCATTGCTCCAAGGTCATGCCGTCAGGAAGAAAAGGAACTCCGCTGGGGGGGCCGGCAGCGCCGGGAGCGCCGGGCAGGGGACGCGCGTCGAGGTGGATGTCGCCGGCGTCGAGCACTGGTCCCGAAGACAGCGCCACCGCGCGTTCCATAATGTTCTCCAACTGGCGCACGTTGCCGGGCCAGTGATATTCCGTCAGCACTTTCAGGGCTGCTGGCGTGATCTGCTGGATTTCCTTGCCGTTTTCGCGCGCAAAGCGGGCGAAGAAATGATTGACCAGGTCAGGAATGTCTTCCTTGTGATCGCGCAGCGGCGGGATATCGATAGGAACAACGTTGAGGCGGTAGTACAAATCCTCTCGGAAAGTGCCTTCTTCCAGCGCGGCGCGCAGATCACGGTTGGTAGCAGCGATCAGGCGGACATCGACCTTGATGGTGCGCGTGCCGCCCAGGCGCTCGAATTCCCGCTCCTGCAGCACGCGCAACAGCTTGACTTGGATGGGGATCGGGACGTCGCCGATCTCGTCGAGAAAGAGAGTGCCTTTGTCGGCCAGCTCGAATTTGCCCGGCTTGGCGGTCATGGCGCCGGTGAAAGCGCCTTTTTCAAAACCGAACAGCTCGCTTTCAAAAAGCGTGTCGGGAACGGCGGTGCTGTTGATCTTAATGAAGGGCCCGGAAGCGCGCCGTGAATTCTGATGGATGGCGCGAGCGACCAGATCTTTACCTACGCCGCTCTCTCCGCCGATCAACACCGTGGAGTTGGTGGCGGCCACGCGTTCTACCAGAGCCAGCACCTCCTGCATCTTTGTGCTGTGGGCCACGATGTTATGAAAGTGATAACGCTTGCCCAGGGCCTCTTTGAGTGAGCGGTTTTCGTCGCGCACCCGCTGGACGTCGAGCTCCTTGTTGATGACCAGCTTCATCTCGGCCATGGTGAATGGCTTGAGCACGTAGTCGCTGGCGCCGGCCTTCATGGCCTCCACCGCGGTTTCGACCGACCCGTAGGCCGTCATTACGATCATGGGGATGCCGGCATTCATGCGCCGCACTTCCGTAAGAAAATCCAGGCCGTTCATGCCGGGGAGTTTGAGATCGGTCACCACCAGGTCGGCTGAGTCGCGGGCCAGGCTCTTCAGCCCCGTTTCCGCGTCGGCCACGCTGTGGACACTGTGCCCGTCTTCGCCCAGGCTAATCTCCAGCAGCCGGCGCATGCGGGGCTCGTCTTCCACAATGAGGATAGTCGCCATAGTTCTTGGAAAATTTGGTAAATGAGTAATTTGGTAATTGGGTAATTGAAGAGTCCGAACCACGCAAGTTCTCGATGGTCCAATCACCAGATTAACAAATCACCAGATTCGTTTTTCAATTACCAAATTACCAAATCCTGTCTTTTCAATTACCCAATTACCAATTTACCCAATTACCAAATTCTCGTCATTCTCGTCATGCTCGTTATCCAAACGTCCTTGCCTGCTCTTTGATCAGGACTTTGCCGCGGTCGGCTCTGTTGCCCCCTGAGCGTTCGATCACTTGGACACGGCCTTACTGCGTTCGTCGCGTTCAGCCGCCGGAAAGGCCATCCGGAAGCATGCGCCCTGTCCCGGCGAACTGGATAGCGTGAGCGTGCCGCCGTGCGCATCAACTATTTTGGAGACGATGGCAAGCCCCAATCCCACCCCGGTCTTCTTCGTAGTAAAGAACGGATTAAAAATTTGCTCCTTGAGGTCGGGTGGAACTCCCGGGCCGGTGTCCTCGATCTCTACTACCACTTCCTTGCTGGAGCCGCTGGCAGAGGCGGCAGGACGCATCCGTATGCGCAGCTCTCCGCCTTGCTCGCCCATGGCTTCACAAGCATTCAGCAACAAGTTGGTAAAAGCCTGCTCGCACAGCTCCCGGTCAATCAGCACTGGAGGCAGATGGGGCGCGAAATCGCGGCGAATCTCGACCTTGGCGGTGGCGCCCTGCTGCGCGACGGCTTTGAGGGATCGCTCCATGACCTCGGGCAAGTCCTCCGCGTGCAACTCCAGTTGCGAAGGACGGGCAAAATCCAGGAATCGCCCTACCAGCGCGCTGAGTCGGTTTACCTCGGTGTAGATGTAGCCGGCCAGTTCGTGCGACAGGGGATCAGAGACGGCCAGCTTCTGATTGAGCAGCTCCGCGGATCCTTTGATTACGCCCAGAGGGTTGCGGATTTCATGGGCCAAGCCGGCGGAGAGCTGTCCCAGGGCGGCCAGACGCTCGGCGCGGCGCGCATCCGCCTGGGCCTGTTTCAGACTGCGGTTGGCTTCGGTCAACGTCTCGGACACGCCCTGATAGCGCCGCACCTGCAAGCGGTAGTCCATCACAAAGCGGTTTACGATCATGGCTACAAGAAAGAAGAACATGATGCGCAGGAGCAGCTCGCCGATGTTTTCCCAAGTGACGTCGAACTGTTGCAGCGCGGGAATCAGGTACGAGCAATAGGCCGCAGAGGCGATGGTGGTCCATACCAGAGTGCCCAGCGGCCCAAAGTACATGGCCGCGGTCAGCACCGGCAGCCAGTAAATAGGCCAGTAGCTGCTGGTGATGGGCGTGGCGTCACCGGTATGGCCAAGCAGTATGGTGGCTAGAGAAATCTTAATGGCGACGGCGCAATAGCGGCCCACCGGGCCCGCTGCCTGAATCAAGAGCCCTTCCACCAACTGGAAGACGCCGATAACCAGAAGGATCAGGTACTTGTGAGGTTCTTGCAACGGAGACGGAGGTAAAAGCGCAAGTCCGCCAAGAAAGATCAGCCAAAGAACGTCAAGCCAGCGCGGAGTAGCACGCTCTGCCATAGTCAGGTCTGAAATGAATGTAGCATAGAAGGAAAGAGGCCCAAGCCAAGTCTAGCATTCGGGCGCAGCACCGAATCCGCGCAGGATGTCACGCCGGCACGAAGCCGTGCGATTGCCAAGAAGGCAGCCCGCGCCAGTGTGGACAAAAAGAAGACCGTATGAAGGTGTTTGTCCGGAGCCGCCTAAGCCCCTCGGCCCACAGTACCCTCCGCGTTAACAAATCTTAATCTTGGTTCTGATCTGTTGTGTCATGCTCTGTCGATTTCATTTCACTCATGAACAGAGGAGATCACAAGAAAAATGCGGGCATCATGGCAAGGACTTATTATTTGGATCGTATTGACCGTGGCCATCGTCGGTTGCGGGAGCGGAAGCTCATCCAATTCGGGAACGACGATTACAGTGAAATTCACAGGCGGCACTCCCACCGCGGCTGCTGTGCAAATAGGCTCGGCTGCGTTCACCGCTGCGTCCATACAAAGCGGCAACGTCACCCTTTCGCTCCCTATGGGCACAACACAGTACGCAATCGCCTACGTTTGCCCGCCAGTTCCGGGCTTTGGGAATACGGTCACCAGCGAGTTCATTATTGAAGCCACGACTCAGGACGGCACCACATTCACTGTGAGTTGCCAGGGCTCACCGTCAACTGGCAGCGCTACCGGCAGCGCCAACGCGTCGCTGATTGCCGGCTCAGCGAACGTGTTCGTTCGCGGAAATCAGGGTTTCGGAGGTTCAGTCGGCTCCAACAACGGGTCCTTCAGTGTCAGCATGCCAACCGGAACCAACGACGTTGCTTTAGCCGCGGTCGATGGAGCCGTCCAGCCAAACGTTCTGGCCGTAAGAATCGTGCGCTCCCAGACCGTTCCCGGCGCTATCAACGGTGGCAGTCCGGTCATCTTTGCGTCCACCGATGCCACGACGACACAATCGCTTACGGTGAACAACATTCCCGCGGGCTTCGTAACTCCGCCGGCAGTGGGGGTCTTCTACAACACCACCAACGGCACTTCGATACTCCTCGACAACAACTCGGCCACGTCGTACCCGGCGGTTCCCACGGCTGCGGCGCAATCCGGCGATTTCTATACCTTTGAGAGCAACACCAGCGACACGGCCACGCACAACTCCGCCGTAGGCATCACCCAGACCACCACCAGCGGTGGCGGCGCTATGACCATCGCCCTTCCCGCTTCCTGGTCGTTTGCCGGCCCGGCCGCTGCGGCGCTGCCCACTTTTACCTTCAACTACACCGGCTTCAGTGGCATGGCGGCGGTAGCGCAGCAAGGGGAGATCGAATGGGCGCCAACGCTCACCACTCTCTCCACCATCACGGTGACGGCGACAGCGAACTTTCAGAATGGAGCAACCACCATCACCATCCCCAACCTGGCGTCGTTGTCCGGGTTTTTGGCTCCGGCGCCCTCCGGCACCAACATCTTCTGGGTCGCCGACGTATTTGGCGGCACCGCGCAGGAGTTCGCATTTTTCGCGACGCCCCCAGCGAACGGCAGCCTCTCATTCGTGCAAAACCGGGGCAACTACACCGAACCGTAAACCCCATTGCTCCAGACGATGTGCGGAGTCGATGGGGGCCGAGTGTTACAGTGCTTTTTTAAATGAGCAAAAGACGCGCACTGAAGGCAGTCGAGGCGCGCGACAACAAGCGGTGGAAGAAGAAAGCGCGCGGCCAAGGCTGGTGGCATTGTGTTCTTCGGTCTTGGCGATGGTTCAGCAAGTGCTGAGCAGACTTTAGACGCTCAACGAAGTAAGGTGTTATACTTCAATCGGTTGCGGGAGTAGTTCAGTGGTAGAACGTCAGCTTCCCAAGCTGAATGTCGCCGGTTCGATCCCGGTCTCCCGCTCCAAATAATCAAAGACTTGCGCTCTAGATTTTTATTGCTGCTCTGGCACAGGGCCAGCAGAAGAGTCTTCTACGGCCGGCATTGAACCGGGTGTCGATCACAGCCGTCCCCAGTCCACCTCCTAGTAGCAATGGCAGCCACATTGCCAGCAAATGGTCGGCACCCCTAGTAACGTTTCCACGCAGCAACTCTAGTGCTACCATCCCCTGCCGTATCCGCCCTGCATGGAACAAGACGGCGCCCTCATAAGGCCATCACGAGTGGGTGCGTCCAGGAAGCGGAGGTTTCTACTTGAGGGGGTATCTTGAAACACAAGACGATTTGGATACCGGTTTCGGCGATTTTGATCGTTGGTGGTTTTGTGAGCGCACGGGCCCAAAGTGGTCAACAATCTGTTGATAAGAGCGCGACACTCCTCGTCGACACCGACGATGCCTGCCAATTGGCCCTTGACGATGAAAACAAAGGCGAGGTCACGCCGGATAAGGCTGCAAAATTCAGTGTCGGCCTTGGCGAACACATATTGAAGTGCAAGATTAAGAGCGCCCCTGACCTGGTTTGGCGGAAAGTAATCAACGTCAAGGACACATCGCAGGTAGCAGAGGTCGTCGCGTTGCGGGCGTTGCATCTCCAGTACGACCAGATGGCCAAAGCAAAGAACGACCCGGCAGCTGCCAACCACCAACTGGAAGAGGCAGAGACACAAATAAGACTGCGCCAGAAAGCACAGACAGAGATGCCTCAAATGATGTTTGAGCTGGTCAAGGGGAACTGGCAAGGAATGTCCCAAGGGACCGCTGCTAGTGCAAGGATTAGCGAGTCCTACCAATACCATTTCTCGAGTGTTGAGGAGGGGCATATCGTCGCCTATCTCACCTTAGGCGGAACAATGAGATACAAAGAAACCTTTACTCCCGTTCCCCCGGATCGTCTACAAGGCGGGACTCAACTGTGTGTTGCGACCACGGATAAGCAGTTGATGAAGCCGGGTGGCAAAAAAGACGCAGACGGGTGGGCCGATTGCTGGGGTAGACACAATCGACCTCCTGAGCCTTATCCGAAAGATGCAATCATACAAATCAACGGCACTACGCTAACGTATAGTGACTCTTGGGGCAGCTTTACCCTCACGCGATGATAACTCGTGTGGTCCAGTCATGGCGAAACTGAATTTCCCAAGCTGAATGTCGCCGGTTCGATCCCGGTCTCCCGCTCCAGCACCTTCTGATATCAATTATTTTCGCGGAGCTCCGCCGGGCGTGGCTGTGCTCTTCGCCGATGCCGAGGAAGGCACCGTCGGACCGGGCGTTCCCCATCCAGTAGTCGCGGCCGGTTGATCGTTGGGACCGCTCATGGTACCGTCGGCGCGGGTGGTCAGCCTGCTGGCAGGCGCGGAAGTCGCACCACCCGCTCCGCCACCTTGGCTGGCGACCAGGAACGGCGCCGGGTTCACGTTCTGTTGTGCGGCGCCGCTGCCCGACTCGCTGTACGGAGCCGCGGCCGGGAGGGTAGAACCGCCGTTGGCCGCCGGATCGGACGTCCCGGAAATCGGAGCCGCGCTTCCCGAGGCGGGCGCGACCGAAGCGGTTGCAGGAGTAATGATGCTGCCTTCGGTGCCGGCCTGATTTCTGTCGTTCGAGGTGCACCCTTGGGCAAGCAACAAGACCAGGGCGAACGAAAAGAGTGCGAACTGTTTCACTGACAATCCTCCTCCGCAGCGACTGTTTCCATAGTACGGAAAACAGCAAGGGATTGCCACAATTGCCATAATCGGGTAATCGGGTAATTGAAGGAACATCCCGGGTTTTCCAATCTTGGCAATTATCAGATTCTGGCAATTTCGGCGATCTCTTCCAAAAGCCCTTATAATCTTGTTACCTTGAGGAACTCTTTAGCTTTAGTCCTCATTTCGTTGTTTCTAGCCGTCTTGGCTGTGCCGGCCTCTCCGTTCACGCAACAGGCTGAGCCGCCGCACCCCACCCAGATCCTGTTGCTCATGCCCTTCGAGAACACCTCCAACGCACCCGGCATCGATTGGATCGGCGAGGCCTTCCCGGAAGTCCTGGGGCAGCGTCTGAATAGAGGTCCGCTATTTCTGGTCAGCCGTTCCGATCGTCTCAGCGCTCTGGACCGCCTGGGCCTTCCCGCCGTCGCCAAGCCTTCCCGCGCCACCGTGTACCAGTTGGCGCAGGAGCTGGACGCCGACTACGTCCTCATGGGCGACTACCACCTTGACGGCAACACCTTGACGGTGCACGCCCACATCATGGACATGGACTCGCTTCGGCTAGGTTCCGAGCTTGCTGAAACCGGCCCGCTGACCGGCTTGATCAGTATTCAGACGGCGCTGGCCTGGGACGTGCTGAACTCGCTCAAGCGGCTCGACATTCCCAGCAAACAGCAGTTCGTGGCGCAGTTCCCACCCGTTCGGCTGGACGCCTTCGAAAACTACATCCGCGGCGTACTGGCCTCCAGCGATCAGGAAAAGATCAAGCACTTCAAGGAAACCGTCCGCCTGGAACCGACACATATGATGGCCCTGCTGCAGCTGGGCAAGGCTTGCTACGCGGTCAAGGATTACGAATCCGCCATCAGCTGGCTCGAGAAGATTCCCAAGAACGACTCCAATGCCAACGAGGCCGAGTTCTATCTTGGCCTCTCGTTCTTCTACGCTGGACAAATGGACAAGTCGGAAGCTGCGTTCCGTGCCCTGGTCTCGCGCCTGCCCTTGACCGAGGTCTACAACAACCTGGGTGTGGCCGCAGCCCGCCTGGGCGACCAGCGCGCGCGCGGCTATTTTGAGAAGAGCGTCCAGACCGACCCCAACGATGCCGACTACCACTTCAATCTGGCGATCGAGTTGTATCGCGAGGGCCAATCCCAGGAGGCAGCGCGCGAATTGAAGGACACGCTGGCCATCAACGCCGACTCCGAAGCCAAGGGATTTCTGGAGGCCATCAGCGCAGGGGCGCGCCCGGCGCGCATGCCGCTCGAAAGGATCAAGCGCAACTATGACGAGGCCTCCTTCCGTCAACTGGAGCAGGAGATCGAGAGCACCAACGAAGCGCGCCTGCAGAAGAGCGATGCCATCAGCCACGCGGCCTTCCACGTTGTCCGCGGCCACGAGCTCCTGGACCAGGGACTGGTTGGTGAAGCGGAAAAGCAGTTTCGCGAGGCAGTGATTCTCGATCCGACCAACGCCGGGGCCCACGCGGGACTGGCGCGGGTACTGGAGTCGCATCAGGACAGCGCCGCGGCCCGCAACGAGGCCCGGGCCTCGTTACGGCTGATTCCCTCGCCGGAAGCATATTTAGTGCTGGCAAGGCTGGATTTGACGGACAATAACTCTATGGGCGCCCAACAGAACGTTGAGCATGCCCTGGCGCTGGACCCGGCCAACGCCGCCGCTACAGCGCTGAAACATGACATTGCGGCTGGACTGGCCGGCAAACCCGGGCCGCAACCTTTGAGGTGAGTACCATGTTGTACCGTCGGTTTTTGAGGATGGCACTAGCTCTAGCTGTTTGTTCGGTGGTAGCCCTAAGCGCACGTGCGGACGTGCTGAAGATCGTGGTCAACGACACCATCCAGCCGGTTGCGGCGGAGTACATTGACCACGCCATCCAGGAAGCACAACGCATCCACGCTGACGCTTTGTTAATCGAGATCAACACGCCGGGCGGGTTGATGGACTCGATGAATGAGATCGTCCAGAAAGTCCTTGGCTCGCCGGTGCCGGTGATTATCTATGTGACGCCACCAGGCAGCCGCGCCGCCTCCGCCGGCTTTTTCATCCTGGAGTCGGCGGATGTTGCCGCCATGGCGCCAGGAACCAACACCGGAGCAGCGCATCCGATCCGGGGCGACGGCGTGACCATGGACCCAGTGTTGAAAGAGAAATTGGAGAATGATGCTTCGGCTCTGATGCGTTCGTTTGTCGCCAAACGAGGACGCAACCAGGAACTGGCCGATAGCGCTATCCGCCAATCCAAATCGTTCAGCGCCGATGAGGCCCTAGCCCAGCATCTCATTGAGTATATTGCGAAAGACGAAGGCGATCTCTTACGACAGCTCGATGGCAAAAACATCGTACGCTTTGATGGCTCCAAGACCACTTTGCACGTGGCCGGCAAGCCGGTTCGTCTCTATGAGGAGTCGCTCCGTGAACATACTCTTTCCTGGTTGATGAATCCCAGCCTGGCGGCTCTACTTCTTTCCTTCGGCCTGGTGGCGCTGTATATCGAATTCAACCATCCCGGCGCCATCGTCCCCGGTGTGATCGGCTTCATCTCCGTCCTTTTGGCGTTGTTCGCCCTGTCCTATCTGCCGGTTCGCTATGAGGCGATCGTTTTGATCCTAGGAGCGTTTGTCTTGTACGTCCTGGAAGCCAAGTTGCAAAGCCACGGCGTGCTTACCGCCGGCGGTATTTTCATGATGATCCTGGGCATGATGCTGCTGGTGGACGGCCCCATTCCGGAGATGCGGGTTCACTTGTGGGCCGCTCTTTCCATCAGCATTCCTTTGGGCTTGATCACAGTCTTCCTGATGACCATTGCCATGCGCGCGCGTCGCGCCAAGGTCGTGACCGGCGAACAAGGGCTGATCGGCGAAGTCGGCGTGGTGAGCTTGCCGCTCATGCCCGCAGGAAAAGTCATGTTGCGTGGAGCCCTCTGGGACGCGGTCGCTCCCACCAACCTGGATGTTGGGCAACAGATCGTGGTGCGCGGCATCGAGAATCTCGTCTTGCAGGTAGAACCCGTTTCCGAGCCGGCGACCATGAGCCCTGCGCATGCCTGATTTTTCGCTTTATAGTGTGTTCCCTATGTCATAGAATCCGTTCGACTTCAATTTGGTCTGCGTGGAGGCTCTGTGGAAAGTCTGATTTGGGTCGTCCCTGTAGTCATTTTCCTTCTGTACTTCCTCAATTGCATCAAGATCCTCCGCGAATATGAACGCGGGGTGATCTTCCAACTGGGCCGCCTGCGTACTGACCCCAAAGGTCCGGGTCTTATTTTCGTCTTCGCGCCGGTTCAGAAGATGGTGCGGGTTGACCTACGCCAGCAGGCGCTGGAAGTCCCGCCACAGGACATCATCACCCGCGACAACGTCACCTTGAAAGTCAACGCCGTGGTCTATTGGGAGGTGTTGAACGCCTCGCAGGCCGTGGTGCGGGTGCAAAACTATTACTGGCAGACGCAGCAGTTTGCCCAGACCACGCTGCGCTCGGTCCTGGGCGAGGTGGATTTGGATGAACTCCTGGCCCATCGCGACAAGCTGAACTCCCGCATCCAGACCATTCTGGACCAGCACACCGCGCCCTACGGAGTGAAAGTCGCCAATGTCGAAATCAAGCAGGTGGACTTGCCCGACTCCATGCAGCGGGCCATGGCCAAGCAGGCGGAAGCTGAGCGCGAGAAGCGGGCCAAGATCATCCATGCGGAAGGCGAGTTCTCCGCCTCGCAGCGGCTTACCGAAGCCGCACGTGTACTGGGTTCGGAACCTCTGACCATGCAGCTCCGCTACCTGCAAACCCTCACCGAGATCGGCGTGGAAAAGAACACCACCATCGTCTTCCCGCTGCCGGTGGACATACTCTCCGCGTTAACAGAGGCGCTCAAGAGAGTGGGCGGCAACCCGGCAAAATAGGGTTACACTGTGGTAAATAGCTGCAGGAGATAATATGGCCGAATCCGACACGGATGAGTTGCAAGATACTGAAATAACGCTGGGCACAGGAAAACTGCTGGTCATCTTCTTTGGGTTGGTTTTTCTCTGCTCTGTCTTTTTCACCATGGGATATCTGTTCGGGCGCGGAAACGCCGCCGGCACCACCAAGATCGATATCGTGGGCGGCGAGGCCAGCGGCGGCAGTACGGCGGGCAAGCCCTCGGCCGTGAACAAGAATGGCCAGGCAGGACCGGCTGCGAATACCGCGACCAGCCAGCCAGCTCAGGCGCCGGCCAGCGCGTCGTCCGTTCCGGGCGCTCCGGCCGCCAACGCCGCGCACGCAACCATAGTTCCCGCCAGCACCGCTCCCGCAGCGGATGCCCAGAGTAGCGCCCCGGCCGGCCCCGTCTACTTCCAGGTGGCAGCTATCTCCAAACGGGAAGACGCCGATGCCCTGGTCACCGCCCTCGAGAGGAAGCAATATCCCGTCTTTGTAGCCACCGCGCCGGGCGACGCCCTGTTCCACGTTGAGGTCGGCCCCTTCACCGATCCAAAAGACGCCGAAGCCATGCGCACCCGCCTGGTCAACGATGGCTATGTCGCGATTGTGAAGAAGTAGCCGTTGGCTAATAGCACATAGCAATTAGCACATAGCAATTAGCACAGCTAAAGCCGGCGAAAACGCGGAGTCTAGCTTTCCAACATTTTCATTGGCGGGATAGATCGCGCCTCCGGCCAACAAGTGTACGGTGGTAACGGCAAGCGTGCCTCTTGATGTGTATCGATAGCAGGGCGATTTCACCGCCGGTTTTGCAAATTTCCTCTTGACTCTGGACATAACTCCAAGGTTTATCATCTACCACATGGCAGAAACCGTTCACATCGGAAAAGCCGCAAAGCTGGCCGGTGTCAGCGTGGACACCATCCGCTTCTATCAAAAGGCAGGACTCATCAAGAGTGCGGCTCGGAGTACAGGCGGGTATCGCTTGTTCGACGGAGAGCAGATTCACAACCTGACATTCGTGCGTGGTGCCCAGAAATTGGGATTCTCGCTGAACGAAGTGAAAGGCCTTTTGGCTCTTCGGGGAAAACCGCACGCGTGTTCCGAGGTTCAATCCATGCTCCATCGCAAACTGGCGGACGTGAGGCAAAAGCTCAAGGGCCTTGTCCGCCTGCAAGGGGAACTCGGAGACGCTCTGCGTAACTGCAATCGCGAGCTGCGTCTGAAGCGGGAGATCAAGCACCAGGACTGTTGTCCACTGCTGACCAAGCTAGAGCGCATGCATGGCTCCAACGGGAGCAAACATGTCTAAAGCGGCGGGAGATCGGTTGGGAAATGAATCCGGATCAAAGAGCACTGTGGTTGCGAGTATCGCGGCGCTCGGCAGTGTGATTGCCGCATCAAGCTGCTGTCTCCCGGTGCTGCCGTTTCTGTTCGCTGCCGGAGCCGCAAGCACCTCGGCCTTTGTCGCTCAGTTGCGGCCGTACATGCTTGTTCTTTCCGTCTTGCTGATTGCTTTTGGCTTTTATAAATCCTGGCGAGCGAAGCAATGCAATGGCAAGCGGAGCAGGATCAGCACATTTCTGCTCTGGTTCTCGGCCGTTGTCGTGTTCGTGTTCATATTCTTCCCGCAAACGATCGCAAATTTCTTAGCGAATGTCTTGGCAGGCCAACCATGAACCGCAAACGAGTCGTCATCATCGCTTCCATTCTTCTTGCGTTCGGAGTCTTTTATTACTTTTACGGAGGAGGTTCGACCCCCAAGGGTCAATCGCCGCTTACCAGCCTGAAGGCCGCCAATATGTCGACGCTGAAGGAGGCCTTCAACAACTCGGCATCGTCCGTTCGAGTGCTGGTGATGCTATCACCCACATGAGCCGTCTGCTTGCGGGGGGCATCCGCAACCGAAGCGATGTTGCGAGAGCTGAATGGCTCCAATGTACGGGTCTTTGTGATCTGGGAGCCGGTCTTGCCGACCGACCTGGCGTCTCCCTCCACCGCTACGTTGGCGCGAGTGTCGGATACGAGAGCGTCGCAGTACTGGGATCGAGGTCGCGTTTTGTCGCATCTGATGGGGGAGCATGACCGCCCAAGCGTGGTATGGGATTTTATTGCCGTATACGAACCGGGCGAGGTCTGGAACGACGCTCCCCCAAAACCCGCCTTCTCCGCGCGCCCGGTGGTATACGTCATTGACGGAGCCAGAGACAAAATCAGCCAGCTTACGAAGAAATGAAAACAGATGAAATCAGTGACTGTGTACAGCCAGACAGGTTGAACGTTCTGTGACATGGCGAAAGAGTATCTTTCGCAAAAGGGGATCGAGTTTCAAGAGAAGGATATAGCGCGTGACCTCACCGCCGTTGCCGATCTCAAGAGACTCGGGTATATGACGACTCCGGTCATTGTCATTGATGGCTCGATCATCGTGGGATTCGACTCGGAGAAGATCGACAAGGCACTTCAAGGATAGCTTTGAACTCTGGGCGATCCAGGATGCTGCTCACCAATTAGGAACAGCGCTGTTAGGCGCGTTAAGAGGGTAGCCCACTGCGGAACCAGGCCCCGCTGCGCGCCACTTTTGGCGCGCGGCGGGTGGTGGAGCGGTGGAATGCGAACCAAAAACAGTGGACGCCCGTCGTAGATTCGGCACCCAGCATTCAGCATTCAGTCCTCACGGAGTCTTCCAACGGCCGTTGCAGCAAACCGCGCAACGATCAACAGCGTCAAAGGACAAGGGGGAAATGATTTTATGGATCGCATGCTCGTGGTGGTTTTTGACAACGAAAGCAAAGCATATGAAGGAAAACAAGCCCTTCTGCAGCTCGATGGCGAAGGCAGCATCAGCGTTTACGCCTACTCCGTGCTGGCCAAGGGATCCGACGGGAAAGCAACAATCAAGCAAGGGGATGACTCCGGACCGCTGGGGACCCTTGTCGGGACTTCGCTGGGAAGTCTTATCGGTCTGCTGGGTGGGCCGGCCGGCCTGGCTGTCGGCGCTGCTGCCGGGATGTTGGGCGGCGCGACCGCGGATCTGGACAACGCCAGGATCGGCTCCGACTTTATTGACGACGTCAACAAGGTCTTGTTGCCGAACCGGGTGGCTTTGATCGCTGAGATTGAAGAGGAGTGGGCAACCCCAGTGGACACCCGCATGGAAGCCATCGGTGGGAAAGTCTTCCGGCGTGCTCTCTCGGAGGCGACGGACATGGCCAACAAAGAGGAGGCCGACGCTATGAAGGCCGACCTTGCCCAGCTGAAGGCAGAGCACAGCAAAGCTCAGGCTGACAGAAAAGCAAAACTCCAGGAAAAGATCAACCAGCTTGATTCCAAGATACAAGCTTGGTCTAAGAAGGACAAAGACAGGACCGAAGCTGTGGAACGCCAGGCGAAGGCGAAATTGCAGGTACTCAAAGAAAAGGTAGCTCCGAGAGCCAAAGTGTCGTAAA
>DATDGY010000224.1:0-19366 GCA_036521855.1 Candidatus Angelobacter sp.
GCCAGCCGCGAAGAGCGCCAGGCGGAGAACGTCCGCAAGATGGTGCTGGCCATGGTGAATGACATCCGCGTGGTGCTCATCAAACTGGCCGACCGCCTGCACAACATGCGCACGCTGCAACATCTGCCCGAGGAGCGGCAACAGGCCATCGCTCGCGAAACGCTCGAGATCTACGCTCCTCTCGCCCACCGCCTGGGCATGGGCAAGGTGCGCGGCGAGCTGGAAGATCTCTCCTTCCGTTACGTTGATCCGATTGGCTACGAGCAGGTACACCAGGCGGTGGAGTCGCGGCGCAAATCCGGGGAAGCTTTTCTGGCCAAAATGGTCAAGTTCCTGCAGCAGAAGCTCAAAGAAAACGGAGTGGACGCGCGAGTGGACAGCCGCATCAAGCGCCTGTATAGCATCCATCAGAAGCTGTTGCGCCAGCGCATTACGGTGGACCAGGTCTATGACCTGCTGGCGGTGCGCATCATCACCAAGTCGGTCAAGGATTGCTACACCGTGCTGGGGGCCATCCACCAGATGTGGCGCCCCGTGCCGGGACGGATCAAGGATTTTATCGCCATGCCGCGGCCGAACCTCTATCAGTCGCTGCACACCACGGTCATTACCGAAGACGGCCACCAATTCGAGGTCCAGATTCGCAGCGAAGAGATGCACAAGATGGCGGAAGAAGGCATTGCCGCGCACTGGAAATATAAAGACGGCGCGCCGGTCACCGCCAAGGACGAGCAGCGCCTGGCCTGGCTGCGGCAGGTCGTGGAATGGCAGCAGGACGTCCACGATCCCAGCGAATTTCTCTCCACCCTGAAAGTCGATCTCTACCCCGAAGAGGTTTACACCTTTACTCCCAAGGGCAAAGTAGTCATCCTGCCGAGCGACGCCACCCCAGTGGACTTCGCCTACGCCATCCACACCGAAGTTGGCCACACCTGCACCGGCGCCAAAGTGAACGGGCGCATGGTCCCCCTGCGCTACAAACTTCGCAACGGCGACGTGGTGGAGATTACGACTCAAACCGGCCACAATCCTTCGCGCGACTGGCTGGGCTTTGCCAAGTCCCCGCGCGCCCGCAACAAGATCCGCCATTGGCTCAATATCCACCAGCGCGAACGGGCCATCGAGATCGGCCGCAAACTGATGGAGAAGCAGGCCCGCAAATACCGGCTGGCGCTGAAAGACTTCAACGACAAAGAACTCGATCGCATCGCCAAAGACTACGGCCTGGGCGCGGGCCAGGACCTGATGGCCGGGATTGGTTACGGAAAGTTTTCCGCGCGGCAGGTGCTGGCCAAGCTCTCGCCGGGGCTCTCCGATCAACCGGCGGCGGAAGAAACGCCCTCTAAGGAAAGCAGCACGCTGGGCACGGTAATCCGCCGCGTCTTCGGCCAAAGCGCGGACGGCGGGGCCATCAAGGTTAAAGGCTACAACGATCTGCTGGTCTATCGCGCGCGCTGCTGCAACCCCATCCGCGGCGAAGCCATTGTCGGTTATGTGACGCGCGGCAAAGGCGTGGCCGTGCACGCCGTGAGCTGTCCTAACGTCAACAACCTGATGTACGAGGCCGATCGCCGCATCGCTGTGGAGTGGTCCAAGCCGGTAAAAGCAGCCACGCCCAACGGCAAGGCCACCTATCCCGTCAAGCTGACGGTTTTTTGCGACGACCGGCCCGCCATGCTCAAGCAACTTACCGCCGTCATCAGCGACAACAACACCAACATCCGCAACATCGAGGCCCACACCGCCGACAGCCAGGCCACCATTGACATCGTGATCGATATCGAGGACGTGAAGCACCTGGAGCGCGTCATGAGCGGGCTGAGGAAGATTCCCGGGATCCACGATGTGCAGCGGTTGAATAAAGTCTGAGCTGATTTCA
Source organism: Candidatus Angelobacter sp. (assembly GCA_036521855.1). Lineage (GTDB taxonomy): Bacteria > Acidobacteriota > Terriglobia > Terriglobales > Acidobacteriaceae > Angelobacter. The sequence continues at coordinate 1,880 of DATDGY010000224.1, forward strand.
CTGATAATACTGATCCACGCTGATCATCCACTTTGATCCGATCCATCTATTGCATTGGCGGCGCGGACCATGTGTTCTAATCAATGGCATCAGTAAAATCAGTGGTAAGTTTTTTGCGGAGGACACCGATGAGCTCTACCCGCGAAGCAGTTTCCACGCCCAATGCGCCCAAAGCTATAGGGCCGTACTCCCAAGCCATCAAGGCGAACGGTTTTGTCTTCATTTCCGGACAGGTGGCCTTCGATCCGGCCACCGGCAACCTGATCTCCGGCGGCATCGAGCAGCAGACCGAACGCGTGCTGAATAATCTGACGGCGATTCTGCAGGCGGCAGGCAGTAGTTGGGAGAAAGTCGTGAAAACCACTGTCTTTTTAAAGAATATGACCGAGTTCGCCCAGATGAACCAGATCTATGAAAAATTCTGCAAAGGAGCTCCGCCGGCTCGTTCTACGGTGGAAGTAGCTCGCCTGCCGAAGGACGTCTCGGTGGAGATTGATGTGATTGCGTTGAGCTAGGCCCCGCTTTACCTTAGCTTTCTCCCCGACGAGCATGGAAGGGGACTCTTATGCTGCGGAGCTATCGAGCTGCTCTTGTTAGTTTCTTGCTGGTGGCCCCATTGGCGGTCTTCGCCCAGACGGAAGCTGGGCTTGTGCTAAACGGAGTGTTTTCCAGCCAGCAACGCTCAGTCTCAATCATCGCTATCACTTGCCCAGTCTCCGGGTGCAGTCCCAGCAGTCCGAATGCCAACAACGGCGTCTCTTTCGAGGGATTCCTGGCCCACCGGTTCGCCAATTCGTCGGTCTCGGTTGAGCTTCCTGTCCTGGTGATTCCAAACCGGGGCACCGATCTGCCTGGCGTGTCATTCTCGACTGTGCAGTAACACCGGGATTGCGGCTGAGTTTTAGCCGAGGGCGGCCGGTCTCGCCGTTCTTGTCGGTCGGCGGCGGCTTTGCTCATTTCAGTGGAGACACGCCCTCGGCCACGCGGGGAGCGGTGGTTTTCGGTGGCGGAGTCGATTTCAAAACGCCGCTGCCGCATCTGGGAGTGCGAATGCAGCTGAGAGATCTGATTACCCCGGGGGCGCCGTCGCTAGCCCTACAGAACTTCCTCGCTGGCGGTGGCGTTGTATTCAAGTTCTAGCCGCGAGCCCGTGACCGGAGGTTACGTTTGGTTGCATCTCCAATCGTGCTAACCTGTTTTTCAGCAGAGCGCCTTTTCGTCCATCGATTGCGGTGAAATCGCTTGCCGCCGCGCCGATCAAGTTCTTGCTTGCGGAGGACCCATTGTTGGCGAAACGCTTTGTCTTTGCGCTGTTAGTTTTTGTAGCCGCACTTTCCCGGGCCGCTTTGGCTCAAAAAGCCGATGCTGCCTTCGTCGTCGGAGCTTCGTTCGTATCCGATTCCACCGCTACGTTTGCCGTTCCTTGCTTGCTCCCGCCGTGCCCGGCATCACCCACGTTCATCAGCACCGTGCAGACCAGTCACCAGGTTTTCCTTGAAGGCAACCTGGGCCTCCAGTTGTTGAATGCGAAGGTGGCCGCGCTGTATTTTGAGATTCCGGTGGCAGGCATACCCTCGCAGACCCTACACCTCTCCACCGCACCGTCGGTGGTCTTTGCTCACATGTCTTCCACCTATGTGACCCCGGGCTTCCGGCTGAAGCTGTTGCCCGGGGCGCCGATCGCGCCGTTTGTTTCGCTGGGTGGAGGCTGGGCGCACTACTCGCTTAGCAACGGCGCCACCAATAAAGGCGCAATCGACTACGGTGGCGGCCTGGATTTCAAGACCGGAATTCGATTTCTGGGGCTTCGCGGCGAAGTGCGTGATTTCGTTACCGGCGATCCCAATTTTGGTCTAGCGGGCGCTATCCCGGGCGGGTTCACAGGCAGCGGCAACCAGAGTGGCCTTCACCATCCTGGCCGGCGGCGGGGTCGTGCTCAGGTTTTAGGCAAGGTAGTGTAAAAAGGGCCTCCTATTCGAGGAGGCCTTTGGATAGATCCGCGTCGAGACTGTAGTTACGACGCCTTTTTCACCTTGCCCGACTTCAGGCAATTGGTGCACACGCGCACGCGCTTGCTGGCGCCGTTGATCACCGCATGCACCGGGCGCAGGTTCACGTTCCAGCGCCGCTTGGTTAGGTTGTGAGCGTGGCTGATCTTGTTTCCAAATTGCGGCCCTTTGCCGCAGATGTCGCAAACTCGTGCCATTTCAGGTAGCTCCCAGATTCTTGACTCAGAAGGGCTTTTCAGAAGCTTTCAGAGCGTGTGATTAAAGGCTGATTTTACAGGAAGATACATCGCTTGGCAAACGCGAACACCGGCCTCCATTGCTAGACTGGTGCCATGGCGATTGAAGCCTCGCTTTTCGACGTCCTCGGGACCGTGGTTGACTGGCGCAGCAGCTTGATCCGCCGGTTTAGCGGCTTCGGCCGCGCCAATGGCCTTGAGGCCGACTGGGCTGCCCTTGCCGATGACTGGCGTGCCGAGTATGAGCCGGCGATGCAATCGGTGCGTTCGGGAGATCGGCCCTGGACCAGCCTGGAACATTTGCACCGCGAGTCATTGGACAAGCTGCTCCCTCGACGCGGACTAAGCTCGCTCAATGGTGTGCAGCGGCGACAACTCGTAATGGGCTGGCACTTCCTCGATCCCTGGCCCGATTCCGTAGCAGGCCTCACAAGGCTCAAGGGCAAGTACATCATCGGCACGCTCTCCAACGGCGGTATGCGCCTGCTCGCTGACATAGCTAGGTACGCCGGTCTGCCCTGGGACGTAATCCTGTCATCCGACCTGTTCCGCCATTACAAGCCTGCCCCGGAGGTCTATCTGGGCGCGGCCGAGTTGCTCGAGACATCGCCTGCGAACATCATGCTCGCAGCCGCCCATAACTATGATCTGGCCGCAGCTCGCCAGCACGGCTTCAAGACCGCCTTCGTGGCCCGACCCACGGAGTATGGCCCGCGACAGTCTCGCGATTTCAAAGCCGAGTCGGACTGGGATTTTGTGGCCAAGGACTTTGAGGAGCTGGCGGGGATGCTGGGAGCGTGAGCGGGGCCGAAACTGCAAGGCCCTTACCGCTGATTTGCGCGGATGAAGGCGGATCTGGCCAATTGCAGTTTCCGCGATCCTCTCCCCTGAAGCGCGAGGGCTTTATACTGGATAGATGTCCCCCGTGAACCCAAAATCCGTGAAGGTGAACATCACCACCGGCACCGGTGTGGACATCGAGTGGGACGACGGGCACCGTACCCATTACACCTTTCAGTGGCTGCGGGATGCATGTCCGTGCGCCACCTGCACGGAAGACCGCAACGGTCACAATCGCAAGGCCGGCGAGCCGGTGAAGGCCGCGCCCTCGCTACTGCCTATGTACAAGGCGCCGGTCAAGCCCACGGAGGTCAAACCCGTCGGGCGCTATGCGTTGAACTTCCATTGGAATGACGGCCACTCCAGCGGCATTTACTCCTGGGACTACCTGCGTGAGATGTGCCAGTGTGAGGAGTGCAAAAATCGGGTGATCGGGTGATCCGGTGATCGGAATGCAACATGGTCTGGCTCTCCACTTCGACCCGGCCTCGTGCGGCGCCAAGGCGCCAGGGTTGGGGTTCAAACTGATCGCTGCTCGCCCGATCTCCCGATCACCCGATCACCGGATCACCCGATTCCTATGAACCTTCTCGACCAGCTCAATCCCCGGCAGCGAGAGGCGGTAGAGGCCGTCGAGGGACCGGTGCTGATCCTGGCCGGCGCCGGCAGCGGCAAAACCCGCGTGATCACCTACCGGATTGTCCACCTGATTGAGAACCTGGGCGTGGCCCCGGATTCCATTCTGGCCGTGACTTTTACCAACAAGGCCGCGGCGGAGATGGCGGAAAGAGTCGATCACCTGCTGGGCGGACGCTCGCTGCGCAAGCCGCTCATCTCCACGTTTCATTCATTTTGTGTGCGCGTGCTGCGGCGCGACATTGAAGCACTGAGGATCGGCGGCGTGGGACACAAGAAAGACTTTGCCATCTACGACGAAGCCGACCAGCAGTCCGTGGTCAAGGCCGTGATGCGCCGCCTGGGCATCGACGACAAGCAGCTCAAGCCCTCGGCCGTGCTCGCGCGCATCTCCTGGGCCAAGAACCACATGCTCGATCCCCAGGAGATGTACTTGCAATCTGCCGATCCGCTTACGGAAAAGGTCGCACACATTTTTGAGGCCTACCGCAAAGAGTTGCGCAAGGCCAACGCACTCGATTTTGACGATCTGCTGCTGGAGACGGTGCGGCTGCTCAAGGCGTCGGGAGAGGTCCGCGAGCGCTACCAGCGGCGCTACGAGTACCTGCTCATCGACGAATACCAGGACACGAACCGTCCCCAGTACGAACTGATCAAGCTGCTGGCCGGTGCGCGCCACAATGTGTGCGTGGTCGGGGACGAAGACCAATCGATTTACTCCTGGCGCGGCGCCGATATCCGTAACATCCTGGAGTTTGAGCAGGATTTTCCCGAGGCCCGCGTGATCCGGCTGGAGCAGAACTACCGTTCCACTCAGTTCATTCTGGAGGCCGCCTCGGCGGTGGTGGCCAACAACGTCAAACGCAAGGGGAAGACTTTGTGGACGGCGTGCGAAGGCGGCGCTCGCATCGGCTACTACGAAGCCCCCGACGGCGAGAACGAATCGCTGTTTGTCGCCGACTCGATTTCGCGGTATCTCAAGAAAGCCGCCGAAGAGGGCGCGGACAAAGCGCGCGTGGCCGTGCTGTACCGCATCAACTCGCAGTCGCGCCTGATGGAAGAGGCTATGCGCCGCTACCAGCTTCCTTACCAGGTGGTGGGAGGGTTCTCGTTCTACGAGCGCGCCGAGATCAAAGACATGATCGGCTATCTGAAGCTGATCAACAATCCCCAGGATTCAGTCGCCCTTCTGCGTGTGATCAATACGCCGGCGCGGGGCATCGGCAAGAACACGGTGAAGACTCTGGAGAGTCTGTCGCTGGAAACGGGGATTTCTTTGTGGTCGGGCATCGCAGAGGTTTTGGAAAGAAAGCATTTGCCGGCCAGGGCCTGCGCTGCCCTTATTGGGTTCAAGCAGATCATTGACGACGCGCGGGCCATGCTCGCCGGCACCTTCGTGGAGCGGGTGGGCGAGACAGCAGCGAACGAAGAAGGTATGTCGCCCCTCCGGGGCTCGGACGATATTTCGACTGCCACCCAGGGCTTACGCCCTGGGCTAACTCATCCCGCGCCTCCGGCGCTGACGCAGGATTCCTCCGACATTACCGCGAATGCCCCGGCTGGGCGCGAAGAATTGAACGAGAACATCGCCTTCGATTTCGGCGCCAACGCTGAGGACACGGTGCAGAACGGAACAGAAGCCGTTGCCGGCTTCCGCGCTCCCGGGGGCGCGGCTACGGTCCCGGAGATCCTCAAATTCCTGATCGACCGCACCGGCTATATCAAGCAACTGGAGGAAGAAGCCACGCCGGATTCTTTTGCCCGCATTGAGAACTTGCGCGAACTGGTGAACGCGGCCATGGATTCCCGCGATCGTGGCGAGACCTTGGCCGAATTCCTGGACCACGCCGCCCTGGTCAGCGACGTGGACACCTACGACCCCCGCGGACGCGTCACCTTGATGACCCTGCACTCCGCCAAGGGACTGGAGTTCAACCTGGTCTTTGTCATCGGCATGGAAGAGGGCCTGTTCCCGCATTCGCGAACCTTCAACGATCCCGACCAGATGGAGGAAGAACGCCGCCTATGTTACGTGGGCATGACCCGCGCCATGGACCAGTTGGTGCTGACCCAGGCCCGCTTCCGCCGCCGCTACGGAACGGATATGCCGGATGCCAGCATGCCTTCGCGTTTTCTTGAAGAAGTCCCGTCGCAGTTAATGGACGACGTTGGCTCGCCACGCTCCGGCCGTACGGTGTCAAAGGCCGGCTCGGATGACGCCGCGGCCCACTATAGCTATGAAGACGAAGACCAGAGCGTTGGTTCCAGCTACGCCGCGCCGCCCAAGAAACAACCGAGTGGCGGATATTCCGGGCCCAAGTACAATTCCATCGAGAACATCGCTGAATTTTTCGCCTCGCGGGGCAAGAAGTTCCCTGTAGCGCAGATCGCGGCCGGAGCAGAAAAGACAAAAGCGGGCAAATCAGCCTTCTGGCCCGGCCAGCGCGTGCGCCATCCTAAGTACGGTGAAGGCGTGGTGTACCGGAGGGAAGGCGACGGAGAAAACGCCAAGCTTACGGTACAATTTCCACGGTTCGGGTTGAAAAAGCTGGTTGAGAAGTACGCACAGCTGGAGCAAGCGTAGACATACATTCTTAGGATAAGGACCCAATGGCAAACACCAAAGCACTGAGCAACGAAGAACGCAAGAAAGCCAAGCGAGCGGCGCGCAAGAAGCAGGCGCCCAAGAAACCGCGCACGTACGCGCGCGGGTCGAAAAAGCCCAAGGTGAAAAAGATGGCCCGAGGCCAAGCCAAGCGGTAATCGGCGCGATTCCGGCCGTAGAGCTTAGCTTCTGCGGCTGGGCTTCGGCCTATTCCACATTGCACTCAAGGAGGCCTTTCTGGCCAGCCAACTCTTTGCCAAGAAGTCCATCGACAAACTGATCGCCGATTCGGAGCGGCCGGAAAACCGCCTGAAGAAGACGCTGGGGCCCTGGTCGCTTACCGCGCTGGGAGTTGGGGCGATCATCGGGTCCGGCATTTTTGTGCTCACCGGCACTGCCGCTGCCGGCGAGTATGCCGAAGTGCCTTCCATCTTCAAGGCCCAAGTGCTCGACGTGGCGCTCAACCTGGTTCAGCACGGGAGCCTCTCCGGTGTTTTGATGCACGGGCGTCCGGCGGCGGGTCCGGCGATTGCTATCTCCTTTTTGCTGGTGGCCGTCGTCTGCAGCTTCGCGGGATTGTGCTACGCCGAGTTGGCTTCGATGATCCCCATCGCCGGCAGCGCTTACACGTACACCTACGCCACTATGGGCGAGCTGATCGCCTGGATTATCGGCTGGGACCTCATTCTCGAATATGCCGTCAGCAACGTTGCCGTGGCGATCAGCTTCGGCAGTTACCTCAAGGACCAGCTCGCCACATTTCACATGGTCATTCCCGACAAGTGGTCGACCCCGGTTTGGAACGGCAATGGATGGACGGGATCCTATTTTAATTTCCCGGCATTCCTGGTGATTTTTGTCCTCACAGTACTGCTGGTGTGGGGCATACGCGAATCGGCGAGGGCCAACAACATCATGGTGGCCATCAAGATCGGCGCCATCCTTGTTTTTCTGGTGGTGGGAGGCATGCTGGCGCACTCTTCTAACCTGCATCCTTTTGCGCCCATGGGCTTCGCCGGCGTTGTTTCCGGCGGCGCCATCATCTTTTTCACCTACATCGGCTTCGATTCGGTCTCGACCGCGGCAGAAGAGGCGAGAACGCCCCAGCGCGATATCCCGTTCGGGATCATTGCCTCGCTGATCGTCTGCACAGTTCTCTACATCGGCGTGGCGCTGGTGTTGCTAGGGATGATGAAATACAGCACTTTCGGCGGGAGCAACGTGGAGGCGGCTAACGCCCCGGTGGCCTATGCTCTTAAGCAACTGGGAGCGAATGTGGGCTTTCGCGACGTCATCATCATTGGCGCCCTGATGGGAATGATCTCTTCCCTGCTGGTCTTTCAGTACGGACAGACGCGCATCTGGTTTGCCATGTCCCGTGACGGCCTCCTGCCCAAGCTCTTCTCCGCGCTTCATCCCAAGTTCAAGACGCCGCACTGGTCGACCTGGATTGCCGGAGCCGCAGTCGGCCTGCCTGCGGGCCTGGTAGATGTGCCGGATGCAGCCGACTTGTCCAATATCGGCACGCTCTTTGCGTTCTTGTTGGTCTCCCTGGGAGTCATCTTTCTTCGCAAACGACAACCTGACCGGCCGCGCGGTTTCCGCGTTCCCATGGTGCCGCTATTCCCCATCATCTCGGTGCTGCTCTGCCTGGGTTTGATGTCGGGGCTGCTGGTGATCACATGGATCCGCTTCTTCGTCTGGCTGGCCATTGGCATGGTCATCTATTTTGCCTACAGCCGCCGCCACAGCGAATTTGCCCCCAAGAACCTTGCCGCCAGCAGTCAAGGATGATCGGATGACCTCCAGGTCGTTCATCCAGTCCCTGCCCAAAGCGGAGTTGCATCTGCATCTGGAAGGCAGCGTCGAGCCGCTGACGCTGGCGGAGTTAAGCCGCCGCCACAACACGCCTCTGCCCACGGAAAACAACCGTTACGACATCAGCGGCAGCGGCAACGTGCTCAGCGAAGAAGACGTGCGCCAGCTTTACGCCTACAAAGACTTCAACGGCTTTCTGCTGGCCTTCAAATCGGTGACCGAACGCCTGCGCACGCCGGAAGATTACGAGTTAGTTACCTACCGCTTGTTGCAGAAGCTGCGCCAGCAGAACGTGGTCCACGCCGAGGTCTACGTGAGCGTGGGCGTGATCCTCTGGCGCGGCCAGGACTTTGCGCCCATCTTTGAGGGCATGGAGCGCGGGCGCGAGCGCGGGCAGCGCGACTTCGGCGTTTCGCTGCTCTGGCTCTTTGACGCAGTGCGCCACTTCGGTTCTGAGCCCGCCGGCGAGGTTTTTGCCCTGGCGGCGAATCTGCGCGAACGCAACGTTGTCGGCATCGGCATCGGCGGCGACGAACGCCGCGGACCCGCGGAGTGGTTCCAGGAACTTTACAAGAAGGCCGCCGGCCAGGGTCTGCGCCTAACCGCCCACGCCGGCGAAACCGCAGGAGCGGAGTCCGTGTGGGGCGCTCTGAATATCGGCGCCGAGCGCATTGGCCACGGCTTGGCGATCGCCCACGACCAGGAGCTGCAGGAAGTGCTGGCGCGCAAGCAGGTCGCGGTGGAGGTTTGTCTTTCGAGCAACGTGCGCACCGGTCTCTGTGCGCAGGTCCGCGAGCATCCGCTGAAACAGTTTTTTGACGGCGGCTTGATGGTAACCCTGAACACTGACGATCCCGCTATGTTCCAGACGTCGCTCTGCCGCGAGTACGAAGTGGCGGAGCAAGAGCTCGGCTTTTCCCGGGACCACTTGCGCGAACTGGCGCGTAATTCCTTCGAAGCTTCGTTCCTGCCGGTGGAAAAAAAACTGCGCTACCTCCATCAGATCGATTCGCTGGAATGACCCGTCACATCGGGCCCTCTGTTACCGAACCATTTGCCTGGAGGCCGAACCGCTGATGGGCAAGCACGCGCATCCGGAAATCACGCTGCACACCATCGCCCTTGCCGACTACATGCAGCACCTAGCCCATGGCGAGGATTGGAAGGCTGTAGCCGAGATCATGCTGCGGTCTGTGGAGACGCTCCAGCACGCGGGAGCGGATTTCGTTGTTGGCCCGGACAACACGATTCATGCCGCTCTGCCTTATGTTCTGCCGCGCTCGCCGCTGCCCTGGCTGCACATCGCCGAAGAGGTCGGCAAAGAGGCCCAGCGCCGCGCCTTCAAGAAGCTGGGCCTGACCGGAACCAGGTTCCTCGTGAACAGCGGGGTCTACCCCGAGAAGCTGGCTGCGCTCGGAATCGGCTCCTGCGGCCCAGCGAGGAACAGCGGGAGACGATGAACACCATCATTTTTGAGGAGCTGGTGCGCGGGCTAGAGACCCCGCAAGCCTTGCGCTACTTCCAGCAGGTGATCGACGACTTCAAGTCCCGGGGCTGCGACGCCGTAGTCCTCGGCTGCACTGAGATTCCGCTGCTGGTCAGCGACGAGGTGTCCTCACTGCCTACGCTCGACTCCACGCGCATTCTGGCGCGCGCGGCGCTCCGCCACTCCTTGGCGAAAGATTGAGGATGAATGATGGCGAAGAGCAGACCCGTTTCTGCGTGTGAGCACTGCCTCAGAGCCTGAAGGCTTGCTATTTCACCGCTTCGAACGCAAGTCTCCGTTTAAACACCTGCTCCACCCGGCTTTGTCCGCAGCGTCGATGAAACAAGGCTAGTCGCCCATGACCGATTCTTCCGACTGCGGCTGGATCTGGACCAGATCGCTATCTGGCGTGACAGGCCGGAATACGCTATGCGACGCCAACCCTTGCGGCGCCCGCCAGAAATCCACCAGCGAGGTCTGGTGAACGCACGAGACAGTGCAATTGGGCGCGCATGATTTCTCGGTTCGGAATTCACGGCGGACATCGGCCGTGGTGTATTCGGCCAGCGGGATTCCCGGGTAACCGCGTTGCTGCGAGCAATAGTGCACCAGGCCGTCCTCACAGATGTAGAGATAGCGGGACCCGGCACGGCAGCGCCAGTAGTTGGGCTTGCCCAGAGCGATGTTGTCCTGGAACTGGTTGAAGCGGGCATAGCTGGTCTTGCCCAGCTTCTTCATCTCAGCGAAGACTTTCTCCGCCTCCGCGTCCAGTGGACGGAGTTGGCCGCTGCCGTCATGGATGATGCCCACGGTCGAAGTGAATCCCAGCTCTACCGCGCGCTTGCCGATGGTAACCGCGTCCCACTGGTTCTTGACTCCGGCGCCGATCACGGAGTTGATGTTGACGTGAAAATCGGCGTGCTCCTTCAGCCATTGCAGCTTCTTGTCCAGGACCTTGAGTGATTTCTTGGAGACCTCGTCCGGCTGGACGTTGTCAATGGAGATCTGCAGATGGTCCAGGCCGGCATCGTTGAGCTGCTGGATGCGCTGCGGGGTCAGCAGGTAACCGTTGGTAATCAGCGCGGCGATCATGCCGCGACGGCGAATGCGGCGAATAATGTCGTCTAGCTGGGGATGCAACAGAGTTTCACCGCCGCTGATGGTCACCAGCGTGGTGCCCAGCTCGGCCAGCTTATCGATGCGGCGGTACATCTCCTCGAGCGGCACCGGATCGGATACATCATCGTATTCATTGCAATAGGTACAGGAGAGATTGCAGCGCCGCATGGGGATGATGTGCACCTGGATGGGGTGATCCGTCGAAAGCAGTCCCTTCGCGATCATCTTGAGTTCGCGCAGTGTGCGGCGCGCGGCCTTGAGCCGGCGCCTTATGGTGTTCGAGGCTGGCATGGATGAAAAGATTATTAGAACATACACGCGGTGCACTCACCTAAGCGGCAAGTTGCGAGCTGCGGATTTACACGGCTAAATGGCTGATTTCAAAGCCCGACTGGCTCAACGAAATCAAGTTTAGAGGGCGGCCTTGAAGCCTGCGCCTATGAGAATCACGACCGCGTAAATCACCAGCATAGTTGTGATTCCAGTACGGGCGCTAAGCTTCCGATTCGATGAAGCCGCTGCAAATCCAAGACCGAGAAGGACCACCGACCATAACGCAAACAAGTCCAAATTGGATATCAACGAATACAGAAATTTGTTTCCCTGGGGATCCATGAAGAAGCCGGGATTTGTGGGCATTGGGTTGACGGTTATGTCAATCGAGTTCGGATCGGAGCTCAGCAAGAGGCTGACGGCAACAAGAGCCGCGTACACAGCCCTGGGCAGAAAAGAGTAGAAGACGATCGCCAATGCACGTTGGAAGGGAATCTCTGCTGCAAAGCCGAAGTTGAACACGGCCATAAGAATGGCAGCGAGAATGAGCCCGCCGATCAGGCTGAAGATCGGGCTTACATAGAAAGCTATCTTCGTACCGGTGGCGCGTATACGTATCTGCTGCTCTTGCTGTTCTGGCGGTAGCTGCTCCATTTGCCGCTGCGCCAACCTCGACTGCTCAATCTGCTGCCGCGTCAAACGCACCATGTCAATTTTTTGAGCGACTACCACGCCAAACGCAAGCGCAATGATGGCCCCCAACAGCCACGGTGCCCACCAGCTCGAATTGCGCTTAAGATCTTCAAAGGTTTTGCGAGGCGCGATGAAGACATTGATCAGCCGCGCCGGCTCGGAGAGTCCGGGCTGCTCCGGTTCGGGAGAAAGAGGCGCATTAGCAGGGGCAGGAGCGGGTGGTGGCGGAGTGAAGCTGCTCATATACCATCCTTTACGAACGGGCATTCAAAAAGTTACGCGATTCTATCCCGCAGACAAGGCGAGTGTCACCTTTTTTTGGTGAAGTGCTGCCAGCCGCGGGGCGCGAGAATCCGCTCTTGCCCATTCTGGCCCAAAATCCGTATTGCGGAGAGGTAATCTTTCTGACCGACGTGGCCGACTTGACCGGCGTAACGGGCGTGATCAACGATGGTCCCAATCGCCGTGAGCTTCACGCCCCCAGCGGTGGCTGGAAGTTTAGCTTTTGCCGGGGCGGTGAACAGCAGCTCATAGTCATCTCCGCCGTGCAGGGCCAGCTCCAGGTTTGCCCTTTTGGCTACAGGGATGTCCTGCGCGTTGATGCTTGCGCCTACGCGGCTTTCCTGGCAGATGTGGGCTAGATCGACCGAGAGGCCATCGCTCACGTCGATCATGGCCGTAGCCAGCCCACGTCGGCGCAACCAGCGGCCAGCTTCCAGACGCGGCAGGGGATAGAAGTGGCAGTCCGATCTGGACGGTGTGACGCGCTTCCCCGCATACAGCCTCTGCAGCACCGCTGCCGAGCCGCCTAGCTCTCCGGTCACGTAAATGCGGTCACCAGGGCGCGCTCCAGACCGAAGCACAGCTTCGCCGGAGGGTATTTGGCCGGCGACAACGATATCGGCGGTGATCGCTGGCGCGGCGGAGACGTCGCCCCCGGCCAGCGGAACGGCAAAGCGTCGCGCAAGCAGCTCGAAGCCTCTCAGGAACCCATCCACCCATTTCTGGGAGAGCCGTGAAGGCAGGCCCAGAGACAAGAAGCAGGCCAGCGGCTCTCCGCCCATGGCGGCAATGTCGCTTAGCCCGCGCACCAGGCAGCGGTGCCCCACGCTGGCCGGCGGGTGCCAGGTGCGGCGAAAGTGAAAGTCTTCAATACACAGGTCGGTCGTAACCAGAAGTTGGTGGCCGGGAGCGACCTTTAAGACGGCGCAATCATCACCAATGCCGCGCACCACGGCCCGGCCAGCCCGTCCACGGACCAGCCGCTGGATGCGTGCGATCAGTTGTCGTTCGGCCTGCGGCAAGACAGCTTAAATATAGCGAAAAACCCAATTGGTAGCTGCCGCCCGGGCTTGCGGACGAGCCTTTCCGGCCACAAAGCGCCTTAGCAAAGGGAGCATACCGATGCCGACAGAAGTACAGGGGTGCGAATGGGACTTTTCTACGGTTTTTGCCCCAAACCTTGGTTACCGATGGGTAGCCTTTGGATTATTGACATTGTAAGTAGCGGCTTGTTAAGGTTACTCCACTGATTCCGCATATCCACTGGCCGCCTGGATAAACCCCGACTGCGCCAGGGATAAAAAAAGAAACTCATCAGCTGCAAGCTTTGGCAGCGCAGTCGTAGACGGATCGGCCGGACAGAGTCTTAACGGTGCGTTAGCTTGGAAACCTCTTTTCAAGATACGGAGCTTTGATTTCTTGCGAAAGCGCTTCTACATCATGCTGGTGGCGCGGAACGCCGAAGGCGAGCTGCTGAAAATACCCATCCCACTGCATTATGTGTATGTCTTCATCGCGGGCGCGCTGATCGGCATGCTGACCATCACCGGCATGGCCGGCTCCTACACCCGCATGCTGGTTAAGACCCAGAAATACAACCAGCTCCGAGATGAGAAAGCCGACCTGACGAAGCAGTACCTACAAATGGAGCAGGTCGCTCACCAGAACGAGCTCCAGGCGCAGTCGCTCAGTTCGTTGGCGGGCGAGGTTTCCGCACTCTACGGTCTCAGGCCTGACCCGGCGTTTGAAAACGACGATCCGGCAGCGGCGTCCATGCAACAGTTTTATGCGCTGCGCAATACCGCCATGACCGGTGCGGCCTCCATCGGAATCGGTATGGGCGAAACCAATGACGTCAGTATTCGCGACTGGATGCGGTTGGCCTCGGCGCCAACCCTTTGGCCGGTCCAGGGACGCATTACCGGATCCTTTGGCGAGCGTACCGATCCCTTTAGCGGAGAGGGCGCGTTCCATCGCGGTGTGGACATCTCCAGCGACATTGGCACCCGCATCCTCGCACCCGCGGACGGTATAGTCCAGTTCGCGGACGTGATGAACGGCTATGGACGGACGGTCATGGTAGACCACGGGAACGGCATCAGTACCCTGTACGGCCACCTCTCCGGCTTCGCCGTGAGCCAGGGGCAGCAGGTGCACCGCGGCGACACGCTCGGTTATGTTGGTCAAAGCGGGCGCAGCACCGGACCTCATCTTCACTACGAAGTGCGAATCTTCAATACGCCGGTCAATCCGCACAAGTACCTGCTCTTCACGCTGACCCAGCAAGTAGCTTCCGGCGCGATGTAAACCTTGGTTCTCTCTCCCCCGAAAAATCTGCCAGGGCAAGAGTGGTTGAGCTATTTCTTGCCGCGTGCTTTTGGCTGCGACCGAGGTGAAGGAACAGGGCTGGGAGGCGGCGCAACGGCCTGGCCGTCCAGTTGGGTTTCCGACAGGATCTTTTTCAAGAATCTCTCCGAGAATTCAGCCGTAAAAATCGCCGTATCTGCTTCTTGCTCGACCCTGATGCTGTTCAGGGCGGCCTTCACGTCCGGATCACTTCCCTTGGCGCCAAGCGAGCCGGAGATGCTCCGGTACATCACGAGTAACACGTTGGCGGAATCCAGCAGTCTGTGCGCATCCGCTTCACTGCGCGCCACTACGTCGGCTCGGACAAGCAGAGCGCCGTTATAGCGCAGGGAAACCACGGCCACCGTGTTTTCGAGAAAGCCGAAATTCAAGCCGCCGGGCAACTGCGGCGCGTCGGAATTGGCGGGAATGCGGTCGATCATCCAGGCCAGGCTGCCTAAAGGAACGCGCTTGTAATAATCGGCCAGCAGAGACGACGCCGGCCTCGACTCGTGCAAGCGATCGATGATCCCGCGCATCGCGTCGGCCGAGGCCATGTTGGTCACCGCGACACGGGAGCCGTCCAGCAAGCAGGCGCGAACCGTGTGGCCTTCGTTGGGAATCGCATAGATCATGAGATCGCGATAAGTCTCGGTCGGCGCGGAATTCCTTCGCAAATAGTCCTTCAGGCGCGCGGAGTCGAAACGTCCCACAAAAATCTCCGCTGACTCCACATCGCGTCCGTCGGCGGTGTCGCGGCGCGACATGGCTACTTCATCCAGGTCGCGCTCAAACTGGATGCCTGTCTGCTCCACAAACTGCTGGTAGTCGTGTTCCAATTGTGGCGCATTCGGCTGTTTCAGCAAAAGATGCAGCGGCCGTAAGTCAGCGTAGAGAAGCAGGTCGCCTTCGGGCAGCATCTGGACGGTGGCGGGAGAGTTCCGACGGCGATCGTAAAAATACCAGACAGCGGCCCCAACGGCAGCCACTAACAAGACTGAAATCAGTAATTTGCGATACTTTCGCATGGGAGTGACCAGTATAGTTCACTGAACCTTGCCGCAGCGGAGCGAGAACGGCATTGGAAAGGGGAAATTGGTACAATTGAGGTGTGGCGATATTTTCCGGGAAGGGACAAGTCTTGGCGAACTAAGGTTCGCGCCCTTGCACGCCGATTGCCGAGTGTGCTAACTTATTTACTTTGCCCCAGTTAAGGGGGATATCTTGCTGGCGTAGCTCAGCTGGTAGAGCATCTGATTTGTAATCAGAGGGTCAGGGGTTCAAGTCCCTTCGCCAGCTCCAGATGGACAACGGGTTTCCCGAATCGCGTAGCTGGCGCGCTTCGGACAAGGGAAGGCACTGCGCGGAGTATTTTTTCTAACCGGAACGCAACCCACGAAGACTTTCCGTCAAACGTCACTGGCGTCTGATGCGGAAGTATGTTTGCGCGTTCTCCTGATTCGCTGTTGCTTGCGAGGGCAAGAGCGTCCCGTTTGATACCAGCGCCGAAGCTGTGGTGTCGTCGCCAGGCAACGGGCTCGGTGAAATGCACAGGTGACCGAGTGGTTAATGGTAGCAGACTGTAAATCTGCCGCTCTTCGGAGCTACGGAGGTTCGAATCCTCCCCTGTGCACCAGGATTTCAAGTTTGCGCGAGTAGCCGATGGAACAGCAAAAGAGGTTTTACGTTGCGCTCGCGATGTATGCAGTAATCGGGCTGCTGATTTGGCTGACGATCGACAACATCCCGATTCCGCTGCCACCGGAAATGCCGATTGGTCTGCATATCACTCTTCGGCAGGTGGCGCTGGCGATCTTAGGGCTGTTTGTGTTGCGCACCGTGCTGCATTGGCACGCAGAGCGTATCCGGGCCGAACGCGAGAAAGAGGAAGTTTCGAGCTGATGTAGCTCAGTTGGTAGAGCACTCCCTTGGTAAGGGAGAGGTCACCGGTTCAATCCCGGTCATCAGCTCCAGAAAACGAGCAGATTGGTAATCGGTTGGTAATCGGGGTAATTTTTCGATCTTCGTCACGTAGCGACCATTTGTCGGCGATGAAGGATGAAGGAAGTGGCGGCTGGAGACGCTCTGTGGAAATTGCAAATTACCAATTACAAATTACCAATCTTGGGAGTTGGCGGGAGTAACTCAGTGGTAGAGTCACAGCCTTCCAAGCTGTTGGTCGCGGGTTCGATTCCCGTCTCCCGCTCCAGAGTTTGAAGAGCTGAGATTGGTTCAGATGACGCGGATGGCATATCAGCAGGCCCAAATTCCGGTGCAGAAGGCCGAAGACTTTGAGCAGTTGCGGTCCGCGATCGAGCGCATCTTTAGCTCGCCGGCCCTGGAAAAGTTCTACCGGCATCTCGAAGCCAAAGACGTTCGCGCGCGCGAGTTCGAAAAGATTATGGCTTTGCGGATGCTGGAAGAGGCGGACCGGGTTTTGGCCGGCTGCGGAAAGAGCGCCGATCAGATTTATCGGTCGTTAGCCACGCCCGACCAGGCTCTGCTGCGTGAGTTTTACTTGGAGCGCTTGGAGCGCGTTGACGCGAGAGTACGGCTGAAGTACCAAAAAGTCTATCGCTATTACTGAGTACCGGCAGGGTTTGAAGGAGAAGCCATGGCAAAGGAAAAATTTGACCGCAGCAAGCCGCACGTGAACGTGGGAACGATTGGACACATCGACCACGGCAAGACGACGCTCACGGCGGCCATCACCAAGGTGCTGGGGAAGAACAACCCCAAGATCAAGTTCCGGTCATTTGATTCGATCGATAACGCGCCGGAAGAGCGGGAACGGGGCATCACCATTGCCACGGCGCACGTGGAGTACGAGACGCCGAACCGGCACTACGCGCACGTGGATTGTCCGGGTCACGCCGACTACATCAAGAACATGATCACCGGGGCGGCGCAGATGGATGGAGCGATCCTGGTGGTGGCAGCGACCGATGGACCGATGCCGCAGACGAGGGAGCACGTGCTTTTGGCCCGCCAGGTGGGTGTGCCCTGCATCGTGGTGGCGCTCAACAAGTGCGACGCGGTGGACGATCCCGAACTGCTGGATCTGGTGGAACTCGAAGTCCGCGAACTGCTGAAGACCTACAAGTTTCCCGGCGATGACGTGCCGGTGGTGCGGCTCTCAGCTCT
>DATDGY010000225.1:0-2246 GCA_036521855.1 Candidatus Angelobacter sp.
GTTTCCTGCCTTTTATCGGCGCGGCCATTTTACCCATCGCCTCCACGGAGCTGAGGCCAGCGGCTCTGCCATGACGGACTAGGAATCATTCCCCGCTAGCCCAGCTTACGCAGTCCGAGGTGATTTGAAGATTTTTTGAGCACATTTTGGGGGCGGTTCGCACCTGGAGATTCCCTAACATTCCTGTGTGCAATGTGAGTTCTCGGTACGTGTTGTGTGGTGCGCGGGAATGCGTTTGTAGTGAAGACCAACCCTCTTGAAAGTGGCGCTGCGATTCGTAGGATCGACGCATGTACCTGCGTCGTTGCTATCGCCAGAAGGATGGCAAGCGCCACGGCTACTGGGCTCTGGTGGAGAGTTATCGCTCGTCGCGGGGCCCGCGGCAGCGCGTGGTGGCCTACCTCGGCGAGATGGATGCGGCCGGGCGTCTGGGCATTCAGCAACAAGCCGCAGGTGCAGCAGCTGTTGCTCAGCGTGGATTGTTCCGGGACGTCGAACCGCAGTGGGTAGAAGTTGATCTGCAGCGGATCGCGGTAGAACGGGAGCGGGCCTTTGGCGGTCCCTGGCTCGGACTTGAGTTGTGCCGGCAAGTGGGACTGATTGATTTTCTGGAACGGACCCTCGCTACGGGACGAGAAGAGATTCCCTGGCCGGTGATGGCGCAGATCCTGATCTTGGCCCGGCTGTGCCATCCCTCGAGCGAGCTGCATATCGCGGAGCGTTTCTATGAAGCCAGTGCGTTAAGCGATCTGCTGGGCGTGCCGGCCAGCAAGGTGAATGAAGACCGGCTCTACCGCGCTCTGGATCAACTGCTGCCGCACAAGGAAGAGCTGGAAAAACATCTGAAGAATCGGCTGGGAGAACTGTTCGATCTGGACTACGACCTGTTGTTGTACGACGTCACCAGCACGTACTTCGAAGGAGAGGCCAAGCGAAACGAACTGGCGCAGCGGGGTTATTCGCGCGATCACCGCCCTGACTGCAAGCAGGTGAACATCGCTCTGGTGGTGAGCCGCGACGGTATGCCGCTGGGCTATCAGTTGTTCGCCGGAAACCGCAACGATGTGACCACGCTGGAAGAAATCGTGCAGCGGATCGAACGGCTGTACGGTAAGGCCAACCGCATCTGGGTGCTGGATCGCGGCATGGTGAGCGAAGAGAACTTGAGGTTTTTGCAGGAAGCGAAGCGGCGGTACATCGTCGGGACACCGAAGGGCATGCTGAAACGCTTCGAACCGGAGTTACGAAGCAAGGATTGGAAGCAAGTACGGGAAGGCCTGGAGGTGCTCTTGTGTCCAGCTCCTGGTGGTGAGGAACTATTTCTTCTCTGCCGGAGTGCGCAGAGGAAAGAGAAAGAGCAGGCCATGCATGAGCGGTTCGAGAAACGGATTGAGGAGGGGTTGGAGAAAATCGCGGCCAGCTGCGGAAAGCGAAAACAACTGCCGGCCGCTGTAGGGCAGCGCGTGGGGCGACTCCTGGGCCAGAACTCACGAGCGGCGGGAGCTTTTGAAGTCCAGATCGATGCAGATGCAGACGGCTTTGCGAAGTGCCACTGGAAGAAAATGGATCGCTGGCGGGAATGGGCGCGGCTCAGTGAGGGCTGTTATGTATTGCGCAGCAATGTGACCGATTGGAGTTCGGAAGAGCTCTGGCGTGCTTACATGCAGCTCACCGAGGCCGAGGCCGCGTTCCGCATCCAGAAGACGGATCTGCAACTGCGGCCGATCTGGCATCAGAAACAGGAACGAGTCAAAGCCCACGTCTTCGTGTGCTTTCTGGCCTATGTGTTGTGGAAGACGCTGGCGCAACTCTGTCAACGCGCCGGGTTAGGCGGCGACCCGCGGAAAGTATTCGAGGAGTTGGCGGACATCACCCTGGTCGACGTGGTCTTACCGACGCGAAACGGAGTGACGATCCGGAAGCGTTGCATCAGTCGTCCCACCGAGCATCAGGCGATCCTGCTTCAACACCTCTATCTGCGCCTCCCCAGCTCGCTAGAAATGGTCCAAGTGTAGTGAAGACTCAGGCATGTCCGCGTTGAAAAAACAGGTATTTATCTCTCAAACTGCGGAAGTTGGGCTAGCATATTTGTGTTCCTAGTCTTGCGCTCTACGCCAGGGGCCAAGCTTTTGACGCTGTTGCCTTCCCAGCGCACGTTGCTTCTCGAAATTTTGTTCTCCTGATTCGGACTGCGGTTTATTCACGGGGGTTTGTGCATCGACGGGCACTTTCGAGAACTGGTAATC